>NZ_LIQQ01000225.1 GCF_001418565.1 Streptomyces graminilatus | reverse complement strand
TTCTGGTGCCGGGGGAGCTTCCGGGGCGGCGACGCCTGGGCGGCGGTGGCGGTGGGGTTGTTCGGCGCAGGTCTTGCACGGCGCGTCGGTGTGGATCATGAATCCGTCGACGCAGTCGGTGAGGCCGCAGGGCGACGGTGCGAGGGCGACTCCGAGGAGCCAGCGGCCCGGGTCGCGGAGGTTCGCGGCGCCGGTGCGGGCACGGCGGTTGAGGATCTGGTCGTGGAGATCGTCCGAGGGGATCCCGGCGTCGAGCTGACGGCCGATCTCGCGGGATGCCTTGCGGATCACGAACGTGTTGACGGCGGGCAGGAGATCGGCGACCGGGGCCAGGACCTCCCGGACCCTCGGCGAGATGCGCAGCGCGGGCCCGCCGTACGGGCGGGGCTCGGGAGCGGAGCGGAACGTCTCCGGCAGCACGTCTCCGGGCCCGCGCACACTTACGGTCAGCTCGCCTACGGCGGACACCCCCACCGGGGGCGTGTTGTTCTCATCGTCAGTCAGTACAGGGTCTTCCTTAGTCGCGAGGGATCCGCCGTCTGCGCTCGCTCCCGATCCGCCATTTGACGACGGGTCTTCCGGGGGGCTGGGGACGGGACGGAGGGGGTGGTCGTGGACGTCGTACTCGTGGCGGCCGTGCGCGCCGGCGCGGTGGTGGACGGTGATCCAGCCGAGGCGGTCGAGCTCGCGCGTCATGCTGCGGGCGGTCATCTCCGTGACGCCCAGGAGCGCGGCCAGCTCAGCCGCGGTCACGGGCGTCTTCGTGTCGACGGCGTAGGTGAGCGCGCAGTACAGGACGAACAGGGGGTGCCGCAGAGCCTTGGCGGCGAGGACGGGAACCAGGGCGAAGTGCTCGTCGGCGCGCACGTGGCGCGTGCAGCGCTCGGCGGTCTCGCCGTCCCCGGACGGGTCGGTGTGCCGGATCGTGGTCAGTTCCGGCACACCGTCCGGCCCGGGCGCGGACAGCTCGGCCAGGTAGCGCTCGCCGGTGCGCTTGCCGTCGCCCATGTACCCGGCCAGCCGGTCGACAGAGGCACGGCAGCGCTCGGGACGCTTCTGCAGGGCGGTGATCTGCGCGTGCCAGGCCACCGCGCCCGGGCTGTACCGGCCCTCGCCCCAGACCCGCTTGGGTACCTTCACCTTCTGCCGGTACCAGGACGGCTCGTCCCCGGGCGCAGCCCCACCGGCCCCGCCGCGAGTGCGGCGGGGCTCGGAGGCGGGCGCGGACGAGCGGGTCACGGTGTCCTAAGAGGTGTCGATGGCCTCGGCGGCCTGGCCGCCGGGCACGGTGTACTGGGCGCCGCACGGCCCCCGGCGGACGCCGGGGCCGGTGTGACGGTGGTGGTGGCCGCAGCCGCCCGGGCCGTCGCAGCGCACCGTGTACTCGATGCGCCCGGACGTCACGATCGGGTCCGCGGTCACCGCGTCCGGGCCGCCCCAGCGGGGCGGATCATCCGGAAGCAGCGCTAACTGGCGGTCCGTACGGCCCGTCATGCCGCGCCGCCGGGATGGGGAGGCTCCTGCCGGACGGCGGCCGAGGGCAGCGTGAGCGTGATCGGCCGCAGGACGTCGCGGTTCTCCCACGTGTGGATCGAGGGGCGCCTGAAATGCCCCGTGTTCTCAAGCACGTTGAGCGAGATCCGCGTCTGCTTGCGCGGCAGGCGGCACAGGTCGGCCAGCCGTTCGGCGTTGTGTGTGCCGCCGGCGGGCAGCTCCCCGAGCGGCCCGGCGAGGTGGGCCAGGACCAGGGCCACCAGCCGCGCCATGTACGGGAGGTTGCCGGCCAGGACAGCGCCCTCCCAGCGGGCGCGGTCGTACGGGACCGGTTCTGCGGAGGGGGCGAGATCGGCCGGGGTCGGTCTGGTGAACGTGTCAGCCATCAGAGGGTCTCCTGTGGTGGCCCGGGGCAGGCCCGGGCGTGATCGGTGGTGATGGACGCGGTGAAGGCGGCGACGTCGTGGGCGCCCACGGCGACCTCGGGCGGGCAGCCGTGGCGGCAGGTGAAGCGGGCGGCCGGCAGTCTCAGCCACACGGCCCGCTTCGTGTGCCAGTCCCCGAGGTCGACCCACAGCCCGGGCAGCAGCGCGGGCGGCCAAAGGCCGGCCCCGCCCTCTACCTGGGCGCGCACGGCGGCGCGTTGGGACTCGGGTGCGGGACGGGGTGCGAGAGCGGCTGGCCGCAACCGGCCACCAGCAGCAGCGCTGCGGCCACCATCGCGGCCACCTCGGCCAGTGCGCGTTTCGCCATGCCGTCCTCCACGTCGTAGGGCTTGGTCAGGTGGGCCGCCCGCCCCGCAAAGGGGTCGGGCGGGCGGCCCGGTTCAGGCGGCGGCCTGGTGCTGGAGGGGCCGGATGTGGGTCTGGACCTCGTACCGCTGGCCGGGCTGCAGGCGGCCGGTGGTGATGGCCTGGTGATAGGCGACAGCGAAACTGCGGACGGCAAGGTCGACCACCGTCGGCAGCCGCAGACCCAGCCACGCCAGCCGCCGCAACTCCCGCAGCAGCCACGGCCGACCGCCGAGCTCGACCTGCAGCCAGGGCACCGCCGGGGCCAACGGCGCACCGGCCACCGGCCGGAACACCAGACCAGCCACCCCGGCCACCCGCCGTACGGCGGCAGACGGAACCGCGACCACTTCGGTCACCGGCTCAGCCACCGGCCGTTCTTCGTCAGCCACCTCGGCCACCGGTTGGGCGACCGGCCGTTCTTGGTCGGCCACTTCGGCCACCTCATCGGCCACCGGCTCGGGCAGCGGCTTGTCGAGGAGCCGCTCGGCCGCGTACCGGCTGATGCCCAGCCGCCCCGCGATCCGACGCGCGCCGTACCCCTGCTCGGCCCTCAGCCGGTGCGCCTCGGCGTGCTTGTCGACGGCGCTCACTACTTCGCACCCCCGCCGTGCACGACCTGGCCGTCCCGGACGATCGTCAGCAGATGTGACCCGACCTCGAACCAGAGCTCGTAGATCGGGTCGTCGGCGGCCTCGACGGCAAAGCAGCCCGTCAGGCCCTCGACCCCGTCGACGGTGTCCGGGAGGGTGTGGGCGAGCAACTGCATACCGAGCAGACCGCCCGCCGGGCCGCCGGGCTCTGCGGCGGCGCTGATGATGTACGTCTCGCCGTACGCCGGCGTCGGCGTATGCCCGGCCCGTTCCCGGGCGTAGTGAGCGTGGACCAGGTCGCCCGGTCGTACCGGGTACCAGGGCGCCGAGGTCAGCTCGCGCTCGGCGGCCATGAGCGCGCCGATCTCCCCTTCGAGGTCCCGGGCACGCTTGGCGTCCTCGGCCTGGGCGAGCGGACTGACCGGTGTGGTGGTGTCGAGGCGGCCGTACAAGGCGGTAGCGATGCGCTCGGCTAGTCCGGCGGGGCTGCCAGTCCAGACGTTCGAGACGCTCCCGGTGACAGACAGCTTCTCCTTGACCTCGACGCTCATGCATGCCGGGATCGCCCCAGGGATGAGCTTCTCGATGGTCTCGGTGATGATCTGCAGCTCTACTTTGCGACGCATGGCGTCCGTTCCTTGTCGTGTCGGGGTCCGGGCGGGACGGTTGTCAGGGCACGTCCCGCCCGGAGTTCAGATCGGGCCTCAGGCCCGGGGCTGGTCCGCGCGATGGGCACGGTCTTGGCGGGCGTTCGCCAAGTCCTCGCGGACGTAGGAGGGCAGCCATCCGGGCAGGACGTGCACGGCCAGCCGCTCGGGCACGGCCCCGCGGGCGGTCAGGTGGTCGCACAGCACGCCCAGCGCGAACCAGACGGCCAGCACGATGCCGAGGACGATCAGTGCGAGGACCAGGAGCGTCATCGGGCGTCACCGCCGTCGCCGAGGATGTGCTCGGCGCGCACCCAGCCACGGGCCATGGCCAGCCCGGTGGCCTGCGCCCCCGAGGTCACCCCCATGTGCCGGTAGATGGCCGTGCGCCTCGACTTGATCGTGTGGGAGGAGACGCCCAGCCGCTGGCCGATGTCCTCGGTGGACTCGCCTCGCGCGAGGCCGATAAGCACCTGCAGCCGCGACTGCGTCAGCCAGCTCGGCCACTTAGGTGTGGCCGGCCAGCGCAGCATGTCCGCCCGGTACAGCGCGACGGCCGCCTGCAGGCCCGGATCGGCGGTCGGCGACCGTCGCGGCTGTCCGTTGATGACGTCCTGGGCCCGCAGGATCAGACCGGGCGTCCGCCCGGATGTCGGCGTGGTCATCGGCCCCCCTCGTCGAACAGGACGAGCGCGATGTCGGCGACGGCGGCGTGTTCCCACAAGGCGGCGTCCTCGCCGGGCGTCCAGCCGCAGTGGAGGCCGTCCTCGGCCAAGTGCAGCGCAGCCTCGGCGACCACGGACGGCGCGGCGAACTCGTCGACGTCCAGGAGGAGTTCTCCATCAGCGGTGTGGGCGGTCCAGCCGGTCATGTGCGACCAGGCGAGTGTCAGCCCGTCCGCGCGCACGTCCTCGCCGAGGTCGTCGTGTCCGACCGGCCAGATGATCCGCAGGAACAACTCCTGCTGCCCGTCCGACATGGCCGTGCTCACCCCGGCGTCCATCCGTTCCGGGCGCAGCTCCCACGCGCCGAGCTCGGCGTGGATCGCGTCGCCGTACGCCAGGTGCGGCATGACCGCGGTCACGACGGCGTGGGTGGACGTCGCCCCGGACGGCTGGCCGCCGGTCGGGGTGTCCTTCCCAGCAGTACCGGCCGCGCACGTCCCCTCGATGCCGCTCACACGCCACCGCCTGCCGTGCCGTCGGTCTCGGCGAGCCGGTCGGCGATCCAGCGCGTGCCGGATCGGACCGTCCGCAGCGGAGATCCGCCACGGCCACGGCCGTCGCTGCACTGCGCGTACCGGACCGGCCCTCCGTACCCGAACTGGCCCTTGGCGTCCGGTACGGCGAGCGCCGCCCAGACGACTCCGCCGCGCCGCCCGCTCCCCTGGGTGAGCTGCCCGACCACGCTGTCCTTGGTGACCTGCTCGACGCCGGTGCGGGTGACGACGAAGTCGTACGGCTCGTTGTTGTCCGCGCGCCCGAAGGCACTCATCCACGGCTTCGTCGGCCACAGCAGCAGCCCGGCCACCTGCCGGGGCGGCAGTCCGTACCCGAGCCGGGTCGTGCTGGTCTCCGAGACACCGGTGTCGTCGGTCGCCTCCCCGGTGATCACCTGCGCCTGCCCGCACGACCGGCACACGATCCGCACGACCTGCCGGTCGAAGCTGTTGCCGTGTCCGCAGTCCGGGTCCGGGCACTTGTGCTCGCGGAGGGGCTCCCCGAACCGGCCGCCGAGGTCGCGGCGGGACCGGTCCTCTTCGCGGCGGAGGGAGACCTCCCACGCCGGACGCCTGCAGCCCACCAAATGCTGGGGCTGTTCCCAGCCCAGATACGTGTCAGCAACCGACGTCACAGGTCACCGCCCACGGCGGCCTGGTCGTCGTCCGCCCAGATGTGGATGGCGTCCGTACGGGCCCCCGCACAGTGCCGGCACCGGGCGACCCGGCGCTTCGCGTCGCTCTCGCCCAGCCTCTCGGGCTCGAACCGGTGCAGCACCACGGTGTCGACGGGCAGCGCCGTGAGCGGCGCCTGGGCGTCCGGGTCGACGGCCGCCGCCTGGTCCGCGGCGGCCAGCTCGGCCCCGGCCGCGGTGATCGCCGAAGTGGCGCACCACACGGAACACCACCACCGTGCCGGTCCGCCCTCACCGGCGACCTGGACGAGGACCGAACCGGATACCGCCGGGTCGGACGGATCAAGGTCCTCCTCCGCCATGCCGCACTCGGGGGTCGGACAGGCCTCGGCAGTGTGGAGGGTCGCGAGCAGCAGCCCGCCGAGCCCTAGGCGCTCGGCGTCGTCGAGGACCAGGGCCGCCGGGCCGCCCCTGACCGTGGTGCACGGGACGAGGGTGTTCTCGTTCGGGGTATCCCCGGACGGGCCCATGACCAAGCCGTCCCACGCGATGACGAGCGGCGCGGCGGTGGCCGTGTGGCCGTCGATCGCGGTGAGAACCTCGCGGACCGTCAGCAGGTGGTCGTGGGGGCGCCCCGCGCACAGGGCGCCCACGGCAAGGAGGCGGGCGTGGAACCAGTCGAGGGTCTCCGAGTCGACGGCTCCCAGCCGCGCGAGCTCCGCCTTGGCGTCGTCGACGCCGAGTCGGTACGCGGCGTCCGCGATGTCCTGGGCACGCTGGGGGTCGAAGAGCAGGCCAGCCGTCTCCTCCGCCTGGGCGACCCGGCGGGCGGTCGCGCCGTCCACGACCGTGCCGATGACGCCGGTCGCGGCCACGACGATCGGGGAGTCCGGCACACAGCCACGGCAGTACAGAACCTGTGCGCCCGACGGGTACACGTGACCCCGCGGGCAGGGAACCAACGGGCCATGCTCCCCGCACGTGTAGCACTCGGGGGCGGTCGGCTCCTGGGGAACGTCCGGGTTCACGGTGGCCGCGGCCCGCTGCGCGGCGGCCGTCCCGAGCGGTACCGGGAGGACAGCGCCGTACGAGGCGAATGCCTCAGCGGGGGTGGCCGGGCCCTGCAACGGCCGCGGGCCGTACGGGGGTTCCTGGGGTACGGCCCCCGAAGGGGTCTGGGATGATGCGTTCACGGTCTCCTCATTCGTCAGTGGGTGAGGTGTTCCGAGGGGTCGTGTTCCGGGGTCCAGCCGGACGCGGCCCCGTTCTGGTCGATCAGTCGCGGTGGCGTCGGCGCGGGGGCCGGGCAACCAACTGCACAACTGACGTCGTCTCGACGCTCGGCTGCGAAGCGCGCCGAGCCCTCCGAGGTGTGGGTTTGATCTGCCGATGAACAGGAGCGATGTCCTGCTCAACCAGGGCGTCGACCTCCGCCCGGGTCCATCGCCACGCGCCCGCGACCTTCCTGGCGGGGATCTGGCCGCTCCGAGCCTGCTCGCACAGCCAGTAGGCGGAGACGCCCAGCGCCTCAGCGACTTCGGGCGCGGTGAACAGGAGGCGGGGCAGGCTCACATGACACCTCTGACCGTGGCAGCGGCCTGGGTGGCGAGGTACTGGTCGATGACCTCGACGCTGGACACGATCCGGCCATTCAGACGCCAGGTACGCGGGCCTCGGCCAGCCGTACGCCAGGTGCGGATCGTGCCAGGACGGACGCCGAGTCGAGTTGCGATGCCGGGGCCGGCCTCGGTGTCGTGGACGTAAATGAGTCCAGGTGGGGGACTCGATCGTGACGGCATTCGTCCTCCATCGTGATTCCCGGTTGGGGCAGATTGCGCGGATCTGGAGACGCTGGGGGCGCGAAAAGGACCAGGACGCCGACACCGAGCGCCTCCGCGACTCGATGCGCGTCCCCCACCTCACAGCTCTGGATTCGGCCGGTGAGGAGGTGCCCCACTACGCCCGGCCCGAGACCCGTCACGTCGGCGAGAGCCCGCACCGTATAAGGCACTCCCCGACCCGGCGTCGCCATGATGCGACGGAAGGTGTCAGGGTCTCGCAGGCGATAGCGCACTCTCACAGCGTCTCTCCAGCCGCTCGAACCATCTACAGCTGTAGACAGTAGAGCATGCCGTAGATGATCCGTCTACGGATCGGCTCACTTTGCGCCTTGCTGGCGCCCCCCAACCGGCGATTTACTGGGATGACATAGACAGACCGTCTACGGCTGGAGATGGATTACCCGCGCTGACCAGCCACAGCACAGATCACCCCCACGCCGCGCATGAGACAGCGCATGTCGCAAAGAGAGGCCCGATGAAGGCAGACGATCGCACCAGCTCGGAAGGGAAGGAAGTCCCCGAGCACCTGGCGCGCGACCTCGACCGGGACCAACTGTCCCAACTGGTTCGCGAGGTCAATGACGCCGGCGTCTCCTACGCGACCATGGAGAAGCGGGCTCACGTGGCCGGACAGGTTCTCAGTCGTTCACAGTTCAACAAGATGGCGTCCGGCACCGTGAAAACGTCCCCCAGCGATACCGACCTACTGGCGTACGCGGCCGGGCTAAACAAACCGCTCGACCTGGTTACGCGAGCCGCAGCCCGGCAGTTCCTCAACTACAAGGCGACGGAACTGGCCGGTTACGGCGACGACGTCAAAGTCATCGTTGCGCACCTCGCAGGCATGCCACAGGCCAATGTGCGCCGGTGGCGAGCCATGATCGAGGCAGACGAGAGCGCTCGAACCGAGCACGAGGGTGGGACTGGCGCTGACTGAGGTGACTGATTCGCACTGTTGTGTAGACGCTCCGTGTATGTATCGTGACCGGACTTGGCGGCGGGATATGCCATACGCGATCGGTTCAGGGGGGCGGCAGCGTGATCACATTCAGGCTCGGGCGGACCGAAGGAGACGCGCCAGTTGTGGTGAAGGCTCACCGCGGGGGAGCCGTGTTCATCCTCAACGAGGGCACCTACAGCGAGGAGCAGGTGGCCGCCCTGAACTGCGGCACCTCCGCCTGGCTGGAGATTGCGGATGTCTGGCAGCTCTGGAACGGCGAGATCGTCGACCTCGGCGAGGACGTCCCCGAGCCTCGGCTGAAGACACGAGAGCCAGCGCGGTAGTAGTCCTGCCGCGCCAGAGCCCTGGGGGGCCTCATGGCGTGGACTGAGCAGTTGGCGGGTGGCCATCGCGCCCGCTACCGCGATGCGACAGGCGCGAAGTGCACGGTGCGCGACGAGGCCGGCGCCCCTCTCCTGTACCGCACCAAGTCGGAGGCGTTGAAGGCCGCACGCGATGCCGAGGCAGACGTACGGAGCGGTCGGCACCGTGACCCGAAGCTGGGTCTGGAGACATTCGCCGAGTACGCGAACCGGTGGTACGCCGCACAGGAGCTCGCCTCGTCCACGATGCAGAACTACCGGCACCACATCGAGGAGCATCTCCTCCCCCACTTCGGGGAGCTGACGCTCAAAGAGCTCGACAAGGCGGCCATCCTGCAGTGGGAGCGCGCCGAGGCGGAGGCCAAGTACGCGGCCTCCAGCATCAAGACGTGGCGCGGCACCCTGCACGTGATGCTGGCCGACGCTGTTGAGGAAGGCCTCGTGCTCGCCAACCACGCAGCCCGGAAGCGGGGCCGCGGGCGCCGTGCTGGAAGGTCGGCTCAGCGCACTCCGGAGAAGGCGATCACCAGCGCGCTCGGCGCGCTCCTGGTGGCCGAGCGCGCGAGCCTCCTGTCCGGCCGCGACGACGAGTTCGTCCTCATCATGACCGACGCCGAGACGGCAATGCGGTGGGGTGAGTTGGTCGGGCTGGAGCCGAAATACGTCCGGGAGAAAACAATTCGCGTTGAGCACCAGTTGTACGAGCTGGACTCTGGCGAATTGGAGGAATGCCCGCCGAAGGAAGATTCGTACCGGACTCTGGATATCACGCCGTGGCTTTCCCGACTCCTGGTCGAATTCCGCAAGGGCCGCACTCTGAAAGCCTGCGAGTGTCACGGGAAGACGTATTTCTTCACCGGGTACGGCTCCCCCAACGGCAAAGCCAGTAGCGGAGTCACGCTTAAGCAGGTCGCCGCCCAAGCCGGTATCTCCGTGGGGACCGTATCCAACGTTCTCAACCGACCAGATCGGGTGACCGAAGAAACACGCGCCCGCGTAATCGAGGCCATGACCGAGCTGGGCTACGAGCGCGGGGCGGCAACCGGCGACCACGCGGCGCACCATCGGCGCAGCGGATTCGCCACATGGTTGTTCCAGCCGGCCGCCACCGGCTGGTATCCCCCGAAGGCACCGCAGCCGAAGCGGCTGGTGCCGCTGCTGGCCGAGCCCTGGCCCGGGGTTCCTGCACGCGGCCGTGGAGCCGCCGGGCGGGCCGAGGTGTGCTGGGCCCCGGTGGCCAAGGGACTGACGCCGCACGGGTTGAGGCACCTCGCCAAGACCCTGATGGAGGAGCTGGGGACGCCGCCCAAGCTCATGGACGAGCGTATGGGGCATCAGGACGGGTCGGTGCAGGCGCGGTACTCACACGTGACAGACGCGATGCGAGAACGGCTGATGCAGGGCTTGACAGAGGTGTGGCAGGAAGCTCTCGACGCCCGTTTGGCGATGCACCCGAGGTCACCTGTGGGAGCCTTGGACCGGCTCCTCTTGGAGCGCGCTGAGGGCGTCACGCCTCTCCGTCAGCTTCGGGTCGTCGGAGCATGATCACGAATTCTGCCCCAGATTTGCCCCAGATCCACCGCACCTGACGCTCCGCCAGCCACATGGAGCCCCAACTGACCTGCACAGACTTAAAGAAGGGAGGAATCCTACGATGATCGTCGATCTTCGTTCGGGACGAAGAGGTCGTGGGTTCAAATCCCGCCACCCCGACGCAGGTCAGAGGGCACTTCCGAAATTTCGGAGGTGCCCTCTTTCATGCCCGGGGGGCCAAACAGGGGGCCAAAGGGATTGAGTCAGGCCACCGCGTCGCCCTCGGCCTAGCCCTCCGCACTCTCCTCTTCCTGATCTTCAGCGAAGATCTCGTCCATGGCTTCAGCCCCCTGCGTGATCACCGGCCGGAGCTGTTTGCGGTACACCGCTTCCGTGGTCGTCTGACTGCTGTGACCGACCAACAGCGCGATCTTCTCCAACGGGATGCCGTGGTCCGAGAGCAGGGACACGAAGCTATGCCGCAACTCCCTCGGGGTCCACTCCGGCTTCAATCCCGCTTTCTTCACGATGGCCTTGAAGTCGCGCCGGACGTTGGCCGCATCGAGCGGCTCGCCGGTCCGGGTCGTGAAGACACGGCCGGCCGGGTCCCACTCCTTCCCCTTCGACGTGCGTTCCTTCTTCTGCAACCTCAGGTGCTCTTCGAGCACGTCGACCACCTGCTTCGGAAGCGCGATGGTCCGCCGGCTCTTCCTGGTCTTCGTCTCCCCGTGCTTGCGCACCGAGCGCCACACCGCGACGTGCGGCGGAACGTCGCCCTTCGCCTCCAGGAACACGTGATCCCAGGTGAGAGGCCGCGCCTCTTCCGTACGAACGCCGCTGAGCAGCGAGAGCACGAGATATGCGTACAGCCGTGACGGGCGAGCGGCAATGAGCACGGCTTTCGCCTCTTCCAAGTTCAGCGCCTTACTCGGTCGCCCGGGGCGCCCTTCCGGCACGGTGACGAGAAGCGCCACGTTCCGCGCTGCCTTGTCCCGCCGCTGAGCTTGCACGATGGAGCGACGCAGGATGGCGAGCAGGTCGCGCAGGCTTCGCGTCGCGAGGAACTCGGCCCTGTCGTCCAACCAGTCGTCGACGTCGTCCGCGCTGAGTTCCTTCAGCTTGGCCTTCCCGATGAACGGAATCAGGTGCTTGTTCGCCATCGAGCGGTTCTTGCCGATGGTGCCTTTCTCGTCTCGCCCCTTGAGTCCGCGCTCCAACCAGTCGTTCACCGCGTCGGCCACGGTGTAGTTGGCCGGCGCCTTGACGCCGGTCTGTACCTCCTTTTTCAAGTCCCGGATCTTGTTGCGGACTTCGGTCTTCGTCTTGCCGTACACCTTCGGTCGGCGGCGCTTGCCGTTCGGGGCGTGACCCAGGGAAACGGCCCCCACGAAGCTCTTCTTTTTGGGGTCCCAATAGATCGTGTCGGCACCGTGGCCCGCCCTGGTGGCGCGTTTCGGGGTCTCGGTCATGCTGTGTTGTGCCTCCATAGGACAGGGCCGCGCCTTGAGGGGCGCGGCCCTGGTGTGATGGGTGGTGGGGAAATCAGGCGGTGGCTTGTGCCTCACGCTTGAGAAGTTCGACGTACTGCGCGATGTACTCGGGCGGCACGAGTCGACGTCGACCGATGCGAACGGTCTGAAGTCGTCCGAGCCGTATCTCCTCGTAGACCATCGAGCGGCCGATCCTGAGAACGATGGCCGCCTCTTCGGGCTTGTAGAGGATCTGGTCAGCAGGTGCAACGGCGGTGCTCATGCTGCGGTGCCTCCTCGGCAGGGAGTCGGGGGCGGTGACCCCCTTCCTGTCAGGTCCGCTACTTCCGCTACCTCCGCTACCGCCCTGGTCAGAGCCATGATCGGGGTAGCGGATATGGGTAGCGGTAGCGGATGGAGCCGCTACCGGCCCCGGAAACGTGGCCACGGGGCGGGTAGCGGACGGGCGGCGCGGTAGCGGATGCGGAGTGCCGATCCGCTACCGGATTTAGGGCTCTGACCTGCCCGGTAGC
>NZ_LIQQ01000224.1 GCF_001418565.1 Streptomyces graminilatus | reverse complement strand
GCCGCCCGGCCGTCCGACACCGGAAGAGCCGGTGCGACCGAGCCTGGCGCCCCGGGACCAGGTGCCCCGGCAGCGACGGCGGGAGCGGGGGCAGGGCCGTACGCGTCCGCCACCCGGGCCTCCGCCGCCGGAGGAGCCGGCGGCGGGGGCCCGGGTGCCCCAGGGCCGGCTTCGGCCGGCGGCCGGCTGTGCGCCGCTGCCGCCATCGCTGCCGCTGCCGCAGGCGCCGCCGCTCCGGTGCCCGGCTCCTCGGTCACGTGATTCCGTGGGTCTGCAGCCATGTCTCCAGCAGGGCCACCTGCCACAGGGCGTTGGCCCCGCGCCTGGTCCGGTGCTCGTCCGGGGCGGCCAGCAGTTCGGCGACGTACGACTCCTGGAACAGGCCGCGCTTCCTCGCCTCGGGTGTGTCGAGTGTCTCGCGCACCCGGTCCAGGACGGGGCCCGCCATGTGCTTGACGGCCGGGACGGGGAAGTAGCCCTTGGGCCGGTCGACGATCTCAGGGGGCAGCAGCTTCCGGCCGCCCTCCTTGAGGACGCCCTTGCCGCCGTCGGCCAGTTTGAGCTCCGGCGGGCAGGCGGCGGCCAGCTCCACCAGTTCGTGGTCGAGGAACGGCACCCTGGCCTCCAGGCCCCAGGCCATGGTCATGTTGTCGACGCGTTTGACGGGGTCGTCGACGAGCATGACGTGGGTGTCCAGCCGCAGGGCCGCGTCCAGGGCCGTCTCCGCCCCGGGTACCGCCATGTGGTCCCTGACGAAGCGGCCCGACACGTCGTCGGCGGGCAGCATGTGGGGCTGCAGGACGCGGGCGAGGTCGGCGTGGGGACGGTCGAAATACGTCCGGGCATACCTGTCCGGCTCCTCCTCGCGGGTGACCTCGGCCAGCTCCGGGTACCAGTGGTAGCCGGCGAACACCTCGTCCGCGCCCTGGCCGCTCTGCACGACCTTCACCTCCTTCGCCACCTGCTCGGACAGCAGATAGAAGGCGACCGCGTCATGGCTGGTCATCGGCTCGCTCATGGCCGCGACGGCACCGTCGAGTGCCGCCGGCACGGCGCTGGAGGGAATCATCAGCCGGTGGTGGTCGGTGCGGAACTCCCGGGCCACCAGGTCGGAGAACCCGAACTCGTCGCCCGCCTCTCCCCCTTCCGCCTCGAAGCCCACGCTGAACGTCCGCAGATCACGCTGGCCCTCGTCGGCCAGCAGCGCGACGACCAGGCTGGAGTCGAGCCCGCCGGAGAGCAGGACACCGACCGGCACATCGCCGACCATCCGGCGGCGTACGGCGGTACGCAGCGCCTCCAGCACCGCGTCCCGCCATTCGGCCGGCGCCATGTCGGCGTACTCGGGCCGACGGGTGTACGACGGCTGCCAGTAGCGGTGGTCACGCTCGGTGCCGTCCGGCTCGATGACGCGCACGGTGGCCGGCGGGAGCTTGCGGACACCCCTGAGGACGGTGCGCGGCGCCGCCACCGTGGCGTGCCAGCTCAGGTACTGGTGGACGGCCACCGGATCGAGGGAGGTGTCCACGTCCCCGGCGGCGAGCAGGGCCGGCAGGGTGGAGGCGAACCGCAGCCGGCCCGGTGCGCGCGCCAGATACAGCGGCTTGATCCCGAGCCGGTCACGGCCCAGCACCACCCGGCCGGTGCGGTGCTCGACGAGCGCGAAGGCGAACATGCCGTAGAAGTGTTCGACGCAGGCGGTTCCCCACTGCTGGTAGCCCTTCAGCACCACCTCGGTGTCGGAGGTCGACTCGAAGTGGTGGCCCAGTCGCCGGAGCTCCGCGCGCAGCTCGCGGTAGTTGTACACGCAGCCGTTGAAGACTCCGGTGATCCGGCCCCGGGCGTCGGTCATCGGCTGCGCGCCGAGGTCCGACAGGTCGATGATCTTCAGGCGGCGATGCCCCAGCGCGACCGCGCCGCGCGCCCACGTTCCCTGTCCGTCCGGGCCACGGGCAGCGAGCCGGTCGCTCATGCGTTCGATGGCGGCGAGGTCGGGCTGTCGGCCGTCGAAGCGGATCTCCCCGGTCAGACCGCACATGACCTACCCCCTCCGTTGCGGGCACCGCCGCTCGCGCGCGGTGGTGCGGCGGCCGGGTCGCGTCGTCGTGGACCGGTCCGGACGGTGTCGGTGGACATGTCGGAACATCTCCTGAGCAGGTGGGGGGGGAGGGAGGGGAACCGGCGCGCGGGCAGTACCGCGGCGCACCTCGCCGGCCTCGTGGTTCGCCGCCGGGTCAGCGGCCGATGGCCTCCGGTGCGCCGGGGCCGAACGGCGGACCTGTCGCCTCCGCGCCGGGGTAGGGCATGTCGGCGCGGCCGAGGGGCGCCGATCCGCGGCTTCCGCGTTCGCCGCGGGTCTCGGTGACCAGCAGATCGACGCAGGCCAGCAGATCCTCTTCGCGCGCCGTACGGCGGATGCGTTCGGCGGCGCTGCCCTCGGCGAGGGCCTCGTCCGTCAGCGCCCGTACGGTACGCCAGTCGCCGTGGGCCTCCAGCGCGGGACGCAGCCGGTCGAGCAGCTTGCGGACGACCTGCGCGGCGGGCGCTTCCTGGTGCGTACCGGGGTCCACGAGGGTGCCTTCCAGACCGGACCGGGCGGCCCGCCAGGCGGCGCCGCGCAGCCATTCGTGCCGGCCCGGGCAAGGTGGGGCGTCGGCCCGCCGCAACCGTTCGAGGGCCTCGGTCACGAGGGCGCGGAACAGTCCGGCGATGAGCACGACGGTCTCGGCACGGGGGCAGGCGTCGCAGATCCGGAGTTCCAGCGTCGGCAGGTGCTCGGAGGGACGTATGTCGTAATAGATCATCCCGGCGTCGGTAATGACCCCGGACCGGATCAGGTCGCGCACGGCGGCGTCGTACTCGTTCGCGTTCGGGAAGCAGCCGATGGGCCCCGCGGTGGGCCAGCGCTGCCAGAGCATGGTGCGCCAGCTCGCGTAGCCGGTGTCGGAGCCCTGCCAGAAGGGTGAGCTGGCGGACAGCGCCAGGAGCACGGACAGCCAGGGCGAGACCTCGCACATCACCCGTACCGCCATGTCCCGGTCGGGCAGGTCCACGTGGACCTGGGCGCCGCAGATGAGCTGCTCGTCGGCGACCTGACGGTACTCCTCGACCATGTGGTGGTAGCGGGCGTCAGGGGTGGGCTGTCCGGGAGCGACGGGGGCGATCGGCGCCGTGCCCGCGGCCACCGCGGCCAGACCCAGCGAGGCTGCGGCCGTGTCGAGCCGACGTCGCGTCCCGGCGAGGTCGCTGTACAGGTCGTTCAGTGACGCGTGCACTCCGCTGTTCGACTCCACGGCGGTCCGGTGCAGCTCACTGGTGAAGGTCCGCCCGGGAAGCCGCCGCAGGAGCTGGTCGCCGCGTGGCACGAGCAGGCCGCTCTCCACTTCCAGAACGTGGAACTCCTCTTCCACTCCGATGCACATGCTCACGGTCACTCCTTGAGGGCATCTGTGCCTTCCGTCCCGGGAGTGCTGCCACTCGTCAGGCGGATGCGACGGGTGCGACAAGCACCGAGTTCCCCGGGCACCGACTGTGTACGCTCAGATTTGCACCTTTGGCCTGTCATCATCGCAGATGAGCGTACAAGCGCATCTTGTGCAGGACACCTCGCCGAGTGCCGGACCGTTCGTTTCCGGGGCGGCCCGCTGTCACCGCCCCGGAAACGGATGGCCCGGCGTCAGGCTGCGCCGGTGACTCCCGGAGTGATGAAACGCCTGTGCAGGGGGCTGAACCCGGTCTGTGGCGCCCCCTGGATGCCGGCCTTCTCGATCGCGGGAGCCAGTCGTCCGGCCAGGAACGTCTGGAAGGCCTGCTCCGACTCCCAGACGTCGACCACCCGCAGCCCCTGCGCGTCGAACCAGGCCAGGTGTACTTCACCGCCGTCCGGGGCGGCGTCCTCCCAGCCGACCGCGTCCCGCACCATGTCGTACTGCTCGGGACTGACCCCGGCCCAGCTCATCGACATCACTACCGACATTTTCCCGCCCCCACTTTTCGGCCCTGTATGTGCCCGGACATCGTCCCGCCCGACAGGTCGGCGGCGAAGAGCGTGCGGGGGCACGACCTGGCGGTACTCCGCCCCCGTACGCCCGGCAGCGCGGCCGTACGAGCCTTCGCGTCGGTGATCGGGCCGGGTCACTGGGGAAGGGCCGGCCCTCGAAACAGGCAAGGGGCGATGTCCCGTCAACCGTTCAGATGTCCCGTCAGCCGTTCAGGCGGGTGTTGAGCCGGGCGGCCTGGCGGGTCAGGTGGTCGCGTTCGGCGAGGTTGGACGCCTTGCGGGCCGCCTCGGCGTAGAGCCGTGCCGCTGTCGCCAGGTCGCCGTCGCGTTCGCGGAGGTAGGCCGCCACGGCGGTGTGGCGGGGCAGTGACTCGTCCAGCGCCGCGAGTGCCGCGAGGCCCGCGCGCGGTCCGTCGGCCTCGCCGACGGCGACCGCGCGATTGAGCCGGACGACGGGACTGTCGGTCAGGTGTGCGAGTTCGTCGTACCACTCGACGATCTGCACCCAGTCGGTGTCCTCGGCGGTGAGCGCGTCGGCGTGGAGGGCGGCGATGGCGGCCTGGGCCTGGAACTCGCCCAGCCGGTCGCGGGCGAGGGCCGCCTGAAGGATGTCGACGCCCTCGGCGATCGCGACCGTGTCCCACCGGTCGCGGTCCTGTTCGGCGAGCGGCACCAGGCTCCCGTCGGGCGCGGTACGGGCGGCCCGCCGGGCGTGATGCAGCAGCATCAGGGCGAGCAGCCCCGCCACCTCGGGGTGGTCGACCTGGGCCGCCAACTGCCGGGTGAGCCGGATGGCCTCGGCGGCGAGGTCGATGTCGCCGGAGTAGCCCTCGTTGAAGACCAGATAGAGGACGCGCAGGACGGTGGCGACATCGGCGGGCGTGTCGAACCGTACGCCGGACACGGTGCGCTTGGCCCGGCTGATCCGCTGGGCCATGGTCGCCTCGGGCACCAGGTAGGCCTGGGCGATCTGGCGGGTGGTGAGTCCGCCGACGGCGCGCAGGGTGAGGGCGACGGCCGAGGAGGGGGTCAGGGACGGGTGCGCGCACAGGAAGTAGAGGTGGAGGGTGTCGTCCGTCGCGGGGGTGGGTCCGGGGGCCGGTTCCTCGTCGACGCGCTCCTCGCGCCGGCGGCGCGCTGTGTCCGCGCGGGTCGCGTCGAGGAACCGGCGCCAGGCCACGGTGACCAGCCAGCCCTTCGCGTCCCGTGGCGGGTCGGTGGGCCAGACGCGCACCGCCTCGACGAGCGCGTCCTGCACGGCGTCCTCCGCCGCCGCGAAGTCGGCTCCGCGGCGGACGAGGACGGCGAGGACGCCCGGAGTGAGGCTCCGGAGCAGGGCCTCGTCGATCCGGGGCACGTGAGATGTCACGTGAGAGGTCACTCCGTGGTGCTGGGATGTGCGGCCAGGAAGGGGCGCAGCTCCAGCCACTCGTGGATGGGCCTGCCGCCCGCGCCCGGGGCGGCCGAGAGTTCCCCGGCCAGTTCGACGGCGCGCTCGTGGCTGTCGACATCGATGATCATCCAGCCGGCGATGAGGTCCTTGGTCTCGGCGAACGGGCCGTCGGTGACCGGCGGGCGCCCCTCGCCGTCGTAGCGGACCCACTCCCCCTCGGGGGCGAGCGCCTGGCCGTCGACGAACTCGCCCGTCTTCTCCAGGCGGGCGGCGAAGTCGTTCATGTACCGCACGTGGTCGGAGATCTCCTGCGGCGTCCACTGGTCCATGGAGATGTTGTTGACCGCCGCCGGGGCGCCTCGGTAGTGCTTGAGAAGCAGGTACTTGGCCATGATGTTCTCCTCGGTGCCGATGCGACCCATTGTGGTCGCCTTCACCACGGGGACGGAGCCGGGCACGGGTTCTCGACATGGTTCCCGGAGATCGCCGGAGAAATTTTCTATCGACGTCCGGGCGCGGGTCCGGTGCTGGCGCGCAGGGAGATGGGCGGGGTGAGGAGGTGGTGGCGGGGCGCCGCGTCGGGGTGGCCGATCCGCTCGACCAGCAGTTCGACGGCGAGGCGGCCCAGTTGCTCGGCCGGTACGTCCGCCGCGGTGAGCGGCGGGGTCACGGTCTCCGCCCAGCGTCCGGCCACCACCCCGGTGACGGAGAAGTCGCGCGGTATCTGCCGACCGGCCATGGCGAGGCCCCGGTAGAGCCCGCCGAGCGCCGCCTCGTTCAGGGTGACCAGCGCGGTGGTGTCCGGGTCCTCGCGGAGGATCCGCTCCAGGCACTCCTGCCCGGCGGGGGCGTCGTCGCCGCAGCGGTACGTCCGTACGGTGAGCCCGCGCTCGGCGGCGGCCTCGGTGAACCCGTCGAGGCCGCGGTGCGCCGACTCGTAACCGGCCCGCAGCAGGTGCTCGGGCCGGTTGACGAAGGCGATCCTGCGGTGTCCGAGGTCGGCGAGATGGCTGACACAGGCCGCCGTCAGCGCGGTGTGGTCGAGCCCGACCCACCAACTGCCCTCCGGCTGGGCCGTACGGCCGATGCAGACGGCGGGGAAGTTCTCCTCGCCCAGATGGTCGACCCGGTCGTCCTGGAGCCTGATCTCCATGAGGATCGCGCCGTCGACCCGCCGCTCGGCCAGCAGCCGCTGGAAGGAGCGGTCGCTGTCCGCCCCGCTCGGGGAGAGCAGCACGTCGTAGTCGTGGGCCGCCGCGGCCTCCACCACACTGCCGATGAAGTCGAGCTGCATACCGGTGTAGTGGTTCCCGGCCGGCGGGAAGACCAGACCGATGGTGTTGGTCCGGCCGTTGGCCAGGGCCCGCGCACTCGCGTTCGGCCGGTAGCCCAGCTCGTCGATCACCTGCTGGACCCTGCGCCGGGTCTCCTCCGACACCGAGCGCTTGCCGCTCAGCGCGTAGGACACGGTGCTCCGCGAGACACCGGCCCGCCGGGCGATCTCACCGATGTTCACGCCACTCCCTCACCGAACCGGTTCGCTTGACGCACGCTAGGAGCGGCGCCGCTCGATGTCAATTGCCGCCAACCAGTGTCAGCGCTCTCAGCGCACGCGTCCCCCACTTCAGGAATTCGTGTTGAGGGTATTGCTCGCCGCTTTTCGGCGGTGCTAGCTTCCGGCACGCATTCTTCGAACCGGTTCGACATCTCGGCCCCCCTACACCTCTGCTCTGCACCTCTACTCAATGCCTCTACTCAACACCTCTGTTCGCCATCTCTGACGGATCACCCCACGGAGCCTCAGTGCGACGCACCCGCAGCAGAACCACAGCCGGCGCCACCGCCGTCACCGCCCTCGCCGCCGTCCTCGCCCTGCCCGCCACCGGCGGTACGGCCGACGCGGCGGAACCCGAGCGGCTCACCATCGACCTCGCGACCGACACCGGAGCCTTCCACGGCGGCGCCGCCGGTTCGCTCTACGGCGTCTACGGCGACGGCGTGCCCAGCCGCAACGTTCTTGAGGGCATGCGTGTCCGTACGGTGTCGACGAAGGCGCAGGACGGGCCGCAGCATCCGGGCGCGGACGCCCTGGAGATGCTCCCGCCGTTCGTGGACTCCGGCGGCAAGGACGTCTACATCTACATGACCGACATCTACCGCGGCTTCCCCTACCAGTGGCCGGGGGCGGACGGTCCGGCGCGGCTCGCCGACTTCAAGGAGAAGATCAGGAAGCAGGTCCAGCAGGTCCTGACCCTGGACGCGCCGTACCAGGACCATGTCGTCTACGTCCCTTTCAACGAGCCCGAGGGGAACATGTTCGGCACCGGCGAGTGGAGCTACAACAAGGTCTCCTGGCTGGACGACCCCCGGTACTACTTCGAGGCGTGGAAGGACGTCTACCGGCTCATCAAGGGCCTCGACCCCGACGCCCGCATCGCGGGTCCCAACACCAGCGTCCTGTACGACCAGGTCAAGGGGTTCCTGCGGTACGCGAAGGCCAATGACGTCGTCCCGGACGTGATGACCTGGCACGAGCTGTCGACGCCCGCCGCGATCCGCACGAGTGTGGCGAAGTACCGGCGGATGGAGAAGGACGTCGGGGTCGGGCCGCTGCCGGTCAATGTGAACGAGTACGGCCACAACTACCACCTCTCCGTGCCGGGTCAGGTCGTCCAGTGGGTCTCCGCGATCGAGGATTCGAAGATCGACGCGGACCTCGCGTACTGGAACATCGACGGCAACCTCAACGACTCGGCGGTGGAGGCCAACAAGGGCAACGGCCAGTGGTGGCTGTTCAACGCCTACGGGCAGATGACCGGCCACACGGTCGAGGTGACCGCCCCGCACCCCAACCAGCAGTACACCCTCCAGGGCGTCGCCACCCTGGACAGGGACAAGAGGCAGTCGCGGGCGGTCTTCGGCGGCAAGAGCGGTGACGCGGACGTCGTCTTCCGGAACATCGACCCTGGGCTGTTCGGCCGGACCGTGCACGCCACCGTGCAGGAGATCCCCTGGACCGGGCAGGTCGGCGACTCGGCCCAGCCGCTGCGGCTGGCCGACGAGGAACTGGCGGTCGGCGCGGACGGTTCCGTCACCCTGCCCATGACCGGCATGAACGAGATGTCGGCCTACCAGGTCATCCTCTCCCCCGGCGGCCACGGCACCGTACCGGCCGAGCCGTCGGTGAGCTGGCGCGGGACGTACGAGGCGGAGAACGCCACCTACACCGGCGGCGGTTACTCGAAGAACGGCCCCGAGGGCACGCCGTCCAACGTCGGCGGTTTCGCCACCTCCGGCACCTACAACGTCGGTGGTCTGCGTACCGGTTCCGACGGGGTCCTCGCCTTCGACGTGGACGTCCCGCAGGACGGCACCTACGACCTGAGCGTGTTCGCCAACTCCTACAACCAGTACGGCCTGGTCAAGGAGCAGGGGCCCACGAATGTCTTCCTGCGGGTCGACGGCGCCGATCCACAGGAGCTCAGGCTGCCGCTCGGCTACAAGTGGGTGGTCTGGGGCCACACCGGCACCACGGTGAGACTCACCGCGGGCAGGCACCGCATCACCCTCGCCGCCAGGGACGCCGACCTGGGCGTCACCAGGGGCGACGCCATCATCGACAAGGTCGACCTGTCACTGCGGGACGCGCGAGTGACCGCACCGGCGGTGTACGAGGCCGAGTACGCCACCCTCGCCGAAGCACGGCCCGTCTACACCCGCCCGGGTGCCTCGGGCCCCGGTACGGTCCCGCTGGCCGAGGGCGGCGCCGCGACCTTCTGGGTCCACTCCCCCACCGACGGTGAATCGACCGTGTACGTCGACCACTTGGGCGGCGGCCGGGCGAGCCTCTCGGTCAACGGCGAGCAACTCGACGTACCCGCGGTCGGCGATGACGAGAAGGGCACCGGCCGGGTGCGGGTGTTCCTGTCCGGCGGCATCAACAAGATCACCGTCACCGGCACCGCCGGCGCACTGGTCCTCGACCGCCTGCGGGTCACCCCGTCCGGCGGCACCCTGACGACCAGGGTCTACCAGGCGGAGGACGGCACGCTGACCGGCGCCGCCAAGGTGACCGACGCCTACACCTTCGCCACCGGAGGCAAGGCGGTCACCGGCATCGGCGACGGCAAGGCCAACGCACTGACGCTGGACGTCGTCGCCGACAGGGCCGGGCGCCACGCCGTGACGATCCGCTACTCCAACGGCGAACAGCCGCCCGCCACGCACTACAACCCCGACCCGGTCGCCCGGCACGCCGATCTCTCGGTCAACGGCGGACCGCCCCGCCGGGTGCTGTTCCCGACGACCTTCCACTTCAACAACTTCTGGGAACTGACCGTCCCCCTCACCCTGGAGAAGGGCACCAACCACCTCACCTTCACCGCCGAGGAACTCCCCGACTTCAACGGCGACACCTACAACCAGTACGAACAGCGGTCCCCGTACGCGCCGGTCATCGACCGCGTCGGCGTCACCCCGCTCGCCGAGTGACAGCCCAAGTGACGGCAGAGGGCCCGGACCGGGAAGGTCCGGGCCCTCTGCCGTCGGCGAATCTGCCACGGGCCGAGAAACCGGCCGCGGGCGTCGAGTCGGACCGAGAGTGGGAAGCGCGGAGCAATCCGCCGAACGACGACCCACGACCCACGGCCCACAACCCGTGATCCACAACCCGTGATCGATGACTCAGCGACTCGACGAGGAGCCCCGATGCCCCCACTCACCACCGCCGGTCCCTGGCCGGCCCCGCTGCCCCGGGCCGAGGAGGGCGACACCCCCGCCTCCCGGTTCGACGACCATCTCGCCGCCCAACTGCTCGGCCGGCGCATCGTGTTCCTCGGTACGCAGGTCGACGAGGTGTCGGCGAACCGGATCTGCGCCCAACTGCTCCTGCTGGCCGCGGAGGACCCGCGCACCGACATCAGCCTGTACATCAACAGCCCCGGCGGCTCGGTGACGGCGGGCCTCGCCATCTACGACACCATGCAGCTGATCCCCAACGACGTGTCCACGCTCGCCATGGGATTCGCGGCCAGCATGGGCCAGTTCCTGCTCAGCGTGGGCGCGCCCGGCAAGCGGTACGCGCTGCCGAACGCGCGGATCATGATGCACCAGCCGTCGGCCGGGATCGGCGGCACCACCTCCGACATCGAGATCCAGGCGCAGAACCTGGAGTTCACGAAGCGGACCGTCGAGCGGATCACCGCTCGGCACACCGGCCAGAGCGAGGAGACGATCTCGCGGGACGGTGACCGCGACCGCTGGTTCACGGCCGAACAGGCCCTGGAGTACGGCATGGTGGACAGGGTGGTCGGCTCGCTGGCCGACGTACGCCCGGCCGCCGCACGACGACGGATGGGGCTCTGACCATGGGGACGTACACGATTCCGAACGTCGTCGAGCGGACCCCGCAGGGCGAGCGGTCGTACGACGTGTTCAGCCGGCTGCTGTCCGAGCGGATCATCTTCCTCGGCACCGAGATCGACGACGGCGTCGCCAACGTCGTCATCGCGCAACTCCTGCATCTGGAGTCGGCGGCGCCGGAGCAGGAGATCGCCATCTACATCAACTCGCCCGGCGGCTCGTTCACTTCGCTCATGGCGATCTACGACACCATGACCTACGTACAGGCGCCGATCTCGACGTTCTGTGTCGGTCAGGCGGCCTCGACGGCGGCGGTGCTGCTGGCCGGGGGTGATCCCGGGCGCCGCTTCGTCCTCGAACACGCGCGGGTGCTGCTGGGCCAGCCGGCGAGCCGGGGTCAGCAGGGCACGGTCTCCGACCTGGCCGTCCAGGCCAGGGAGATGGTCCGCATCCGCGCGCAGGTCGAGGAGGTGCTCTCCCGGCACACGCGCCACGACGTGGCGACACTGCGCGCGGACATGGACCGCGACAAGGTGTTCACCGCGGCGGAGGCGGTGGCGTACGGCCTGGCCGACGAGGTGGTGAGCCGCCGCCTCACCGGCGTCTGACGACAGGCCTCAAGCGGCCAGGCAGAGCCCGTTGTACGGCGCGGAGGTGGTCGTCGTACGCGCCCGGGTGCGGCTCCGGGTGTGCCGTGTCAGCTCGTCCTGGGTCAGGGACAGCAGGTCTCCCAGGCCCAGTCCGAGGGCCTGGGCGGCTGCCGCGAGGACCTCCGAGGAGGCTTCCTTGCGGCCCCGCTCCACCTCGGACAGGTACGGCATGGAGATCCTGGCCGCGTCGGCGACGTCCTTGAGCGTGCGTTCCTGGGCGAGCCGTTCACGGCGCAGGACGTCGCCGACCAGGTCGCGGAAGAGCGGCTCCCTGGGCGCGGGCCGCGCCGGGGTCACCGGGGCGGCGGGAGCCGGTGCCGGTGCGGTCTTCGGGCGCAGCGGGACGACGAGGGCCTGGTTCGGCGCTTGATTGCTCACCTCCTCAGCCTAAAAGCGATCGCTTCCGGGGGAAGGGGTCGGCATTCTGCCCTGGGGGGAATCACCGGGACGGGACCGGACGACGGACACGGGTCGAGGGGCGGACATGCTGCGGGACACATTCGACGAGGTGGCGGAACTGTACGACCGGGCCCGGCCCCGGTATCCACGGCCCCTCGTGGACGACCTGGCCGGTGTCGCCGGTCTCGGTCCGGACAGCCGGGTCCTGGAGATCGCCCCCGGCACGGGTCAACTCACCGTCCCGCTGGCCGCGTCGGGGTGCCGGCTCACCGCCGTCGAGCTGGGCCCGTCCCTCGCCGCCGTGGCCCGGCACAACCTGCGGGAGTTTCCCCGGGCGGAGGTGACGGTCGCCGATTTCGAGCGCTGGCCGCTGCCGCCCGAGCCGTTCGACGTGGTCGCCTGCGCGACCGCGTTCCACTGGCTCGACCCGGCCGAGCGGCTGCCCCGGATCGCCCGGGCACTGCGGCCGGGCGGTCTGCTCGCGCTGGTCATCACGCACCATGTCCGGGGCGGCACCGTCGACTTCTTCGAGCGGGTACAGCGGTGCTACGAGCGGTGGGACCCGGCCACACCGCCCAATCTGCGCCAGGCCGACGAGGCCGACACGGCCACCGACACCGGGGAGTTGGACCACTCCGAGCACTTCGAAGAGGTCACCGTCCGGCGCCATGCCCAGGACATCGCGTACTCCGCCGACGAGTACATCGACGTGCTCCTCACCTACTCCAACCACCGCGCGCTGGACGCGCCTTCGCGCGACGGGCTGCTCGCCGGTGTCCGGGACCTGATCGAGACGCGGTACGACGGCCGGATCACCAAGCGCTACCTCCATGAGCTGATCATGGCGCGCCGAGCCTCCTGAACGCGCCGGGTCCCGGCTCGCGTCGGGTCCCGCCTCGCGCCGCGTCCACCGGGTGCCCTACGCCGATTCCCTCAGTCGCGTGGACCGCGTTCGCCCCACGATGCCTACGCCCGCGCCACGACCGACCTCACCGTACTTACTGGCAGGTCAACACCCGTGGTCGCGCGGGCTGTTCGCACCGGACGTCCACAGATCCCTTGCGGGCGGCGATATTTGTGGCATGCCTCGGGCCCGACCGGGTACGCGCAGTCCGGAACCGTCCGATCGTCCGCAGCTCGAAGTTTTCGTGGGAGAGGTACAGGTAATGGACACCGCCATGATCCGGTCGAAGGCAGAGGTCGCCGTGGACACCGCCGGAACCAGGACAGGTGACGCCCCACTGCCCGGAATCCCGGAACCCCGAAAGGTGGCCCCGCGTGACGCGCGGGAGCTGTCCCGCCAGTTCTTCAGGCGTCTCGACGGACTCGAGGAGGGCACACCCGAGCACCAGTACGCGCGCAACACCCTGATCGAGATGAACATGTCGCTCGTACGGTTCGCCGCGGGGCGTTTCCGGGGTCGCGGCGACGACATGGAGGACATCGTCCAGGTCGGGATGATCGGCCTGATCAAGGCGATCGACCGGTTCGAGCTGACCCGCGAGGTGGAGTTCACGTCGTTCGCGGTGCCGTACATCGTGGGTGAGATCAAGCGGTTCTTCCGCGACACGACCTGGGCCGTGCATGTGCCGCGCCGCCTCCAGGAGCTGCGCGTCGAGCTGGCCAGGGCGCGCGAGGAACTGGCGAGCAGGCTGGACCGTGACCCGACGGTCGCCGAACTCGCCACGCTGATGAACCTGTCCGAGGAAGAGGTGGTGGAGGGCCAGATCGCCTCCAACGGCTACAACTCCGCCTCCCTCGACGCCGCGTTGACCGGCGACGGGGCCGAGGACGGCGAGGCGGTGCTGGCCGACTTCATCGGGGTCGAGGAGCAGGGGATGCGGCTGGTCGAGGACTTCCAGTCACTCGCTCCGCTGCTCGCCGAACTCAGCGACCGGGACCGGGAGATCATCCATCTGCGGTTCGTCGAGGAGGCCACCCAGGCGGAGATCGGCGAGCTGCTCGGCTGCTCTCAGATGCATGTCTCCCGGCTGATCAAGCGCATCATCACGCGGCTGCGCGAGGGCATGCTCGGCGAGCTGGACTACGCCTGACCCACCGCTCGGCCCAACAGGGCGACCCCGCCACCCTGCCACCCGGTTCAACCGGTGAGCCGGGACCAGCGAGTCCGGTCCCGGCTCACCGGTTGGGCCCGCCGCGTTCGTCGCACCCGTTGAGCGGCAGCACGGCCCGGACGCACTTGCCGACGGGCACCCGGCGCGCGGTCACCTCGGTGGCCAGGGCGTGGACGATCTCCAGGCCGTGCCGGCCGATCCGTTCCGGGTCCCGGGGGTAGCGCAGCGGCAGCGCGGCGCTGCTGTCGTAGACGGACACCGTCACCGAGGTGTCCGTGCCCTCCAGGTCGAGGACGTACGGGCCATGGCTGTGGCGGTCCGCGTTGGTGACCAACTCGCTGACCACCAGCACCAGTTCACCGTCGGCACGCTCGTCCGCCGGGGCGCGCCACTGCCTCCTCAACTGCTGGAGGAAGCTCTCGGCGAACGCGCGTGCCTCCGCGATGCAGCCCGGCTCGCCGGTGAAGTGCGTCGCCCGGCGCAGCGGTTCGACGGGGACGCCGAAACCAGTCCGTATCACTGCTCCGCCCAGATGCTCGATCGTGTGGTGCTCTCTTCGCGGCCGGTCCGTCCGTACCCGGTCGCATCACTGCTCGTACCCCGAGTCTCCCTCCGCAGTCCCCCGGCCCCCGGGCCTCCCGACAGGCGCGCCGTCCGCGTGCTGCTTAGCGTGGCGGGGTGATCACACGAACCCCTGCCCCCGTGCCGGTTCCCGCCGAGGAGTGGACCGCATCCCGGCTCGGCTGGGTGCAGGCCCTGGCCCCGGTGCTGAACGGACTGGGCGCCATGGTGCTGACCGCCGGGCTGGGACTGTGGGCGGCCGGCGCGGGCGATCTGCCGGACGGCGCCTTCCCCCGGGTCGTCGCGGCCACCGTCGTGACCGCGGTCGGCGGCGCCGTGGAACTCACGGGTGACGCCGGAGACCTCGCCGGGGCGGCGGGCGGCCTGACCGTGATGCCGCTGTCGGTGACGCTGGTCGGGGCGCTCGTCACGGGTGCGAGTTTCCTGCGCCCGCTGCGGCACCGCGCCGGGGCAACCGGGACGGCGGGCTGGGCGGCGCGTGTCGCCCTCCTGTGGCTGCTCGGCCTGGGCGGCCTGGCGTTCGCGGCCCGCCGGACCTTCGCGGTCCCGCTGGGCGGCGGCACGCTCGCCGACATCGGCGCCGCCCTCGGTGCCGCGCCGAAGGTCGGCTTCAGGGCCGACGTACCGCTGACACTCCTCGTGGGCCTGCTGTGGCTGGCGGGCGTGCTGCTGCTGGCCCTGCTGGTCTCGCGCGGGGTCCCGCTGCCGGCGCGTCCGGCGCGCCTCCAGGAGTCGGTACGTCCGGCCGCGTACGCCATGGTCGTGCTGCTGCTCGCCTTCGTGGCCCTGGGGACGGTGACCGGGCTGGTCGTGGCGGTGACGGGCGGGGAGCCCACGCGGTCGCTGGCGCTGGTGCTGCTCGGCCTGCCGAACCTGGTCTGGCTCGCCCTCACCCTCGGTCTGGGCGCCACCTGGGAGGGGCGCGTCGACGGTCCCTTCGGGCTGCCGATGCCGCATGTCCTCGACCAGGTGCTGCGCGCCGACGAGACCGCCACCCTCAACCTGAGCACCCTCTCCGGTCACGACGGCAGGGTGTGGTGGCTGCTGGTCGCCGACGCGGTACTGCTGCCGGCCGCCGCGTTCCTGATGGCGGCGCGTTCACCGGCCCGGGTGCGGGCCTGGCGGCATGCCGTGCACATGGCGGTCGCGGTCGCGCTGACGGTCCTGATGATCCTCCTGACCGGCCGGATCTCCGTCCACTACGGCCTGTCCGTGCTCGGCATCGGCGACCTCGGCGGCAACCTCTCCGGCGGTCTGTTCCTGCGCCCCCGGCTGTGGGGCGCGCTCGGTCTCGCGCTGCCGTGGGGGCTGGTCACCGGGTTCCTGGGCGCGGTGGCGGCCGGGCGGGTGCTCCGGCGGGGCGAGGCCGGGGACCGTTAGGCGACGGGGACGACCAGTGGCGGGTTGGTGCGCTGCATCCGGAGCGCGTCCACGGACTCGGCGAGCAGTTCGTACTCGGTGGTCTCGTCGTACGTGGCGATCCGGACGAGCCGCCCGGCCGCCAGCTCGTCGGCGACCAGCTCCTGCTGGTACGGGTCCATGGACCAGGTACGCAGCAGGCCGGGCACGTCGGGCACGGTGTCGGCCACCGGGACGAGCGAGTTCGGGGGGAAGTACGGTTCGTCGGGCTGCGGATCGAGCCGTCCGGCGATCCAGTTGGCGCGGTCCCGCAGCCACCACAGGGCCAGCGCCAGGGTGGGCGCGCGGTAGGTGCCCAGCGGTACGCCGATACGCCGGCCCGCGCAGACCCCGTACGCCGTGACATGGCAAAGGAACTCGTCGTGCACGATCTTTCCCCCGATCGCCCGCCGGCTGTGCCTCGCTCTCCCTGCGCCTCGCTCGTCGTGCACGTTGGTGCTGGTCACTCGATGGTCACTCAGTGGTGCAGTGTTCTACTACTTGAGTATCTTCACTATTGACACTCTGTCACCACGCCTTTCCAGCCAGTTTCCATGCATTCTCCTGGCATATTCAGGACAAGAATGGGCCGGAATCCGACGGCTGCCCTCTTCCCCCGTCGGCGGACCCCCCGGGATTCACGAAGATCCAGGGATTCGCGATGAGTTTTCCGCTTCCCAGTGGTCTCGTAAGTGAAGACCACTGGAAAGGGAGGGCCCCATGGCCACCAGCGAAAAAATCGACACCCTCGACGAGGAATTCACAGCCGTACTGTGCAAAAGCCCGGCGCCCGGCGGCTGGACCTACCTGGTCTGGCCGGAATCCGTCAGGTTCTTCGGCACCCGCGGCCTGGTCAAGGTCCGCGGGACGATCGACGGGCACCCTTTCCGGGGTTCGTTCATGGCGCTGGGCGACGGCACCCACAAACTCCCCGTGAAGGCCGAGATCAGGAAAGCCATCGGAAAGGAAGAGGGTGACACCGTGACAGTACGGCTGGCGGAGCGGCTCCGTTCATAAGGGGGCGAGGAAGGGACTGGGAATGATCAGGCCTTGACGACCGCGTCGATCCGGGCCAGCTCCTCGTCGGAGAACTCCAGGTTGCCGATGGCCGCGACACTGTCCTCGAGCTGCTCCGGGCTGCTCGCCCCGACCAGGGCTGAGGTCACCCGGCCACCGCGCAGGACCCAGGCCAGGGCCAGCTGGGCCAGGCTCTGGCCGCGCGACCCGGCGATCTCGTCGAGAGCGCGCAACTGCCGTACGAGGTCCTCGGTGATCCGGTCGGAGTTGAGGAAGGGGCTGTCGCTCGCCGCCCGCGAGTCCGCCGGGATGCCGTCGAGGTAGCGGCCGGTGAGCAGGCCCTGCTCCAGCGGGGAGAAGACGATGGAGCCGACCTGGAGCTCGTCCAGCGCGTCCAGCAGGCCCTCGTCCTCCGGACGGCGGTCGAGCATCGAGTAGCGGGGCTGGTGGATCAGGAGCGGGGTGCCCAGCTCGGCGAGGATCCGGGCGGCCTCCCGGGTCTGCTCGGCCGAGTAGTTGGAGATGCCGACGTACAGCGCCTTGCCCTGCTGGACGGCCGTGTGCAGGGCGCCCATCGTCTCCTCCAGCGGAGTCTCCGGGTCCGGGCGGTGCGAGTAGAAGATGTCGACGTAGTCCAGGCCCATCCGGGTCAGGCTCTGGTCGAGGGAGGACAGCAGGTACTTGCGCGAGCCCCATTCGCCGTACGGGCCCGGCCACATCAGATAGCCCGCCTTGGTGGAGATGACGAGCTCGTCGCGGTACGGGGCGAAGTCGGCCTTGAGGGCCTCGCCGAGCGCGGACTCGGCGGCGCCGGGCGGCGGGCCGTAGTTGTTGGCCAGGTCGAAGTGGGTGACACCGAGGTCGAAGGCGCGGCGCAGGATGGCGCGCTGGGTGTCGACCGGGCGGTCGGGTCCGAAGTTGTGCCACAGGCCGAGCGACAGCGCGGGGAGCTTCAGGCCGCTTCGCCCGGTGCGCCGGTAGGGCATGTCCGCGTAACGGTCGGTGTGTGCGGTGTACAACGCGACTCCAGGGTGGGTTGGCACAGCGGATGCGATCATTGCCGGTCCTACTCTTCCCCCGGGGAAGGGCAGTGGTCCAACAGGAGAATCCGATGGAATTCAGCGGATAGGCTTCTCAATCATGGAACTACGCCACCTCCAGCACTTCGTCGCGGTCGCGGAGGACCAGCACTTCACCCGGGCCGCCGAACGGCTGATGGTGTCCCAGTCGGGCCTGTCGGCCTCGATCCGCGCGCTGGAGCGGGAGTTGCAGACCCCGCTGTTCGTGCGTACCACCCGCCGGGTGACGCTCACCGAGGCGGGGCGGGCGCTGCTGGGCGAGGCGGAGCGCGTTCTGGCCCAGGTGCGGGCGGCGCACGACGCCGTGGCCGCAGTGCAGGGCGTGCTGCGCGGGACGCTCGCGCTGGGCGCGGAGCAGTGCATCGGCGGGGTGGATGTCGCCGGGCTGCTCGCCGCGTTCCGGCGGCGTCATCCCGATGTGGAGATCCGGCTGCGCCAGGCGGGTTCCGAGGCGATCGCGGACGAGGTCGCCGCCGGGCGGCTCGACCTGGCGTTCGCCATCCGCACCCGTGGCGATTCCGACCAGTTGCGTTCCGTACCCCTGAGCAGCGAGCCGATGACCGCGCTGTGCCATCCGAGCCATCCGCTCGCCCTCTCGGGCGCGGTGACGCCCGAGGAACTGGGCGGGGAGGCGTTCGTCGACTTCCATCCGGACTGGGGGCCGCGCCGGATCACGGACGGGGTGTTCGCCGCCGCGTGCGTACGGCGGACCGTGGCGCTGGAGGTCAACGACGTGCACAGCCTCCTGGACCTGGTCGGGGAGGGCCTCGGTGTCGCGGTGGTGCCCCGGCACTTCGCGCACAAGCGCGCGGCGCTGACCGCGCTGCCCGTGAAGGGCACCGGCGAGACGGTGTACGAGACGGTCGCGATGCTGCCGCCCCCACAGGCCACGAGTCCGGCGGCCCGGGCACTCATGGCCCTGTTGGAGACCGGGCCGGAAACCTGAGCCGGAGACCGAGGGGCATGACGGGCCCGAATGCGGGAGGGTGGATCTCATGCACGCAAAGGACATCCTCATCGACGGATACACCCGCGTCCAGGAAGAGATCCACGCCGCCGTCGAGGGCCTGGGCCCCGACGAGCTCAACCACCGCCCCGGCCCCGACGCCAACTCCATCGGCTGGCTCGTATGGCATCTCACCCGGGTCCAGGACGACCATGTGGCCGCCGCCTTCGGGCTCGACCAGGTGTGGCTGGCACAGGACTGGGAGAAGCGCTTCGGCCTCGGTCTGAAACCCCGTGACATCGGGTACGGCCACACCTCCGCGCAGGTCGCCAAGGTGCGGGTGGACTCCCCCGGGCTGCTGACGGGCTACTACGACGCCGTGCACGCGCAGAGCGTCGAGGCCCTGCGCGGTCTGGCCGCCAAGGACCTGGAGCGCGTCGTCGACGAACGCTGGGACCCTCCGGTCACCCTCGGCGTTCGGCTGGTCAGCGTCCTGGCCGACGATCTGCAGCACGTCGGCCAGGCCGCCTATCTACGGGGACTGCTTCACACCAGCGAGGCGTAGCCCGGCAGGACGACGTCCTCGATGAGGGCCTTGCGCTCGTCGTGCGGGATGAACGCGCTCTTGACCGCGTTCACCGTGACCGTGCGCAGGTCCTCGACCGTCCAGCCGGCCTCCTCGACCAGCAGGGACATCTCACGGGTCATCGTCGTACCGGAGACCAGGCGGTTGTCGGTGTTGAGGGTGACCCGGAAACCCAGGTCGCGCAGCGCGGTGATGGGGTGCTCGGCGATCGAGGTGGCAGCGCCCGTCTGGAGGTTGGAGGTCGGGCACATCTCCAGGGCGATCCGGCGGTCACGCACCCAGCCCGCGAGACGCCCGAGCTTGCCGTCCACGATGTCGTCGGTGATGCGGACGCCGTGGCCGATGCGCTGGGCGCCGCAGACCTGGAGCGCCTGGTGGATGCTGGGCAGGCCGTGCGCCTCTCCTGCGTGGATGGTGAACGGCACGCTTTCACTGCGCAGGTGTTCGAAGGCGGCGAGGTGGTCGGCGGGCGGGAAGCCGTCCTCGGCGCCCGCGATGTCGAAGCCGACGACCCCGGCGTCCCGGAAGGCGACGGCCAGGTCGGCGGCCTCACGGACGCGGTCGAACATCCGCATCCCGCACAGCAGCGTCCCGACCCGGACCGGGGTGCCCGCGGCGGCGGCCTTCGCCATACCGGCGGCCAGGCCCTCCTGCACGGCCTCGACGACCTCGGGGAGTTCAAGCCCGCCGTTGACGTTCAGTTCGGGGGCGTAACGCACCTCGGCGTAGACGACGCCGTCCTCGGCGAGGTCGAGGACGTACTCCTCGGCGGTGCGCAGCAGGCCCTCGCGGGTCTGCATCACGGCGAGGGTGTGCTCGAAGGTGGCTATGTAACGCACCAGGTCACCGGAGTTGGCGGCCTCGTAGTACCAGGCGGCCAGCTCGTCCGGGTCGGTGGTGGGCAGGGTGTGGCCCACCTCGGCGGCCAGCTCGACCAGGGTGGCGGGGCGCAGGCCTCCGTCGAGGTGGTCGTGCAGCACGGCCTTGGGGAGGCGGCGGAGGGTGGCGGTGTCGACGGGGGACGCGGTCATGGGCGGTGTTCCTCGGCAGGTGATGGTGCGGCGGGGTGGGGTTGCTGCGGGTCAGTCGGCGGCGGGCTGGAGGAGGTCCCAGCGGTTGCCGTACAGGTCCTGGAAGACGGCCACCGAGCCGTACGGCTCATGGCGCGGCTCCTCCAGGAAGGTCACGCCGGCGGCGGTCATCCGGGCGTGGTCGCGGGCGAAGTCGTCGGTGTGCAGGAAGAAGCCGACACGCCCGCCGGTCTGGTCGCCGATCCGGGCGCGCTGCTCCTCGTCCTTGGCCCGGGCGAGCACCAGACCGGTGCCCGCCGCTCCTCCGGTACCCGGCTCCACGACGACCCAGCGGGAGCCGTCGGGGCGCGGGGTGTCCTCGACGAGGCGGAAGCCGAGCGCTTCGGTGTAGAAGCGGATCGCCTCGTCGTGGTCGCCGACGACAAGGGTGACCAGGGCGATGCGTCTCATGGGCTCTGCTCCGTCTCAGATGCGGTTGACGGGTGAGGTTATACGTAACACCCACGGCGTGTCACCTTCGTGCGCCCCGCCTGCCCCCTTCATACCCGTGCGTGTGAGCTGGTCCGCATCCGCGGGTTCCGGGAACGATGGGCGGGGCGTGGTCGTCAAGCAGGTGTGAACCGTGAGCGTGCCGTCGCGAAGGCCGGCTCCCCCTTGCTGGGGAGTCTGGTCGCGTTCGTGCTGCTGGCGCTGCTCACCCTCGCCGTGGTGGCGCGGCAGGGCGGCACCCTCTTCGGTGACCGCGCCCTGCTGGACTGGTCGCTCGCGCACCGCCCGGACCTGGCGGTCACCCTCGCCCGCGTGCTGACCCACACCGGCACGGGCTTCGTGCCGTACGCGCTGGTCGCCCTGGCCGGTCTCCTGCTCGGGCGGACGGCACGGCGGCGGATCCAGGCAGCCGCCGCGTGTCTGGTCTGTCTGGTCGCCGCCCAGGCGGTGCGTTTCCCGCTGATGGCGCTGCTGTCCCGGCCCCGGCCCGCCATGGCGTACTGGGCGACGGACGCCGGCCACTGGTCGTTCCCCTCGGGCCACACCACCACCTCGGCCGTCGCCGCCGGGCTGCTCGTCCTTGCCGTCCGGACACGGGCACCGCGTCGCCGGAACCTGATAGCCGCCGGGGTCGGCTGCTGGGCCGTGCTGGTCGGGCTGAGCAGGGTCTATCTGGGCGTCCACTGGTTCTCGGACGTCGTCGGCGGCTGGCTGTTCGCCGCGTGGTGGCTGGGTCTCGTGGCGTACGGGGTGGCGCGCTTCGCGCCGGACGCCTGGGCGGAGGTGCTGCAAGGCGGCAGAACCGTACGACCAGGGGCGATGCCGGCGCCCGTCATACCGGGGCCGGGACCAAAGGTCCGATATGGACATGGCAAGGTGGTGATCGCGCCGGAGGCCCCCTGCGGCGCGCCCCCACCGAGCGCTGCCCTTCCAGGAGTTGAGTGCCATGACCGAACTGCCGAAGCCGACCGGCTCCCCCTCGCACCAGAACGTGACGTTTCCGAGCGCTGACACCACCGCGCACGGCTATCTGGCCCTGCCGCCGTCCGGCAGCGGCCCCGCCGTCATCGTCATCCAGGAGTGGTGGGGCCTGACCGACCACATCGCGGACGTCACCGACCGGCTCGCGCAGGAGGGCTTCGTCGCCCTCGCCCCCGACCTCTACGGCGGCAATGTGGCGCACGAGAACGAGGAGGCGCTGCGCATGATGCTGGCCCTTCCCGTATCGAAGGGCGTCGAGCTGCTCTCCGGCGCGGTCGACTACCTGCTGGCGCGTCCGGAGGTCACCTCGGAGACGGTCGGCTCGGTCGGTTTCTGCATGGGCGGCGGCTTCGTGCTCTATCAGGCGGCGGCCGATCCGCGCGTCAGCGCCGCCGTGCCGTTCTACGGTGTGATCCAGGGCGAACTGCCCGACTTCTCCGGCCTCAAGGCCGAGGTGCTCGGCCACTACGGCGAACTCGACGCGAGCATCCCGGTGGAGAACCTGGACCCGCTGCGCGAGGCCATCAAGGAGCAGTCCGGTATCACCCCGGACCTGCGTGTCTACCCGGCGAACCACGCCTTCTTCAACGACTCCCGCCCGGTGTACGACGCCGAGTCGGCGACCCGGGCGTGGGAGAGCACGGTGCCGTTCCTGAAGGAGCAGGTGCGCTGAATGGCGGTGCGCGGAACGCTGGTGCGCGGAACGCTGGTGCGTTCAACGCCTGTGCGCGGAACGCCGGTGCGCTGAATGCCGGTGCGCTGAATGCCGGTGGACTTGGCGTCGGTCGGCTGAACACGGGCGGCTGATGCGGAGGGGGGCGGGCCGGGGGTGTTTCCCCGGGCCCGCCCTCACCGTTTCGGTCCGGGAGCGCCTCACCTTTCGGTCCGGGGGCGCCTCACCTTTCGGTCCGGGAGCGCCTCACCTTTCGGTCCGGGGGCGCCTCACCTTTCGGTCCGGGGCTGCCTTGACCGCCCCGGGCTTCCCGTTCGGTCTTCTACGCGGTTCAGATCCCCTGCGTCGACCGCTCGCGCCCGCGCGAGAGGCGTTCGGCCCGGCCGTCGGTGACGGTCATCGCTGGTGGGCCGCGCCGAGTCGGGTCAACTCGTCCTCCGTCAGGCGCAGTCCGCCGGCCGCCACGTTGTCGACGACGTGGTCCGGGTTGCCCGTGCCCGGGATGGCGAGTACGTGCGCCCCCTGGTGCAGGCTCCACGCGAGCCGGATCTGGGCGGGGCTCGCGCCGTGCGCACGGGCCACGTCGAGCACCGCCTCGTCATGGGAGTCGGCGGCGCCCCGCTCCTCGCCACCGCCCGCGACGGCGAAGAAGGGGACGAAGGCGATGCCCGACTCCCCGCACAGCCGCAGGAGTTCGTCCCCCTCGGGGTCGGGACGGTCCAGCGCGTACCGGTTCTGCACGCACACCACAGGGGCGATCGCCCGCGCCTCGGCGAGGTGTCTCGGCTCGACACCGGAGATGCCGAGGTGGCGGATCAGGCCGGCCGCGCGCAGCTCGGCGAGCGCGCCGAAGTGCTCGGCGATGGAGTCCTGCCGCATCCTCCTGAGGTTGACGACGTCGAGGTGGTCGCGGCCGAGCTGCCGCAGGTTCTCCTCGACATGGCCGCGCAGTTGGTCGGGGCGGGCCGAGGTGGCCCACTCCCCGGAGTAGTCACGGTGGGGGCCGACCTTGGTGGCGATGACCAGGTCGTCCCCGTACGGCGCCAGCGCGCTGTTGATCAGTTCGTTGGCGGAGCGCAGCGCGGAGAAGTAGAAGGCGGCGGTGTCGATGTGGTTGACGCCGAGTTCGACGGCCTTCCGCAGCACGCCCAGCGACCGTTCACGATCACTGGGCGTACCGAGGTGGAATGCCGCGCTCCCGGTGAGCCGCATGGCTCCGAATCCGAGCCGGTTGACGGTGAGGTCGCCGAGTTTCCAGGTGCCCGCGGCGTCCGCGGTGATCGTCTCCGAGGTCATCGACGGAGTCTCGCACGCGCCCGTCACCGGCCGGACCGGCGTCGCGCCACCTCTTGGACTTCGACGTCCTCCAGTCGCCCCTTACGGACCTTGACGGACCCTGACTGACCTTTACGGACCGAACCTTACGGATAGACGTACGTGTTCAGCGTGGCGACCGCCGATGCGGGGTTTCCGAGGTTGTAGTGGTCCACGGCAAGGAAGTTGGGCTTCTTGCGGGCGGCCGGCTGGCAGAACCGCTGGGCCCGGTCGGCGAGTTTGGTGTTGTCGTTCGTCGCCGTGGAGGAAATCGCCGCGTCCCGGAAGTGGTTCATGACGAAGAGGGGCTTGAAGGCGCCCTCGGTGCGGGTCAGCGGGGTGTTGGAGTCGGCGCCGTACCAGCGGCTGTAGCAGGACCAGTCGGAGGAGCCGATGCCGCCGCCCATGGACCAGTAGTTCTCCACGGTCCACTCACGCTGGTACATGACGCCGAAACTGTCCCGGGTGAGTCCGGCGTTCTGGTCGGCGGCCCGGCTGTGGTCGGTGAAGATCAGCAGCCGGTCGTTGGCGGCGACGAGGTCGGCGATCTTCGGCCAGCCGTTCTGCCGTACGCCGGTCTGGTCGGGCCGGTACAGGACGTCCGACAGGCCGTTCACGCGGGCGAGTTCGCCGCGCAGGACGCCCGGGTCGACGTAGTCCTCCAGGAAGACGGTGACGACCTGGGTGGGGTTCCGCTTGAGGAAGTCGACCATCCGCTGGAGGTCGACCCAGAGGGCGACCGGGCTGCCGACGAGGGTGCAACTGTTGTGGCAGAGGATCGCGCCGTCGGGGGTCTGGTGGATGTCCAGCATGAACCCCCGTACGCCGTCGCTGAGTTGCTGGTTGATGCCGCGTGTCTGGTTGGGGACGAGGTTGACGAAGGGCGGGGCGAAGCCGCCGTCGACGCCGTTGGCGTAGGCGTTGTGGGCGGTGAGGAACGTGACCTGGTCCAGGGTCCGCTGGTCGGCGGGCGGCATCGGGGCGACGGTGGGGGCGACCGGGGTGAGGTACCAGGCGGCCAGGCCGCCCGAGCCGCCGATGGCCAACTGGTCGGGGTAGTTGGCACCGGACGGCTTGGCGGCGACCGTCAGATAGCGGCTGGCTCCCGGGGCCTTGAGGGTGTATTGGTCGTCTCCGGAGGGGGAGATCTCCCAGGCCGCGTCGGCGCTCGCACAGGGGACGGTCCTGGCCTGGTCGCCGGAGCGGCCGAGACAGGAGCCCGCGGTGTCCGTGGCCTCCAGGACGTACGAGGTTCCGCTCGCGCGCAGCGTCCACTGCTGGCGGTCCTCGTTGCCCTTGGGCCGGTGCTGCTCGACGACTCCGCCCTTGTCGGCGGCGTTGAGTCCGGTGGTCGCGCTCTGGACGTAGTAGGCGCCGGCGGCCGGCACGGGGGCGGCCTCGGCGGGCGCCACAGGAGCGACAACTACCGTGGCCAGTGCGGCTGTTGCGGTGAGCAGTGCGGTGCGGGGGGTAGGCATTCGCGGGGCCCTTCATGGGGAATATCGGCGGCTCGACGACTCGACGCTCGATCGACAGGGGCATGACATCACACGGCGCGGCGTGAAGTCAGCGCACCCGTCACACCCGTACCTGGCCGACGGAGATGTTCAGCTCCTCGATAGCCTGCGTCACCATGATGCGTACGTGGATTCTGCCGACGCTGTTCGTGCTGTGCGGCTCGGCCCTCGCGACCGGGATGACCCTCCAGGGGACCCCCGGCACAGCAGCGGCACTCCTGCTGGTGTTCCTGGCGCTCGCCGGCATGAACTCCCCCCTGATCTTCCCGAGGTCGATCGGTGCGCGGGAGGCCGAGCGCCGCAGCGCGGTCGACGGGCGCCCGGTCGTCTTCTGGCGGCCGGGCTGCACGTACTGCATGCGACTGCGCGTCCGACTGGGCCGCCGCGCCCGCCAGTTGCACTGGGTCAACATCTGGCGCGACCCGGAGGGAGCGGCGGCGGTGCGGGCGGCCAACGACGGCAACGAAACGGTGCCGACCGTCGTCGTGGCGGGCCTGCCGCACACCAACCCCGATCCCGACTGGGTGCGCGAACAGCTCTCCCCGCCCTCCCCTTCCGTGTGATCGAAAGCCGCGCCCGCCCGGATGCCGGTGTCGGCCATGATGTGGCCCATGGACACGAACATTCGTCAGCGCTACCCCGGCCACGAGTGGACCTTGGTCACCGAGGGCGACTCGGGAGCCGTCGTGTATCGGCTGTCGGGCGTGTCAGACCTGTACGCCAAGATCGTGCCCGGCCAGGTGGAGCCGGGGATCGCACCGGGGCTGGAGGCCGAGGCGCTGCGTCTGCGGTGGCTGGCCGAACAGGGCTTCCCTACCGCCCGAGTCGTCGATCTGGACTCCGACGGCAGTGCGTCATGGCTCGTCATGGAGGCGGTGCCCGGGGTAACCGCTGCCGCGGAATGGCCTCGCGACCGGCGTCGGCGGGTCGCGGAGACGATGGCCGACACCGTCCGCCTGCTCCACGAACTCCCCGCAGACGACTGCCCCTTCGACCAGTCCCTGGCCGTGACGGTCCCGCGGGCCGAGCGGAACCTCGAAGCGGGGCTCGTGGACATGGATGACCTGGACGAGGAACGGCTCGGCTGGTCCGGTGAGCGGTTGCTGGACGAACTGAGGCGCAGGCTTCCGGCGAAGGAGGACATCGTCGTCTGTCACGGTGATCCGTGCCCCGGCAATGTGCTGCTGGACCCGGAGTCCGGTCGGCTCACCGGCGTCATCGACGTGGGACGCCTGGGCCGAGCGGACCGGCACGCGGACCTTGCCCTGGCGATCAGGGAACTGGGCCACGAGGAAGACCCCTGGTTCGGACCGGAGTGCGTCACCGCCTTCGTCGAACGGTACGGGCCGTTCCCGGTGGACCAGGGGCGGGTCGACTTCTACCAGTTGCTGGACGAGTTCTTCTGAGGCCGCCCCGGCTGCTCCCGGGCCCGGTGAACTCCACCCGCGTCAGCCGGTCTCCGGCCCGGCCACTCCGGTGACGGCCGGGCCGTCCGCAGTCACGGCCCGTTCGGGAGGCGCGACCTCTTCGGGACGCTCGGCGGCCTGTTCGGGAGGTGCGGCCTCTTCGGGACGCGCGGCCTGTTCGGGACGCGCGGCCTGTTCGGGACGCGCGGCCTGTTCGGGAAGCTCGGCGGCCTGTTCGGGGCGCTCAGCCTGTTCGGGAGGCGCGGCCTTCTCCGGGCGCTCGGGGCGCCAGAAGGTGGCCAGCAGGCCCGCCGTCGCCACCACGGCCACCCCGAGCGCGATACCGCCCCCGGCCCAGCCGGTGACGTCGATGCCGGCGGCGTGGTCCACGGAGATCCGGCCGGGCCCCAGTACCCCGAGCGCCAGGCAGATCGCGGCCAGCATCAGGACGTACTCGTAGCCGTCCTTGAACACGAAGAACCCGTTGGGCCGGTGGGCGAGAAGCCCGGCGACCAGCATCACCGAGACGACCGCCGCACAGGCCAGCGGCGTGAACAGGCCGAGGACCAGCAGTGTGCCCGCGCCCACCTCGGTGACCACGCTCATCCACGCCTGCAGCGTCCCGTGCCGCAGCCCGAGCCCGCCGAACCAGCGGGCCGTGCCCTCGATCTTTCCGCCGCCCCGCCAGTGGTTGAGCCCGTGCGCGACCATGATGACGCCCAGGACCACCCTGACGACCAGCACCGCGACCGCTTCAGCGTTCGTCAACTCGCCCTCCCCTGCTGCCGTTCGGCGACTTCCGAAGCCGCTGCCGCTGCCGCCGCCGCGTGCTCGCTTCCTCGCCCGCGAGCACTCGACTCGCACTCCTCGACGGACGACAGCACCTTGAGGGGGCAGGCCGAAGACGTCAACACACGCGCACGCGCGAGTTGCGTCCGCGGCCCGGCGGGGCGTCCTCAGCCAAGCGGCTTCGCGAGCACCGCCTTGCGGTGGCTGAACGTCTCGATCGAGTAGCGGCCGTGGTAGCTGCCCATCCCGCTCTCCCCCACCCCGCCGAACGGCAGGTCGGAGACGGTGAGATGGGCGAGCGGCAGACCGTAGCCGACGGCGCCGGAGGACGTCTCGGCGGCGATCCGCTCCCGGGTCGTGCCGGACTCGGTGAACACGTACAGCGCGAGCGGCTTGTCGCGGTCGTTGATGAAGCCGATCGCCTCGTCGAGCCCCGCCACCGTGACGATCGGCAGGATCGGGCCGAAGATCTCCTCCCGCATCACGGGCGAAGCGGGGTCGACATCGGCGAGGACGGTCGGCGCGATGTACTTCGTCGTACGGTCCTTGCTGCCGCCGGTGACGACGCGGCCCGAGTCGAGCAGACCGCCGAGCCGGTCGAAGTGACGCTCGTTCACGATCCGGCCGTACTCGGTGGACGTGGCCGGGTCCGCGCCGTACAGGTTCTCGACTGCCTTGGCGAGCGCGGGCTCCAGCGCGGCGGCGGTCTCCGGGTCGGTGAGGACGTAGTCGGGCGCGACACAGGTCTGGCCGGCGTTGAGGAACTTGCCCCGGACCAGCCGGTCGGCGACCACGTCCGCGTCGATGCCGGTGTCGACGAACGCCGGGGACTTGCCGCCGAGTTCGAGGGCGACCGGGGTGAGGTGTTCGGCGGCGGCGCGCATCACGACACGGCCGACGGTGCCATTGCCGGTGTAGAAGATGTGGTCGAAGCGCTCGGCCAGCAGCGCGGTGGTCTCCGGGACGCCGCCCTCGACGACGGCGACCGCGTCCGTGTCCAGGTACCGGGGCAGCAGCCGGGCCACGATCTCCGAGGTGGCGGGGGCCAGTTCGCTCGGCTTGACCACCACGGCGTTACCGGCGGCCAGCGCGCCGACGACCGGGGTCAGCAGCAACTGCACCGGATAGTTCCAGGGGGCGATGACCAGGACGACGCCCAGGGGGTCGTACTGCGTCCAGGCTTTGGCGTCGGCGCCGAGGCGCTCGGGGACGGGCGCGGGCTCGGGGCGCAGCCAGGCGTCGAGGTGGTCGAAGGTGTGGTCGATCTCCCGGATCGTGAAGTCGATCTCCGTGCGGTACGCCTCGGCAGAGCTCTTGCCGAGGTCCGCGTGGAGAGCTGCGGCCACGTCCTCACCGTGCGCCGTGAGCAGCTCGCGCAACCGGCCGAGCTGGGCCTTCCGCCACTCGACGGGCTTGGTACGGCCCGTCCGGAAGGTGGCGCGCAGGCGCGCCACGATGTCGGCGGGCTGCTCGGGGGACGTGGGGTGGTTCACGATGCCTCGCTCACGGTGGTTCATACGCTGATCTCATACGGGGATGTCATGCGGGGATGTCATGCGACGGTCTCGGGCGCGGAGGGCCGGCTCGATGCCATCGGTTCATGTGCCAACTCCTCACGCCACAGAACATATTCCACATACACGAATATGACCCTCCGCAATCGACTGGCTGTCGATCAGTCGTCGGCCGAGCCGAGGAAGGGGCGGACCTCGATCGGCAGGGTGGTCGCCAGGGCCGCCTTGTGACCCCACTCCAGGGCGGCGTCCAGGTCGGGTGCCTTGAGGAGGCAGATCCCGCCGAGGAACTCCTTGTTCTCGGCGTAGGGACCCTCGGTCTCCTCGACGTCGTCGCCCGACGGCCGCAGCACGGTCGCCGCGTCCGGGCGGTGGAGTCCGCCCGCGAAGACCCAGGCCCCGGCCTCACGCAGCTCGTCGTGGAAGACGCTCAGCCTGTGGTTGATCTCCACCATCGACTCGGGCACGGCCGGTTCGCCGACCGACTTCATGGCGCTGAGCAGGTAGTACTTCATCCGATCCTCCTGGGCATCACGGCTCTGCCCCATCTCCTACACGAAGGGAGCACCTCCGCGGCGGCACAACGCACCGCGGCACCGGGAGAATCTCGTCCATGACCGCCATTCCGCACCCGCTCGTCACCGCCGCCCGCCGGCTCGCCGCCGATGTCCTGGCCCCGCAGGCGGGCCGGGTCGACCAGGAGGGCGTGCCCCCGAGCAGCATCGAGGCCGTCAAGCGGTCGGGACTGCTCGGGGTGAACGCGCCGAAGGAGTACGGGGGCGCGGGCGCGCCCGCCCCGGTGGCCCGGGAGGTCGCCGAGATCCTGGCCGGGGCCTGCTGCTCGACCTGGTTCGTGCAGACCCAGCACCACACACCGGTAAAACTCCTGACTGAGTCTCAGTTGCCGGTACGGGAGCGCCTGTTGGGCCCGCTGTCGACGGGCGAGCTGTTGTCCGGGACCGCGTACGCGCACCTGCGTTCCTTCCCACGCGTTCAGGTCCGGGCCGCGTACGAGCGCGGTGGCTGGCGCTTCGACGGGACGGTCCCCTGGTACACGGGCTGGGGACTGAACGACGTCATGCTGCTCGCGGGGCTGTCCGACACGGACGAGGTGGTGTTCGCGTTCGCCGACGCGCGCGAACAGCCGGGGCTGCGCGCCTCGCCGCCCATGCGCCTGGCGGCACTCACGGCCGCCCGGACCGTCTCCCTTGAGCTCAAGGGCCTGCGGCTGCCGGAGGTGGCGGTCGTCCTGCGCACCCCGCGCGAGAAGTTCGCCCTCGTCGACCTGCCCCGGGCCGCCAACACGAGCCCGGCCGTGTTCGGGGTGGCATACGCGGCCCTCGATCTGCTCGCCGCCCACCCGGACGCCACGGCGACCGCGCGCTCGCTGCGCACCCGCCTCGACGCCGTGCGCCGCAACGCGTACGCCCTCGCGGACCACCGCCGGCCGCAGGAGCACATCGCGGACCGCCTGGCACTGAAGACCCGGGCGTACGACCTGATGCGCGCGGCGACGACAGCGGCGATCGTCGCCGGCGGCGGCCGCTCCCTCGCCCTCACCAGCCCGGCCCAACGCCTGGCCCGCGAGGGCCTGTTCCTACTGATCCAGGGCCAGACGACGGACGTACGCGAGGCCCACCTGACCTCACTGGCCGACTAGCCCTGCCGCACTGGCCGCCTGGCCCTGCCGTAGTCACCGGCCGGCCTCTGCCGTACTGGCCGACTGACCCCTGAGGGGCGCGAAGCGCACCCTCAGGGGTCAGTCGGCCA
>NZ_LIQQ01000223.1 GCF_001418565.1 Streptomyces graminilatus | reverse complement strand
CGGCCTGGGCGGCGCCCAGGCGCAGACGGTACGGGCGCTGGCCACCCGCCCCGAGTTCGGCTTCATGGCGGCCCCGCATCAGGACGCGGCCTCGGCGGCGCACAGCGTCGCCGCCTTCCTGCGGGACACGATCGTCGGCTACGGGCGGCGACTCGGCGCGGGCGACCCGCAGTTCACGCTCGCGACGCCGGACGGCTTCCGGTCGGCCGAGGACGCGCTGTGACGACAGCGGAGGCAGGGGCGACAGCGGCGGCGGCGAAGCCGGCAGCGACGGCGGTGACATCAGCGAGTTCAGGGATTTCAGCGAGTTCAGCGAGTTCAGCGAGATCGGTGACATCAGCGGCATCAGCGACATCAGTGAGAGAGAAGTGACGATGACCGAAAGCAACCAGGGGCACCTGCTTCCCGTCTACCTCCTGGCCGACGAGTCGGGGTCGATGTTCGACCACATCGACGACCTCAACGACGGCCTGAGGTCCCTGTACCAGGCGCTGCTCGGTGAGCCGATGGCCGCGGCCAAGGTGCGCTTCTCCGTCCTGGGCTTCTCCGACGACGTCATCGAGCGGGTCCACCTCGTCGACCTGCGCGCCGCGGGCGAGTTCCCGCTGCTGTCCACCCGTGGCATGACGAGCTACGCCACCGCCTTCGAGGATCTGATCAGCCGGATCCCGGCGGACATCCAGGGGCTCAAGGCCGAGGGGTACCAGGTGCACCGGCCCGCCGTGTTCCTCTTCAGCGACGGGCTGCCCAACCGGGGCGAGGACTGGCGGGACGCCCACCGGCGGCTCACCGACCGCCAGTCGACCCTGGGCGCGCCCAACATCATCGCCGTCGGCATCGTGGACGCCGACCCGGAGATCATCAACGAGGTCGCCACCCAGTCGGAGTTCGGGTTCATCGTGAACAAGGGAGTCGACGTCGGCGACGCCATCGCCAAGTTCTGCACCGCCCTGACCAGGAGCATCATCGCCTCGGGCCGCTCCCTCGGCTCGGCCCACCCACAGCTCACGGTCGACAAGCCGGAAGGCTTCACCGTCGCGATCGATGTGATCTGACGTGGCCCTGTTCGGCAGGTGGCAGAACGCGACAGGGCGAGAACGAGGGCCCGATCGGCCGGACACCTCCCAACTGTCCGACCCGGTACGGCGGTCCGCGACGCACCAAAACGACGCCCGGGATCCCGGCACGGTCCCCGCCACGGAGAAGTCGCCGGACGCGGTGTCCGGCTCGGCACCTGATTCGGCGGGGGATCCGGCGAGGGAGCCGAAGGAGGAGTCTGCGGAGAGGTCGGCAGGGAAGCCGGAGAGGACGTCGGAGAGGACGTCGGAGAGGACGTCGGTGGGGGAGCACATCGACGAAGAACCATGGCGGCCCATCGTCATCGGGAAGCCCGTCCCGGCGTTCGAGACCGTGCCGCCGCGCGGGCTGTCCTACCGTCCGGACACGGTCTGCGACGGCTGGCAGACGGGGAAGGCGGCCCTGCGCCTCGCCTCCGTACGCGGCAACCAGCACCGCTACGAGGGACGGCCCCGCGAGGACGACGCGGCGGCGGCCTGGGACCAGGGCACCGGAACCGTCGTGTTCGCCGTCGCCGACGGGGTCTCCAGCGCGCGCCAGCCCCACATCGGCTCCCAACTGGCCTGCCGCAGCGCCGTGGACGAGATGCTCGCCCAGGTACGCGGCGACGGCGCCGGCTATGTCGCCGACTGGGACAAGCTGCTGTCCACCGTCCACTGGCAACTCGTCGAACAGGCCCGCCGTATCCTGCACCGCCCCGACGCGGGCCCTGAGGAGACGGCCGGACTGCTCGCGACCACCCTGGTGGCCGGCACGGCGACCCCCACCGACCAGGGCGTCTTCGTCCACCTGATCTCGATCGGCGACTCGGGGGCCTGGCAGATCAAACACGACCGGTTCTACCGGCTGACAGGCGGCAAGGCGGCCGGCGCGGACGGGCTGTACTCCTCGACGGTGGAGCCGCTGCCCTTTGTCCCCGGAGTCATCCGCCCGCTCTCCTTCGCCCTGGAACCGGGCACGGTCCTGCTGGTCGGCACGGACGGCTTCGGCGATCCGCTGGGCGACGGAACGGGAGCCGTGGCCCGGCACTTCTACTACGGACTACAGCGCCCCGTACCGCCGTTGGGCTTCGCCCATCTCCTCGACTTCTCCCGGGAGACCTACGACGACGACCGCACGCTGATCGCCCTGTGGCCGTGGCACGACGCACCGGGAGGCACCGGTTGACGACGATCTCCTGGGTCGGGCGGGACAAGCTCGGCGACCTCCCGGTGAACCGGCTGGGCGACGGGGGCCAGGGCGTGGTGTACGCGGTGCCCGACCCGCCCGGGAAGTTCGCGGGCGAGTACCTCGCGTACAAGGAGTATCTGCCGACGGTGTCGGGCGACGGCGACGCGCTCTACGGACTGGTCAGCTTCTTCGACCAGTTGGGCCGCACCGACCGGCACGACCACTCCTTCCTGGACAAGCGGCTGACCTGGCCGATCGCGCTCGTCTACACCGGCGCCCGGCCGACGCGCCCCTTGCCGAGCGACAACCCCGGCACCACGGTGACCGGGTTCCTCATGCAGCGGATCACCGAGGAGTTCGAGCTCGACAGCGACCGGCTGGACAAGGTGAAGCCGCAGGGCATGGAGTTCCTGCTCAACCCCGACGGCTACACCCGGTCGCTCGGGCTCGACGTCGACGACGGGCGCAGGCTGCGGCTGCTCATCGACCTCGCGGCGACCCTGGGCCGGCTGCACCGGCACCGGGTCACCGTGGGCGACCTCTCACCGAAGAACGTCCTGTTCATGCTGGACCCCTCGCCCAAGTGCCTGCTGATCGACTGCGACTCGATGCGGCTGGCCGGGAGGGACGTCCTGCCCCAGGTCGAGACGGACGACTGGGCGGTGCCGGAGGCCGCGAAGGCGACGCCGGCCTCGGACACGTACAAGTTCGGGCTGATCGCCACCAGGCTCTTCAACCGGCACCAGTCGAGCACCGATCTCACCGGGCTGCGGAACGTGTCGTCCGCCCTGGCGAACCTCGCCGAACGCAGCCGGAACTCCGATCCGGCCGCCCGTCCGCCGATGCCGGAGTGGCTGCGGGTACTGGAACAGGCACGTGTCCAGCAGCGGCGCAAGCCACCGCCGGCGCCACCACGACAGCCACAGCCACAGCCACAGGCACAGGCACAGGCACAGGCACAGCAGCATCCGACGAGCCCGCAGGTCACGCCCCGGCCGCAGCCCGTGACGCGGCCGAACACCGGGTTCCAGTTCCCCGCGGGGGGACCGACCCCACGCCGGACCCCGCCCCGGGCCGCCCAGCCCAACCGCGCCAACCAGCGCACACAGTCGACCCCGTACAGACCCTCCACGCCGTACGCACCCCGCACGGCCGCCCCGCAGCGAACCCGCCGCAGGACAACGGCCGTTCAGCCCTCCGCCTCCCCGGGGCTCTCGGCGACCGCCCAGGCCGTCGGCGTGGTCGTGGCCCTGCTGATCGCCGCGGGTGTGTGGCTGGCCACCACCGGGCACATCCCGTTCTTCGGGGACAGGACCAACAGCGACTCCTCCTCCGGTTCGTCCGCGTCCTTGCCGTCCTTGCCGTCCTTCTCGCCCTATCCGTCCTTGCCGTCCGCCTCTTCTTCCGACGCGAGCGTCAAGTCGGCGCCCGGTCCCACCGATCCGCCCGTGACCCCGGCGGAACCGGTCGAGGTGGGCAGGGCCGCGGCGCCCGGGGCGACCGTCGACTACTCGCAGGTCGCCGACCATCCGAGGGCGCGCGGGGTGGCGACGATGTTCGCCCACTTCTACGGGGCGATCAACAAGCGCGACTACCCGAAGGCGATGCGCCGCTACGACCCCGGCTCCAGTGTGGTGAACGTGAACTCGGCCAAGAGCCGCGCGAGCTGGACGCGGGACATGAGCACGACCCAGGAGTCCGGCATCGTCCTGACCGGTCTGTCGAACGACGGCACGTACACCCTCGCCACGGTCAGCTTCCGCAGCACCCAGGACCCCGGGTACGGGCCCTACTCGAACCCCGACGACACGTGCGACGACTGGACGATCACCTACCAGTTGACGAACACGAAGGGCTACCGCATCTTCAAGGCGCCCAGGGAGGGGGTGAGTCACACCTCCTGCTGAGGACGGGAGCAGGCCACGGGGCAGTCCGGAGCCCCGGAAACCCGGCCGTCACCCGCCGAACGCCTGCCCCTTCAACTGGTCCACCGACCGGATCAGCAGCGACTGACGCCCCGTCACGATCCAGCCCCGTCCCCGCCATTGCTCCAGCACCCGGCTCACCGTACGCCGCGAGCTGAGCACCAGCCCCGCCAGATCGTCCTGGGAGAGCGGCAGGGCGATGCGTACGCCGGTGCCGTCCGGGTCGGGGTGGCCGCAGCGTTCGGCCAGGTCGAGGAGGAGGGCGGCGAGACGCACCGGGACCGGTTCGGTGATGCCGGTGCGCTGGACGTCGGCCTCGCGCAGCCGCCCGGACAGCGTCTGTTCCAGCGCGGCGGTCACTCCGGCACTGGCGCGGGCCAGCGACTGGAAACGGGCGGCGGGCAGGTGCAGCAGCTCGACCGTGGTCGCCGTGTGGAGCGAGGCCGAGCGGCGCCTGCCCTCCAACCCGGCCTGCTCGCCGAGGAGTTCACCGGGGCCGCGCAGGGCGAGCAGAGCGCGGTAGCCGGCGTGGGACTGGGCGACGACCTTGACCCAGCCGCGCAGCAGCACCACCAGATGGTCGGAGTCCTCGCCCTGCGCCAGGAACTGCTCGTCGGCGGGCAGCGACACACGGGTCGACCCCCGGAGCACCGCGTCCCGGTCGGCGGGGGCGAGGGCCTCCCAGAAGGTGCCCTGACGACGGCTGCCTGTGCCCGTCTCGGCCATGGTGTCGCCCCCGGTCCAGGTGTGCGGCTGTGCAGAGGATATGCCGGTCGTGCCCGTCAGTTGAAGGCTGCCCGCGAGTGCCGTCCTCGGAGCGCGCGAGCGGGCGCCGGTGTGAGGGAGAATCCTGCCCGCCGCCTGCCGTGACGAGAGGACAACCGACGTGGACAGCATCAGGGCCGTCTCGCTCCACGAGGCCGATGAGACATTCGGCGTCCGGTCGTTGTTCCACCTGGGAGGTCCGGACGACACCGGGGAGGTCCTCGTCCTCCCCGGCGACTCGGCGGCCCTGGAACGTCTGCCGCTCGACTTCTCCCACCTGGACGCCTGGTCCGGGCTGACGAAGACCCACCCGGGCATGTACCGGGGCCTGGTCGTCGACGGGGACCTCACCGTCACCGACTGGATCACCAACTGGGAGTGGGACTTCGGCCCCTTCCTCCTGGTACGCGGTGACGTACGGGCGAAGAACCTCGCCACCGCGGGCAGCGAGGTCCTCATCGAGGGCGACCTGGAGGTGGAGCAGACCGTCGCCGGCATCTACAACCACGGTCACACCGTCGTCCGGGGCGACACCCGCGCCGAGGTCGTACTGACCCAGGAGCACCTGACCGAGTTCCGGGGCGGCCTCGAAGCCCGACTGGGCATCGCCGGGAACTTCCTGCGGGTCGCGGACCCGGCGAGGGTACGGGTCGGGGCCTGGTCCGGCTGTGTGCGCGACCTGCGGGGCGAGCTCGTGCCGGACCTCGGATCACGCTCGACCCGGGCACTTCGCGCTCTCGATCCCGACTTCCGGGACCTGGACAGCAGGGCGATCCTGAAGGCGATGGAGTCGGGCCGCTCCCTGCTGCTCCACTCACCCGGCCCCGCCCGGCCGCTCCCGGCCCCGCCCAGGACTCCGGCCGACGGGATCCGGGACGCCCTGCGCCTGGCGGGCTGCCGGGAACACGACCGCTGGGACGACGGCTTCGTCGTGGACCGGGACCGGCCCCCCTTCGAGGTCTACTTCTGCGAGGCCGACGAACCCGACGAACCCGGTACGCCCGGCGCCCCGGACCCCCTGGACCCAGGGATGGAACTGACCCGCTACGCGGCGGCCCTGACCGCCGCCGGGTACGAGGTGACCGCCGACCCGCACGACGAGGACGTGCTGGAGGTCGGCGGCCGGGCGGGGAGTGACTGACGCCCGGTCGTCCCGCGTGGGCGGGGAGTGACTGACGCCCGGTCGTCCCGCGTGGGCGGCGAGGTCCGGCCCCGGACGTCAGGACTCCGTCGCAGGCGCGTGGTGGCCGGTGGCCACGGCGGTGGCCAGTTCCACCCGGGAACGTACGCCGATGCGCCGGTAGAGACGGTTCAGCCGGGTCGACACACTCGTCTCGCTCACCGCCAGGGCCTCGGCCAACTGGCGGTTCGACAGCCCCTCGGAGACCAGCCTGGCCATCAGCACCTCGGTCTCCTCGGCGACCGCCGGGTGCCGGGGCACCGGCAGTCCGGCCTCCCGCAGGGCCGCCCTGGTCCGGTGCCGCCACAGCAGCGCGCCCAGCTCACCGAACAGGTCGTACGCCTCGCGGAGCAGCTGATCGGCCGGTGCGTCACCGTACGGCGGCTCCCCGCGTCCGGGTGCCGCGCGTCCGGGCGCCAGGGGCGCCGCGTGTTCGGCCCGGGCGACCGCCAGCAGCGTCCGGGCCAGTTCGAACGGCTGGCCGAGTGAACGGGCCAGGGTGATCGTGGTGCGGGCGTCCGGGACTCGCTCGAAGGGCCGGTGGTGCGGGTCGGCGGGCGCCGTGAGGCTCTCGAAGCGGGTGCGCAGATACGTCAGCCGGTCGCAGGCGCGGCCCTTGCGGGCGATGCGGGACAGCTCGTTCAGACCGGACGCGACCAGGTCCTGCCGTCCCCGCTCGGCCTCGATCAGGGTCAGGCCCGACCACAGGTCCGCCGTACCCAGTACGAGGCCGGCGCGGGTGGCCTCGGACAGGCCCCGGCGCAGGGTGTCGCGTGCCGCGTCGGTCCGGCCGTGGAACCGGTCGACCGCCGCCTTCTCGGCGGCCAGCAGGTACGACATCGGCGGTCCGGCCGGGTTCGGGAGGTCGAGCACCGTTCCCGCCCGGGCGGGCCAGCCCTGTGCGAGGAGTGCTGTGGCCGCCCTCGCGTGGACCAGGGCGTCGAGTGGACCGCGCGCGGTCGGCGGGCTGTTGGCCATGAGGGAGCCCGCCGCGGCCAGCGCCCGCTCCCAGGCGCCGGTGAGGAACCGGTGCGTCACCGCGCATTCCGGGGGCAGTTGATCCATGCCCACCCCGTGCTCGGCGAGCAGCTCCGTGACCTTCCGGGAGTCCTTTGCGATCAGCAGATGCCTGCACAGGAACACCGTGTACTCGAACACGCGTACACGACCAGGGGTCCGGTCGGGCGGGTCGGCCGAGGTCCGCAGCAGGTCGTACAGGAGCGTCGGGTCGCCCGCGAGGAGCGCGGTGACGGCCCTGGAGGCGCTCTCGGCCTGCCGCTCCCAGTCGTTGGCGGGCGGGGGAGCGTCCGTGAACAGTGTGGGGAGGCCGGACCAGCCGCCGAGCAGGGAGGCGGCCAGCGCGGCGAGGGCCAGGGGGTGCTCGGGTGTGTTCGTGACTTGTGCCCGGTACCGCCGCGACAGCGCGGCCGTGTCGCCGCGCGCGGCCAGTTGGGCCGTCTCGACGGCCAGCAGCCGCTGCCGGATGGCGGGGTCCGGCTGTCCGGGCAGGTTCCGTACCAGCGCCCACACGGTCTCGTCGAGGGGCTGGAACCGCTTCACGTGCAGTGCGCGTACCGCGTAGTCGGTCACCGCGGCCGCACAGCGCTGGTCGTCGTCGCAGGACTCGACGGCGGCCGTCAGCCATCCTGCGCACTGCCTCGGCCGGGAGTCGGCCAGTCGCTCGACGATGCGGAACAGGTCACGGGCGGCCCGCTCCCGGTCGACCAGCCCACCGGCGTCCACCAGCCGGTCCGCCAGCCAGGCGTCGCGCGCCGGGTCGTCACCCTGCCGGGAGCCGTCCCCCCGGTCCTCCGCCGCCCAGCGGGCCCGCACGGCGACAGCCGACACGACCCGCCGCTCGTACGGCCCCGCCCGGGTCCGCAGGGCGACCCCGACAAGCGGAATCCGGAACCTCCAGCCGAGCGGTTCCGGGGATCGGGGCCCGACCTCCTCGGCCTTGGCCTCGGTCTCGGTCTCGGTCTCGGTCTCCGAGAGTCGCGGCTCGGCAGCCGACTCGGCATCCGATGAGTGCGCTCGGCCCGCCGGGGGGCGCGTGTCCTCCGCTGAGGGCTGTGCCCCGGTCTCCGGGGAGGGCAGCACGCCCTCCGGTAACCTCCCCCCGCTCTCCGCGCATCGCGGCCCCGTGACCAGGCCGTACCGCCTCAGTTGGGCCAATGCGTCCCTGACCGTTTCGGGGGGCAGGTCCGTCGCCGTGGCTATGAGGGCCGGGGTGTGGCTGGGGACGTTCTCCAGGAGGCTCAGGGCGCGGGCCGTTCGCCAGACCGGGTCGCCGAGGCCGCGCAGGAACGCGGTGAAGCGGTCGTCGCCGCGCGGTACGGGAGGCGGCTGGTCCGCCACCAGGTGGGCGCGGCCGATCAGCACCCTGACCATGGACGAACCGGCCACCGCCACGACCGCCGCCGGGTTGCCCCCGGTGAGCCGGTGCACCTCGTCCACCAGGATCTCGTCCGGTACGGCCCGGAGCCGGTCGATGAGTAAGCGGACCAGGTCGCCGCGAGTGAGCGGGGGCAGCTCGATGAGGCAGGTCTCGTCCTTCGGGGCGGGTCCGGGTTCGGGTTCAGGTCCGGATCCGGGGAGGGGAGCGGGTTCGGGACCGGGACCGGGACTGGGGCTGGGGCCGGCGGTGCTCAGGACCAGCCGGACCGACGGCAGGGTCAGCGACAGGGAGCGCAGCAGCGTCAGCGTTTCCGGGGTGGCGTGCTGGGCGTCGTCCACCAGCAGGACGACCGGTCCGCACGCCCGCAGCACCTGCTCCAGGGCAGCCGCACCGTCCCGTGGCCACTGGTCGTACAGGCCGGTGTCCGTACCGGCCCGGCGGGGTCCGGGGACACGGCCCGCCGTGAGGGCCGCGGGCGTCGGATCCGCGAGCGCCGTCAGCAGCCGGTGCGCGAGCAGCCCCGGCGTCAGCATCTCGCCGGGCAGGAACCGCAAGGCGTGCGCGGGCCTCCCTGCGGCTCGCAGCCGGTCGCCGAGGGCGGCGAGCAGGGTGCTGCGTCCGGCCCCCACCTCACCGTGCAGCAGTACGACGGAGGGACCGGAGGGGGAGGTGACGGCGTCCCACAGACGGCGGGTCTCAGCGGGGCGCACGACCGGTTCCGGCGGGGCCACAGAGCCGGGGCGGCCGGGAGGTTCCTCGCTGGTTCCCGGGTGATCGGCGGAGCGTGCGGCCATGGCCACCCCCTGAAGGCGCTGGTGAGCCGTCTTCTCACCCGCCGGAGGCGGGGACGACGGAGCAGTGGCCTCTTGACCTTTCAAACGACGATAGATCAGCTTGAGGCTGGAGCGAAAGATTTCGACCGATGCGGACAGTCGGAGGTGCCGAGGATGTCACCCATTCCGAACCGGGAGACCATCGCGGTGGTCGGGCGCGAGGACGAGCTCGACGAGCTCGGCGCCGCACTGCGCGAGGCCGGTTCCCAGGGGCGTGTGCTTGCCGTGCACGGCCGCCCGGGGATCGGCAAGACCACACTGGCGGAGGCCGCGCTGCGCCCGGCCGCCCGCGACGGGCACCTGGTCGTCAGACTGCGGCCGGGGCCGCGCGGCGCACCCGGCCTCGACTCCCTCGTCGATCAGGTGTGCGCCGTCCTGGCCGAGGAGGCCGGTTCGGGAACCCCCGTGCGGGCGGCGGCGCTCCGGCGCGGCCGGCCCGGGCTCGCCCTGATGCTGCGGACCATGTCGGCCGTGACACAGGCCGCCGGCGCCCGGCCGCTGGCGGTGCTGCTCGACGACGTCCACCGCCTGGCGGCCCAGGACCGGGGTCCGGTCGGCGCGCTGTTGCAGGGACTGCGGTCGGCGGGGGCGTGCGTCCTGGTGTGCGGGGTGCTGGACGCGGTGCACCCGAGTCTGGTCAGGGGGCTGACCGGGGTGGTCGACCGCGCCCTGGAGCTGCCGCCGCTGACCGTCGGACAGTGCGCCGAGCTGATCGGCCGCCGCCTCGGGGTGCCGCCCGCCGCGGAGCTGGTGGCCGCGGTCCGCCGGGGCCTCGGACCGGACGCCGGGGGAAACCCGGGGGCGGTCGCGCGGGCCGTGGACACCCTGCGGGAGCGCGACCGGCTGGTAGTGGTCGACGAACGCGCCTACCTGGCCGACCCCCGCACCCCGATAGTGCTGCCGGTGTTCCCGACACGGCCGGGTGAATGGCCGCCGGGTACGGACGTGCGCGGGCCGGCCGACGACCCCTTCCCCGGCGAGGTGCTGGCCCTGCTGGCCCGGCTGACGGGGGCGGGGGAGACCACCGTGGACGACTACCTCGGTCTGGCTCCCGAACTGGGCACCACACAGGACCGCCTTGGCCGGCTCCTCGACAGCCTGGTGAGCCTGGAACTGGTCGCCGTCGACGACCGGCAGCGGCTCACCTGTACCGTCCCCGCCGCCGCCGAACTCCCGGCCCACCGCACCGAGGACGACGTCGCCCGGCTGCACGCCCGGCTGGTGCTCGACGCACACCGGTCGCACCGTGCCCGGCCGCCCGACCCGCGCCTCGTCGACCACGCGCTCGCGGCCGGGCCCCGGCTTCCGGCGCCGCTGCGGACCGAGCTGCTGCTGGCCGCCGTACGCGAGCAGGACCCGCGTGAGCCGTTACGGACCCTCGGCGCCTGCCGGGCACTCCTGGACGCGCTCCCCGCGCACGACGTACACCTGTCCTCCGTCCTGGGCGTCGCCGTCCCCCTGATGCTCCGTCACGGCCAACCCGCGGACGTACTCGCCCTGGGCGACCGGCTGCTGCCCGGCCTCGCCCCGGGAGCCGTCCGCGAGCAGCTCGCCCAGGCCTGGGCCCTGGCCGCCGTCCACGACCAGTGGCTCGGCCTGCACACCGTGGACCACGACTCCCCGGCCGCCCGGGTGGCCCGCCGGACACCGGCGGCCGGGCCACTGCTGTCCCTGGCCGAACGCCCGCCTGCCGGGCCGCACCCCTCGCCGTCCGAGGGCGTGCCACTGTCCGACGGCCTGCCGTCCGAGGGCGTGCCGCCGTCCGACGGCCAGCCGTCCGACAGCCCGCCACCTTCCGACAGCCCGCCACCACCCGCCGACGAGACCGAGGTGCTGGTCCGGGCCCTCAGTTCGTGGACCGAGAAGGTGCGGGGTGACGCGTGGGTGCCCGCGGTGGCGTCCGAGGTTCGGGAGGCGCTCGGACTCGGTGACCTGGCGAGTTGCTGGGCGACCCTGCCCGAGAGGAGGCCCAGGGTGTTCCCGGGGAGTCCGCTGCACGTCCACCAGTCCCTGGTCCGGGAGTTCCTCACCGGGACTTGGGACGTCGCCCTGAGTCTGGCGGGCAGCCTGGAGGCGGGCCCGGCGGCCACCGGGCACAGTCCGCTGTATCTGCACAGCCGTTCCCTCGCCGCCGAGATGTGCCGTGTGCGGGGCGACCTCGGGCGGGCGGCGGCCTGGCTGGACCGGGTCGCGGACGGCGCGGAGCACCTGCCGCTGCTGAGCTGGGCCCGCGCCGGGCTGCTGCACGGCCGGGGCGACACGGGGGGCGCCTGGCGTCAGGGGCGGCGGGACTGCGACGAGCTGTGGCGGGCGGGCCGGACCGCGGGGCTGGAGCGGCCGTTGCTGCGGGTGCTCCACTACGCGACGCGCGACCCGGAGGGCGGCGCCGACGCCGGAGCCGGCCTGCTGGAACGGCTTGAGGAGCTCGACACCGCCGCCCCGTCCCGGCTGACCCGCGCCGCCGTCCTGCTCGGGCGCGGACTCGTACGGGACGACGTGGACGGAGTCGTCCACGGGTACTGCATCCTCGCCGCGCACGGGGGCCGGCAGGCGGCGTTCAGCACCGCCGTATGGCTGCTGCGGCGGACCGGTGAGCAGCGGTGGCTGCGGGAGGCCTGGCGGCAGCACGAGGGCATGGCGTCACGGCCGGCCCGGAAGACCCTCGTACGGCTCGCCGCCGAGTTCCGCCTCGTGGTGCCCCGGACCGGTGACGACCGGCCGCTGCTGAGCCGGCTCGATCTGCGGATCGTCGAGCTGGTCGCCGACGGGTCGACCAACCGGCAGATCGCGACCGCCCTCGCGCGCAGCGAGAAGAGCGTCGAGGCGCACCTCGCGAAGATCTTCAGATCCACCGGCTGCCGCTCGCGGGTGGAGCTGGCGACCGCCTGGCTGGAGGGAGGCCTTTCGCTCGCCGAGACCGCTCGGACCCACCAAGGGATCCACCAAATCCACCAAATCCACCAAGGGATCCACCAAGGGATCCACCAAGGGATCCATCAAGGGACCCGCCACGGGATCCGTCGAGTGCCGTGACCGCCGCGTTGTGACTTTTCCCTACAACCTCTTCCGGGGCGGGTACGCGGAGTGTGACGGTCCGTGTCCTGTGCCACCATCGACAGCGTTCTGCAGCGCGCGTTCCGTCGCTGAGGAGGCATTCGTGCGTGTTGTGCGGGTCGCGGCCCACGCGGAGGACGCCCTGTGTTTCCTGGGGCTGACCGGCGTGCTGCGAACGCCCGGAACAACACTCGTCGACACCACCCAGGGCCCGCCGCCCGACGTGACCGTCGTCTCCGTACCACAGGTGGCCGCGGCCACCATGCAGCTCCTGCGGAATCTTGCGAGACCGGTCTGCGGATTCGTGCTCATTTCCGGCGACACCTGGTATGCCGACTATTCGGAGGCCGCCGAACTCGGCGTCCGTGCCATGTTGCGACGGGTCGAATTCACCCAGGAGCGACTGCTGGAGGCCGTGGAACTGGTGGCGGCGGGGCAGGCGTGCCTTCCGGCGGTTCTGCAGGGCGGACTGCTCGACTATGTGGGCCGGGTGCAGCGGGATGTCCTCGCCCCTCGTGGACTTTCCGCCTCGGGCCTGTCGAAACGGGAAGCGGATGTCCTGCGGATGGGTGCCGAGGGCTACAGCAATGCCGAGATATCGCGGAAATTGCTGTGTTCGGAGCGGACGGTCAAGACTGTCTTCTCGGTCCTGATGAAGCGGCTCCAGCTCCGGAACCGGACACACGTCACGGCCTACGCCATTCGTGCGGGCCTCATCTGACGCTCTCTCCCTCCCCCAGGCTCCCTCAGGGGCCCGGTTCCGCTGCCACAGCCGGTGCCGAGCCGCCTGCCCCGCGCCGGAACGGTCCCAGGCCCCGAGCCGGAACAGCCTTCCGCCGTGAGCCGACACACCACCCCTCCCCACCGTGCGGACCCGCCATGTCGGCGGACGGACTGTTGGTGTCGTGTTCACCTGGGCTCCGTCCGAGCCTCGCCTGAGATTCGTCGGGCATCCACCTGGCCGCCGCCATAGGTAATGGAATATATTACCTACGACCGGGTTGCATGCTCGGGGTTCCGTTCCGCAGATGAATTCGCGGTGGATACTGTCACGCACCTTCTCATGCCTGCCCGACCGGGCACCAGTGGGCGGCCGGCGGCGTCAGTTTCAATCAGGAATGCATGTCAATTACCTGCGAGGTAGTGAAATCGGGGATTGCCCGATTGTCATGGTTCGTCTGCCCGGTCGGGCACCTGTTGCACGGTGAATCGGCCAAGGTTATGTACGCTATATCTGCGTCCCCGCACCCAAGGTCGTTCATCTGGCCGCCCGCGCCCTGTTTGGCGGGGTGTGCGACCTCGCGTGGACGTTATTCGGGGCTCGCCCGGAAGCTTGACCAATAATCGCCCCCCACCCGAACCACCCCTTGCCTTCGGCTTGGCCTTTCGCATTAATTAATACGGTGACGGGGTGCGCTTCTCGTGCGTGATCGGAGAACAGTGGTGCTTCAGCGAGTTGATTTCGACGAGCGGTCTGCGGCCTTCAGCCACCGCTCGCCTGATGGATACGCGAACCCAACAAAAATCCAAGAATCCAAAGGGGCCATAAGTTTCCGGCTCCTCGGCCCACTGGAAATCCGGGCCGGCGACCGGGTCGCCACGCTCGCGGGCGACCGGCAGCGGACCCTGCTGGCGGTCCTGCTCATCGCCGGCGGACGGGTGCTCCCCGTCGAGCAGTTATACGGCGAGCTGTGGGGGGAGACGCCGCCACCGACGGTGGGCAACTCCCTCCAGGCCCACGTGTACCGGCTGCGCCGCACGCTGCAGCAGCTCGGGGATCCGGGCACCGGCCCCCAACTGGTCACCCGTCCCTCGGGATACGTACTGGATCTGAACGGGGCCACGGTCGACACCGGCGCGTTCCTGCGGTCGATCGCACGCGCCAGAGCCCACATGCACGACGACCCGGTCCTCGCCCACGCCCTGTTCGAGGACGCGCTGGCCGGGTGGCAGGGCGACCCGCTCCAGGACGTCGTCCAGGGTCCGATGTGCCGCAGCGTCGCCCTCCAGTTGAAGGAGGAGTACCTCACCGCGCTGGAGGACCGGCTCTCCCTCGGCATCGACATCGCCGACCCGGTGCGCATCATCGGCGAGCTCAAGCGGATGAGCGTGGCCCATCCCTGGCGCGAGCGCATCACCGAACTGCTCATGCTCGCCCTGTACCGGGCCGGCCGCCAGGCCGAGGCGCTGGAGACCTACAACAGCGCAAGGCGCAGACTGGTCGACGAACTCGGTATCGAGCCCTCGGTCCAGCTGCGCCAGCGACTGCGGGAGATCCTCAACCAGGTGCCCGGAATGCGCGGCCACCCGGCCGCGCACGGATCCCGGATGCCGGGCACCGACTCCGATCAGCTCGTGGTGCCCCCGCCCGGCATGATGCGGGCGAAGCCCGCGTAGGGCACCAGCGCCTCGGGCAGCCGCACCGAACCGTCCGGCCGCACATGCTGTTCGAGGATCGCGGCCACGGTCCGGCCGATCGGCAGCGCCGAACCGTTGAGCGTCACGACGGGTGCCTTCCGGGAGCCCGGGCCACCGTGCCGGATCCCGGCCCGCCGCCCCTGGAAGTCACCGCAGTCGGACACCGAGGAGATCTCCCGGAAGGCCCCGCCGCCCGGCAGCCACACCTCCAGGTCGTACGTCATCCGGGCGGAGAACCCGAGGTCCCCGGCCGGCAGCATGACCACCCTGTACGACAGTTCGAGCGCCCGCAGACACGCCTCGACGTGGGTCACCATCAGCTCCAGCTCGCGCCGCGCGTCGTCCGGCGCGCACAGGCGGACCAGCTCCACCTTCTCGAACTGGTGCAGCCTGAGGACACCCCGGCTGTCCCGGCCGTAGGAACCCGCCTCGGCCCGGAAACACGGCGTCTTGGCCGTCACCGCGAGCGGCAGCTTGCCCGCGTCGAGCAGTTCGCCGGCGAACAGGTTCGTCAGCGGCACCTCGCCGGTCGGAATCAGCATCAGATCCCGGTCCCCGACCCGGGTGGAGAACAGGTCCTCCTCGAACTTGGGCAACTGCCCGGTGCCCGTCATCGTCTCCCGGGTCACCAGATACGGCACCGAGTACTCGGTGTAGCCGTGCATCCCCGTGTGCATGTCCAGGAAGAAGTCGGCCAGCGCCCGCTCCAGCCGGGCACCCGGACCCCGGGCCACCGAGAACCGGGCGCCCGACAGCTTCGCCGCGCGCTCGGCGTCCAGGATGCCGAGCGTCGCCCCGACCGCCGCGTGGTGCCGGGCCTCGTCGGCCTGGACCGGCGGCGGGCCGCACCGGCGGACCTCCACCGCCTCCGCCTCGGTCCGCCCCTCCGGGACCTCGTCCAGCGGGATGTTCGGGACCGTCAACAACAGCCCGGTCAGCCGCTCCCGGACCTCGCGGAACCGGGCCTCGGCCCGCTGCACCCGCTCCCGGAGCAGCCGCGCGGCGGCCCGCCGGTCCTCCGTCGAGGCCGCCCCGGCCTTCGAGGAACGCTTCAACTCGGCCCGGGCCAGGTCGACTTCGATCGCCGCCTCGGTCCGTTCCCGGTGCAGCGACTCCAGTTCCTCCAGCGGCAGCGCGTATCCACGCCGGGCCAGCCGGGCCACCGCCTTGTCGCCCAGCGTCAGCAGTTCACGGACATCGTGCATCGCTCACCCCTACCTGTGGGATACCTGTCGGATCTGTTGGAACCTGTCGGATCACTCAGACCTGTCGGATCTGTCAGACCTGTTGGATCTGTCAGACCTGTTGGATCTGTCGGGCGTGCAAAGTGCGGTGGCGCCGGCCTGCTCCCGCCGGCTCAGGCCGCCGCGATGACCAGTACGGTGTTCTGGCCGCCGAAACCGAAGGAATTGCTGAGCGCCAGCTCGGCCCGGGTGGCGGTGGCCGCCGTGGCGACCTCGATGTCGAGCCGCGGGTCCAGCTCGGACAGCCCGGCGGTCGGCGGCACCACCCCCTCCTCCAGGGCCAGCACCGTCAGCGCCGCCTCCACCGCGCCCGCCGCGCCGAGCAGATGACCTGTCACCCCCTTGGTCGAGGTGACCAGCGGGCTCCCGGTCAGCACCCGGCCCAGCATCTGGCCCTCGGCCAGGTCGTTGAGCGGTGTCGACGTGCCGTGGGCGTTCACGTGCCCCACGTCCGCCGGGGCGGCGCCCGCGTCCGCGAGCGCCGCGCGCACCGCCGACTCGGCGCCGACCCCACCGGGGTGCGGGCTGGTCATGTGATGGGCGTCGGCGGTGGCGCCGTACCCGACCACCCGCCCCCGGACCCGGGCGGACCTGGCCCGGGCGTCGGCGACACGTTCCAGGACCAGCACCCCGGCCCCCTCGGCGGCGACAAAACCGTCCCGGCCGACGTCGAAGGGGCGGGAGGCGCTGTCCGGGTCGTCCTCACGTCCGGACAGCGCGCCCATCCGCGCGAACCCCGCCATCACCAGCGGCGTGATCATCGCCTCGCTGCCCCCGGCCAGGACGATGTCGCAGCGGTCCAGGGCCAGCAGGTCCCGGGCGGTGCCGATCGCCGTCGCCCCCGAGGCGCAGGCGGTCGCCACCACCAGGTTGGGTCCGGTGGCACCGAGCATGATCGCGAGCTGCCCGGCCAGCATGTTCGGCAGTTGCATGGGAAGCAGCAGCGGCGAGACCCGCCGAGCCTCCTCGGTGATCAGCACCAGGTGCTGTTCCTCCACGGTGCCGGGACCGCCGTCGGCCGTCCCCATGACCACACCCACCCGGGCGCCGTCCCAGGAGGCCGGGTCAAGACCGGCGTCCGCCACCGCCTCCTGGGCCGCCACCAGCGCGAACTGTACGAAGCGGTCCAGCCGCAGGGCCCGCCGGGCGCCGAGCAGCGCGTCGGCGTCGAAGCCCGGCACCCGGCAGGACAGCCGTACCGGGTTGTCCGCCAGCAGCGGATCGAGCGCGGCCGTCGGCCGCCCGGCGAGCACCGCCGCCCAGGTGGCGGCGGTGCTCGTCCCGGCCGGCGTCACAAGTCCGACGCCGGTGACCGCGATGTCGGCGACGGTCATGCCGCGGTGCTCCGCTCCTCCATCAGCCTCGCCATGTCACCGACGGTCGCCGCTTCCAGCAGTTCGTCGTCGCTGATGGCCAGTCCCAGTTCCTTCTCCAGGACCATGGACAGCTCCACGACGGCGAGCGAGTCCAGATCGATGTCGTCCCGGGTGGCGTCGGGTACGACGCTCGACGGGGTGACCTTGAGCTTGCTGACCAGCATCTCCTTGAGGACCTCGAACACGGTGTCTCCTTCGGGTGGGTACGGAAAATCGGATACAGAGGGTCGGTCGGTGCGGGTACGGAGGGTCAGACGGGTTTGACGTCGGGCCAGACCAGCGCCGTCGCGCCCCAGGAAAGGCCGCCGCCGAACGCGGTCAGCAGCAGCCGGTGACCGGCCGTCAGGGTGCCCTCGGCGGCGGACTGGGCGAGCAGCACCGGCAGCGACGCGGCCCCGGTGTTGCCGACCCGCTCGATGTTGGACAGCCGGCGCTCGGGCGCGATGCCCAGGTCGTCGGCGACGGTGGCCAGGATCCGGGCGTTCGCCTGGTGCGCGGCGAACCGGTCCGCGTCCTGCGGTCCGGCCCAGCCGGCCGCCTCGGCGGCCTGCCGGGACGAGGCGGTCATCCGGTCCACCGCGTGCCGGTACACCTCGCGTCCCGCCATCCGGAAGAACTCCTCGCCGGGCGCCGGAGCCACCCCCGAGGAACGCTGCCGGGAGCCGCCCGCCGGCACCTCGATCAGCCGGCTCAGCCCGCCGTCGCTGCCCAGGACCACCGGGCCGATCGCGCCGGGCTCGGCCGGATCCCCGGCGCGCAGGACGACCGCGCCCGCGCCGTCGGCGAAGATCACCGCGGTGCCCCGGTCGGCCGGGTCGATGATCGTGGTGAACGCGTCGGCGGCGATCAGCAGCACGCGCTCGGCCGTACCGGAGGCGATCAGCCCGGTCGCGGTCGCGAGCCCGTACAGAAAGCCGCTGCACACCGCCGACACGTCGAACGCGGCGACCGGGCCGAGCCCGAGCCTGGCGGCCACCGCCGGAGCGGTGGCCGGACAGGGCTGGTCGGGCGTGGTGGTGGCCAGGACCACGGCGTCGGCCTCGCAGCCCGCCGAGTCCAGCGCCCGCCGGCCCGCCTCCACCGCGAGGTCGGAGGTGGCGGTGCCGGGGTCGACCACGTGCCGGGTGGCGATCCCGGTGCGGGACCGGATCCACTCGTCGGAGGTGTCGAGGCGGCGGGTCAGGTCCTCGTTGGTCACCACGTCCGGCGGCAGATGACAGCCGAGCCCGGCGATCACCGCGGTCCGGCCGGCCGCCGCGCCGCTCACGCGGCGCCCGCCGGGCGGCCGCCCAACAGCTCCGGCGGCAGCCCCATGTACGCCATGCGGACCTCTGCCATCTGCTCGGTCCACCGGTCCGCCATGTCGTAGCGCTCGTCGGCGGTGGTGTCGAGCATGCGCACACCGGGCCAGATCTCGTAGTCGCCGATTCTGTCCGCGTGCTGGGCCATGCCCTCCTGGAAGAGCTTCTCGCGGTGGATGACGAACTCCCGGTCGGGGACCTCGTCCCACATCCGCACCCCGGCCTGGATGATCTCCACGATCCGGTCCCGGGACTCGGGGTGCGCGGCCAGATGGTCCTTCAGGATCGTGCTCGCCACTGTCAGGTGCCGGATCTCGTCGATCGAGGTGCCACGGGAGATCTCGCTGGTCGCCGGGGACAGCGGGCTCCACTTGCGCTCGCTCAGCTCGGCGGCGGGCGCGAGCACGCCCTCGATGACAATGGCGAACACCGCCACCCCGCCCGCGAAGTCCTTGCGGTCCCGGACGATGTCGAGGGTGAAGTCCACGACCGGCTCGAGCACCCGGCGCCGGTAGTCGTAGGACATCTCCTCGATGTCCCGCAGCAGGGTCGCGGCCGGCATGCCCAGCTCGACCAGGTGCTCGCGGAACACCCGCGCGTGCCGGGCCTCGTCGAGCAGCTGGGTCGCGTAGAACTCCATCTCCGGGATGCCCGGGGCGATCTCCACGTACGGGGCGAGCAGCCGGGTGGCGATCTCCTCGGAGACGCCCCGGTAGCCGAACTCCAGGATCAGCGCCTCCCGCAGCGGACCGGGCTCCTTCAGGAAGTCCGGCACCTTCGCGTCGACGTGATGCCCCGTCACACCCCGGTCCTTCAGCGTGCCCTGGGCGACGGACGTGATCCAGTAGGCGAGATCGCACTCCTCGGGGCCGAGGGTGAGCTGCATGGCGCCGTCCAGCAGCCCGGGAGCGGTGTCCCAGTCGGCCTCGCGGGCGACCGTCGCGGCGGTGTCGTCGATGTTCACAGCGTTGCCGTCTCTTTCGGATGGAGGGTCGGGAGATCCGGTACGCGCGGCAGCTCCGGGTCCGCCGCGCCCGTGCGCAGTTCGCCGTCGTAGCTGAGCAGCGGGTGCCCGGTCAGGCCGGTGTGCGCCCGTACGACCAGGCCGAGCAGCACCTCGTGGTCGCCGACGAGAAAACTGCCGCGCACCCGGCAGGAGTAGTGCGCCAGCGCGCCGTCGAGCAGGGGCGCGCCCGAGTAGCGGTCGGTGCGCCAGGCGAGCCCCTCGAACGGGTCGTCCTCCGCCGGGTGGTCCCGGTCGGCGAACCGCCGGGCCAGCGCGCGCTGTCCGCCGCTGAGCACGTTGACCGCGAACCGCCCCTCGGCGAGCATCAGATGGGCGAGGTCGGAGCCCTCCGGCAGGCTCGCGGTCAGCAGCAGCGGGGTCCGCGAGACGGTCGTGAGGGTGGACACCGTCGTACCGTGCGTCCGCCCGTCGTGACACACCGTCAGTACGGTGACCGGGGCGGCCAGCCGTCCCACCGCCGACGCGGTGGCGGCCCTCATCGGACGGCTTCCCGTGGCAGCGGGCGCGGGGCCGTCGGGACGTGTCCGACAGGAACGGTCTCGCCGTCGTGCGCGGTGTGCCCGGCCGGCTTCGGATGGGCCAGGCCCAGGTCGTCCAGCAGCCGCAGATAGCCCGGCTGCCGCACCGGCTCGAAGGGCAGCGCGAACGACTTCATGAAGTTGCCGAACAGACCGCGGTCGCCGCACAGATGGAACGGGATCGCCAGCAGCGCCCACTCCGGCCCGATCAGCCAGCACCACAGGCCCACCACCGCGCCCTGGGTGATCAGACTGTGCATCACGTTGTACATGACGTAGTACACCTTGGGTATCGGCCGCCCCTTGGCGCGCTTGAAGGCGAGCGCGCCCGGGATGTAGCCGAGGAGGTCGATGTAGAGGAACAGCCCGATGAACGGCAGCCACCGGATGTCCCCGAAGTTGGCGATGATCAGCCCCGTGGACACCCCGAGGCCGACCAGGTACTCGGCGCGGTGCAGGGAGTACGTACGCGGTGTCTCGAACGGGTTCGCTTGGTCCATGGTGATCCGTCTCCTCAGGCGGTGGTGGTCACTTCGGCCGGTGCGCCGGCCAGGCCGGGGTCGTCGTCGAGCACCTCACTGCCGGGGTACATCCCGGTCACGGACCAGGCGACCGTCTCCCGGATGACCCGCTCGGCGATCGGGTCGAGGATGCCTTCGAGGCTCGGGATGCCGAAGTCGAACTCGGCGGTGAAGGACACCGCCACGTCCGCGCCCAGCTGGGTGAGCTTCCAGGTGCCCTGGAAGGAGTCGAAGTCCCCGTCGGTCTGCTCGAAGCGGATCTCCAGGGCGCCGAGGTCGAACTCGTCGCGCTCCGTCCAGCGCAGCAGTCCGCTGCGGAAGTGCAGCTCCCAACTGGAGGAGCAGTCCGGGTCGGGGTGGGTGGCGTGCACGATGGTCGACTCCACGTGCGGGGCCAGCTCGGGGAAGCGCTCCCAGCGGCCCACGGCGAGAAGGACGTCGGTGGCCTGCTCGGCCCGGACCAGCACCTCAAGAGAAACCTGTCGCATGGTCGCTACTGCCTTTCCGGCATCGTGGCGGAACCGCTGACCAGGTCGCGGGTCGCCTTGTCGAAGGAGCTGAGCAGGTGGTCCACATCGGCGTCGGTCATGATCGCGGGCGGGGTGAAGCGCACCACCGAGCTGCCGCCCATCGAGTGGTTGGCGACCACCCCGTGGTTGAACAGTTCGATCAGCAGCTCGCCGGCCAGCCCCGCCTCGACCAGCTCGACCCCGATCAGCAGCCCGCGTCCGCGTACCTCGACCAGGAGGCCGGGCAGGTTTCGCTTGGCGATCTCCGTGATCCGGGGCAGGAGCCGGGCGCCCAGCTCCATCGAGCGGGTGACCAGCCGCTCCTCCTTGACCGCCCGGATCGCGCCCTGGACGGCGGCCATCAGCAGCGGCTGCCCGGAGAAGGTCCCGGTGTGGATGTAGGGGTCCTTGTCGAACGGGCGGAACGCCTTGCGGGTGGCGACGACCGCCGACACCGGGGCGACACCGCCGCCGAGCGCCTTCCCGGCCAGCAGGACGTCCGGGACGATGCCCTCGATGTCGGCGCCCCACCACTCACCGAGCCGCCCGAATCCGGACTGCACCTCGTCCAGGATCAGGAATCCGTCGTACTCCCGGACGAGCGCCTCGACCTGCCGGAGGAAACCAGCCGGCGGGATGATGACCCCGCCCTCGCCCTGCACCGGCTCCAGGATCACGCACACCTCGCCCGGATGCGCGGCCAGTTGCTCGCGCAGGGCGTCGGCGTCGCCGTACGGGATGTGGGTGAAGTCGGGGAGCATGGGGCGGAAGGGGTCCTGGTAGACCTTCTTCGCGGTCGCCGCCAGGGCGCCCATGGTCTTGCCGTGGTAGCCGCCGAGCATCGCGACCGTGTGCCGACGGCCGCTCGCCCGGGCCAGTTTGAGCCCGGCCTCGACCGCCTCCGTGCCGGACACCGCGAAGTGGACGCGGTCCAGACCGGCCGGCATCACCGAGACCAGCGCCTCGGCGGCCTGGGCGACGGTGGGCTCCAGCAGGATGCGGGTGGCCGCCGGGTGCCGGTGCAACTGGCGTTCGACGGCCTCGATGACGAGGGGGTGGCGGGCGCCCATGAGGAAGACGCCGTAGCCGCCCGCGTTGAGGAAGCGCTCGCCGTCGCTGGTGGTGAGCCAGGCACCGGAGGACTCGACCTCCATGTGGCTGCCGAACAGCTCGGCGACGGTGGCCCGGCCCTTGCTCAGGTGCGCCCGGTACAGATCGAGGCATTTCTCCTCGGAGATGGTCTCCGGGGGCTGTGCGGTGGTGGTCATAGGGGGACTCCAGTGACGCCGGGACGGGGGATGTGTGCGGTCATGACAGTTCCAGGGCGCCGCCGCCGAACCACTGGAGCAGCGGCTCGGCCGCGGACGCGCGGCCCGGGGGGTGGAAGGCGAGCGGGCGTACGGAGTCGGCGAGCCGGGTGTGTTCGCCGTTCCGGATGAAGTCGATGCCGCCCAGCAGGTCCAGGGCCTGGTCGGCGGCCTGGACGAGGGTCTCCTGGGCCGCGTACCGGGCGACGAGGATGTCGGCCACGGCGGCCTCACCGCCGAGCCCGTCCCGTACGGCCCGGGCGACGCCCTCCAGCAGGGCGAACGCGGACTCGACGCGGACGGCGAGGGCGGCCCGTTCGCCCGCGCTGCCGCGCCCCCGCTCCAGCACGGTGGCGGCGAGAGCGGTCGCGGCGCCCGCGTAGCCCGCGGAGATCAGCAGCTCGAACCAGATGAACCCGGTCGTCTGCAGGTCGTCCAGCAGATGCGGCTCCTCCGGCAGGGTCCGTACGACCATCTCGCGCGGCACGAACACATCGGTGAGACGCACCTCGTCGCTCTCCGAGGCGGCCAGCACCTCGTTGCCCCAGAACGGGTGCACCGACAGGCCGGGGGAGTCGGCGGGCACCAGGGCCAGCGCCAGCTCCGGGGTGCCGTCGAGGCCGGGCACCGCGATGCTCGCGGTGAGCACGTCCATCGAACGGGCCAGGCTGCACGGCTTCTTGGCGCCGTTGAGCAGGTACCCGCCCTCGGTCTCGGTGGCCGTCACCGAGGGGATCAGGATGTTCTGCTGGGTACGGCCCTCCGCCCAGCCGGAGGCGAGCAGCAGCCGCTCCGAGGCGATGCCGTGCAGCAGCTTGGTCTGGTCGGGCGTCAGCCGGCCGGCGCCCGAGGCGAGTCCGAACATCATGGCCACGGTGAAGTGGTGCATCGTGGAGGCGGCGGCGAGCGAGGGCGACACCGCGCCCACGGCCCGCTGCACCCGGACCGCGTCCAGGACGTCGGCGCCCTGTCCGCCGTACTCGACGGGGACCAGCAGACCGGCTCCGCCGTGCTCGCGCAGCAGCGCGACCGCCGGTGAGCCGGTCGCCTCGCGTTCGGTGAAGGGCAGGGACTCCAGAGCGGCGAGAAGGCCCGGCTGGTGGCGTTCGCACACCTCTCGGGCGGTGGTGAGGGAGCGCATGGGGGATCTCCTACGGGGGTGTTCGTACGGGAGGGTCACCCGTACGGGAGGGGCATCCGTACGGGAGGGTCAGGAGCCGAAGACCGCCTCGTGCGGGCTGACGTCCCGCGCGATGCTCACCCCCTGGAGGTGCGAGGTCTTGAGCATCGGGTAGTTGGCCTCGCCGAAGGCGCCGCCGGTCAGCCCCGTGCCGCCGTGGCTGGGCAGATAGGGCAGGAAGCCGATGTGCGAGTCGTTGATCTTCAGCAGGCCGCCGTTGCCGATCCGGTTCACGAACGCGTCGATCACCTCGGGCGCCTGCGCCCACAGCGAGTTGCGCAGCCCGTACTCGTTGGAGTTCATGAAGCCGATCAGCCGCTCCAGGAGCTCCTCGTCGGTGCCGGGCTCCGCCACCACGATCGGCAGCAGCGGGAAGAACGTCTCGTCGCGCACGACGTCGTACTTGCGGGCCTCGGTCAGCCCCTCGACCCGCAGCACCGTCGGCTGGAGGAAGACGCCCGTCTCGGACGGGGTGCCGTCCACCTCGGCGCGGCTGCCGCCGGTCACCAGCTCCGCGCCCCGGTCCATCGCCTGCTGGAGCAGCGCGAAGAACCGCTCGCTGCGCCGCACCGGCGACAGCAGCACCTCCGGGTCGTCCGGATAGCCGGGCCGGATCGCCGCCGCCCGCCGCCCGACCTCGGCGACCAGCTCGTCCGCGATCTCCGGGTGCACCAGCACGTAGTTGGGCACCATGCAGATCTGGCCGGAGCCGTAGAACGCCTCCGAGATCGCCTGGGCGGCCCGCACCGGGTCGGCGTCCCGCCACACCACGATGCCGTCGTTCCCGGCCAGTTCGAGGATCGGCTTCTTGCCGCGCGACACGCACTCGTCCTGGAAGCGCAGTCCCTCCTGGCTGCCGCCGATGTAGAACACGTCGTTGATCAACGGGTCCTCGAGCCAGCGGTCCAGCGTCTGGCGGGGGTTGCCGCAGATCGCGTTGAGGGTGCCGGGCGGGGCGCCCACCTGGTCGAGGAGCGGTGCGACGACGTCCCGCATCAGCCACATCGCGCTGAGCGCGATGCTGCGCGGCGCCCGTACCACCACCGCGTTGCCCGCCATCACCGCGAGCACGGCGAGGGCGGCACTGGGCGCGGGCGCGTTCTGCGGCGGGTGGAAGCCGACCACGCCGTCCGGCTGCCGCCGTACGATCAGCCGGCGCGGCCCGTGGTCGAACTCCGTGTGCATCTGCTGCCGGTACCAGTCGAGGCTCTCCTCGCTGTACACCTGGAGCAGACAGCTCAGCTCCCAGCGGGCGAGCTTGATCGGGTGGCCCTCGGTCATCAGCATCTCGGTGAACTCGTCCTGCCTGCGCAGGAGTTCCTCGCGGAACAGGGTGCCGAGCCGCATCCGGACGTCGAGCGGGACGGCCGCCCAGAGCGGTGCCGCGGCGGCGGCCGCCGCGGTGGCCCGGTCGATGTCCTCGTCGCCCGCGACCGCGCACCGGCCGGCGACGTACGGGTGATTCGCCGTCTCCGACTCCGGATTCCGTTCGAGTTCGCGTTTCAGGCTGACGCTCGTGAAAACGTCCTCAAGCAGGGAACGAGCGCTGACCGTGTAGACCCAGTGGTCGCTCTTCACGTCCTCTCCGCCAATGTAGAGCTGATAGCTGCGGATTTCCGGTGCATACATCGGCCGCTCCATGGATTACGCCTCCATATTGCCGTGAATTTCCTTTGTGCAGCCTGTCCTTAAAACACTCTTCCAGCGTTCTCTGATACGGTCCTGATGCGCGGCTGACCCTGATCTGACATGCGCGGACTCCAGGTCCTGAACCTCTTTCGGCAGCGAATTGAAGTCTGCTCTACTCTTCTCATGTCAGACACACTTCTGCACGCCATCAAGAACTGGACAGAGGCAGAGAATCCCAGCGCTTTTCTCGCCATGAACGAGGACAAGGAGGTTTTCACCAGGCCCGGCACGGAAGGCGTCGTGCTCTACCGGCGGGCGGGGAAGTACCTGGTGCAGTTCGGGGGCCCCTTCGCCCCCGAGGAGTCCTACGACGTCCTCCTGGACGCCTTCCGCGAGCACGCCCGGGACCAGGGGCTGCGGGTGGTGGGCGTGCAGTTGCAGGCCTACGACGCCGAGCGGTACGTCCGGCACGGGTTCACCGTCAACCAGATCGGCGCCTCCTGGGCCGTGGCCTTGCCCGAATTCAGCCTGCGCGGCACCAAGTTCATGCAGTTGCGCAACAAGATCTCCCGGGCCCACCGCAACGGATTACAGGTGGAGGAGGTGCCCGCCGAGGGCCGGCATGACGCCATCGAGCGCATCGACCGGGCCTGGCTGGGGTCGAAGGGCGAGAACGTACGCCCCCTGGAGTTCCTCGTCGGTGAGATCGGCGGCCCGGCGCAACAGCACCGCAGGCTCTTCCTCGGCACCATCGAAGGGGAACCGGTCGCCTATATCTCGTACTCCCCGGTCTACGGCAGCCGTGCGGGCTGGATGCACGACCTCAGCCGCCGCCTGCCGGACGGCTCGCCCGGGCTGATGGAGGCGGTCAACGCGGCGGCGATCGAGACCTTCCGCGCCGAGGGCGCCGAATGGCTGCACTTCGGCTTCACCCCGTTCACCGGGCTCTCCCCGGACGCCGAACTGCCCGGCCACAGCCCGGCGTTCACCTGGCTCATGCAGTTCCTGTGGGCCGAGGGCGCGGCGCTGTACCCGGCCCAGACCCAGCTCGCCTACAAGGAGAAGTGGGGGCCCGACCTGTCGATTCCCGAGTACGTGGCCTTCGAGGGGCAGGCCTCGCTGCCGTCCTTCGCGCACATCTTCCGCGCCTGCAACTCGTTCTGACCTGACCCGATCCCAGGAGACACGCATGTCCATCGAGACGCCCACCGCGGGGCCGACGCCCACCGCGATGACGACGAAGAGCACGGACGAACTGCGCCACTCCATGGTGGAGTTCCTCATGGCCGTCATCGGCGCCCCGGACGACGAGGAGATCGCCCGCAACGCCGACGACGTGGTCCGCATCCTGGACGCCCGCCTGACCGGGGAGCAGCGGGGCTGACAACTCGACTCCACTCGACTCCACGCGATTCCGCTCGATTCCGCTCAACCCCACGACGACATCCGCGCGATGTCCGCACCGACAGAAGTGGCGGCGGGACCCCGATGGCATGGGGCCCGCCGCCACTTCCGTTCTTCCGTTCTTCAGGTCTTCCGTTCGGCTCAGCGCGTGGGGAGCTGGTCCACCGGCCGGCCCGTCGTACGGTCCCCGAGCACCGCCACGTCCAGCGCGAGCAGCGCCATCGCGCCCGCGATCACCGTGAACAGCAGTCCCGCCCCGCCCGAGTCCAGCAGCGGCAGCAGCAGGAACGGCAGGGCGGCGGCGGTCAGTTTGGACAGGGAGTAGGCGATCCCGGAGGCACCGGCCCGGATCGCCGTCGGGTACTGCTCGGCGAGCAGGACGTGCGAGCCGGCCGAGAAGACGTTGCTGAGCAGCGTGTAGGCGAACCCGAAGGTGACCACCCAGCCGGTCGACCCCGCGAAGGCGAACCCGAGCCCGGCCGCCGCCATGGCGCACGCCGACCCCGCCACCAGCACCTTCCGCTCGACCCGGTCCATCAGGGTCGCCGCCAGCAGCGAGCCCACCGGGTACCCGAAGAAGGACACCGCGGTGTAGCCGAGGCCCGCCACCACGTCGTACCCCTTGGCGGCCAGCACCTGCGGGGCCAGGGTGCCGAAGCCGTAGTAGCCGACCGTGGACAGCAGACAGAAGACCCACATCATCACCGTGCGGCGGAGGTAGGCCGGCGAGAACAGCGCACGGAGCATGCCTCGCGCGCGCACGGGCGCCTTTTCGACGGCAGCCGCCGGGGGCCCGGTGGTGACGTAGGACGGTCCCGCCTCGACCTCCAGCCTGGCGGTGATCACCTCCGCCTCCGCCGTACGGCCGACCGCCGCGAGCCAGCGCGGCGACTCGAACAGGCCCCTGCGCAGCACCCACACCACCGCCGAGCCCAGCGCGCCGAACAGGAACAGCCAGCGCCAGCCCGCGATGCCCAGCGGGCTGAGCGGCACCAGCCACACCGCGAGCAGACCGACGGCCGGGACCCCGCAGAACCCGATGGTGTACGTCCAGGCGATGAGCCGGCCGCGGTGCCGGGCGGGCAGGACGTCGGTGAGGTAGCTGTCGGTCAGCGACTGCTCCGCGCCGATGCCGATGCCCACCACGAAGCGCAACGCCACCAGCCAGGCCACCGAGGGCGCGAAGGCGCCGGCCAGCGAGGCGCCCGAGTACAGCGCCAGGTTGAGCAGGAAGGCGTGCCGCCGGCCGAACCGGTCGGCGAACCGGCCCAGCACCACCGCCCCGAGGAACTGGCCCAGGAACGCGGACGCCAGGACCAGTTTGAGCGTGGTGCCGGTGAGGGCGAAGTCCGCCTGGAGCACCTTGGACAGGACACCGGACAGGTTGTTCTCGTACATATCGAACATCAGGCCGACGCCGATGACGCCCGTGAGGCGGTGATGGGCCGGAAGGACGGGCAGCCGGTCCAGCCGGTCGCCGATGGACAGACGGTGGCCGCCGGGCGCCGGGGCCGGGACCACCTTGGCGGTTTCTTCGGACATGGGGGGGAGGTGCTCCTCTCGGACTCTGGGGAGTTGGCGGGCCGGGGCGTGGGGGAAGCCCTGGCCCGCCTGGGGAA
>NZ_LIQQ01000222.1 GCF_001418565.1 Streptomyces graminilatus | reverse complement strand
CACATGAGAGCGGAACAGTCAGGCGGAATAAGCCCGACCGTTCACAGCGTCCTCGCTGTGTTTACTGCATCAAAGGAACCTCGAACTCACAGATAATTCCGCGAGTCGGGGTATCAACAAATCTGGCGTTGATTTTTGGCACGCTGTTGAGTTCTCAAGGAACGGACGCTTCCTTTGTACTCACCCGAGAGACTCTCTCAGGCTTTCCTCCGGGCAGTTTCCCTTCGGTCCTGCTGTTTTGCTTTGTCTTGCTGTCTTGCGTTTCCGACTCTATCAGACCGTTTCCGGTTCCGATTTCCTCGGTGCTTTCCAGGTTTCCGCTTTCGCGTTTCCCTTTCCGGCGAGTCCGACTCTATCAGAAGTTCTGAGTCGGAATTTCCGTCCCGCTCGGGTTGGTCCCTGGCGCACTGTGGCGCCGGGTTCCCTCGCTGGCGGAGCCGTAAACGTACTGGAGCGGGGCTCCTCGATGCAAATCGAGGAGCCCCGCTCCGAGTTCAGGTGCGGCGAGGGGCAGTACGGGCGCCCTCCCGTGACCGTCAGACCTCCACGACGACCGGGAGGATCATCGGGCGCCGGCGGTAGGTGTCCGACACCCATTTGCCCAGCGTGCGGCGGATGAGCTGCTGCATCTGGTGGGGCTCGACCACCCCGTCCTGTGCCGACCGTTCCAGGACCTCGGCGATCCTCGGGACGACGTCGGCGAAGGCGTTGTCGTCGATGCCCGAGCCGCGGGCCTGGATGTGCGGGCCACCCGTGATCTTGCCCGTGGACGAGTCCATCACCACGAAGACGGAGATGATGCCTTCGTCCCCGAGGATCTTGCGGTCCTTCAGGGCCGGTTCGCCGACATCGCCGACCGAGAGGCCGTCGACGTACACGTACCCCGCCTGGACCTTGCCGGAGATCTTCGCCTTGCCCTCGATGAGGTCGACGACCACACCGTCCTCGGCGATGACGATCCGGTCGTGCGGGACGCCCGTCATGGCGCCCAGTTCGGCGTTGGCCCGCAGATGGCGCCATTCGCCGTGCACCGGCATCAGGTTGCGCGGCTTGCAGATGTTGTAGAAGTACAGGAGCTCGCCGGCCGAAGCATGGCCGGAGACATGCACCTTGGCGTTGCCCTTGTGCACGACATGGGCGCCCCAGCGGGTCAGGCCGTTGATGACGCGGTACACCGCGTTCTCGTTGCCGGGGATCAGGGACGACGCCAGGATCACCGTGTCGCCCTGCACGATGCGGATCTGGTGGTCCCTGTTGGCCATGCGGGACAGCGCGGCCATCGGCTCACCCTGCGAGCCCGTACAGACCAGTACGACCTGGTGGTCCGGCAGATCGTCGAGGGTCTTGACGTCCACCACCAGGCCCGGCGGCACCTTGAGATAGCCAAGGTCGCGGGCGATGCCCATGTTCCGGACCATCGAGCGGCCGACGAAGGCGACCCGGCGGCCGTACTCGTGGGCCGCGTCCAGGATCTGCTGGATGCGGTGGATGTGGCTGGCGAAGCTCGCCACGATGACCCGCTTGCCGGCGCCCGCGAAGACCTGGCGCAGCACGTTCGAGATGTCGCGCTCGGGCGGAACGAAACCCGGGACCTCGGCGTTCGTCGAGTCGGAGAGGAGAAGGTCGATGCCCTCCTCGCTCAGCCGCGCGAAGGCGTGCAGGTCCGTGAGGCGGCCGTCCAGCGGGAGCTGGTCCATCTTGAAGTCGCCCGTGTGGACGACCATGCCGGCGGGGGTGCGGATGGCGACCGCGAGAGCGTCCGGGATGGAGTGGTTGACCGCGATGAACTCGCAGTCGAAGGGGCCGATGCGCTCGCGGTTCCCCTCCGTCACCTCAAGGGTGTAGGGGCGGATGCGGTGTTCCTGGAGCTTGGCCTCGATGAACGCGAGGGTCAGCTTGGAGCCGATCAGCGGGATGTCCGGCTTCTCCCGCAGGAGGTACGGGACGGCGCCGATGTGGTCCTCGTGGCCGTGCGTGAGGACGATGCCCTCGATGTCGTCGAGGCGGTCCCTGATGGACGTGAAGTCCGGCAGGATCAGGTCGATTCCGGGCTGCTCCTCCTCGGGGAAGAGGACGCCGCAGTCGACGATCAGCAGGCGGCCGTCGTACTCGAAGACGGTCATGTTGCGGCCGATCTCGCCGAGGCCGCCCAGTGGGGTGACCCGCAGGCCGCCCTTCGGGAGCTTCGGCGGGGCGCCGAGTTCAGGATGCGGATGACTCAAAAGACTCTCCTCACCACACGCGCCACGTACCGGCAAGGCACGTGGCGCGCATGACGTTCGTGCAAAAGCAGTTGTTGGATGTGGACTGCGGACACGGATGTCCCGCGTATTCAGTTGTGAAGTCTGTTGTCAGAGCTCTACCCCGCCGGCGGCAAGATCGATCTTGAGCTGGGCGACCTCGTCGGCGGACAGTTCGACCATGGGGGCGCGCAGCGGTCCGGCGGGCAGGCCCTGGAGGGTGAGCGCGGCCTTGGTGGTCATGACGCCCTGGGTGCGGAACATGCCGGTGAAGACCGGGAGCAGCTTCTGGTGGATCTCGGTGGCCTTCTGGACCTCGCCGGAGACGTACGCCTCGACGAGGGTTCGCAGCTCGGGTGTGACGACATGGCCGACGACCGAGACGAAGCCGACCGCGCCCACGGAGAGCAGCGGCAGGTTCAGCATGTCGTCGCCGGAGTACCAGGCGAGGCCTGAGCGGGCGATGGCCCAGCTGGCGCGGCCGAGGTCGCCCTTGGCGTCCTTGTTGGCGACGATCCGGGGGTGCTCGGCGAGCCGGACGATGGTCTCGGTGCTGATCGGGACGCCGCTGCGGCCGGGGATGTCGTACAGCATGACCGGGAGTTCGGTGGCGTCGGCGATGGCCGCGAAGTGCCGGTACAGGCCCTCCTGTGGGGGCTTGTTGTAGTACGGCGTCACCGTCAGGAGGCCGTGGGCGCCGGTCTTCTCCGCCGCGCGGGCCAGTTCGATGCTGTGGTGGGTGTCGTTCGTGCCGACGCCCGCGATGATGTGGGCGCGGTCGCCGACCGCCTCCAGTACGGCTCGTACGAGATCCGATTTCTCCGCGTCGCTGGTGGTCGGCGACTCGCCGGTGGTGCCGTTGATGACCAGGCCGTCATTGCCTGCGTCCACCAGGTGGGTGGCGAGCCGCTGCGCGCCGTCGAGGTCGAGCCCGCCGTCCGCCGTGAACGGCGTGACCATGGCGGTGAGGACCCGCCCGAAGGGGGTCTGCGGAGTGGAGGTCGGAGCCATGGGTACCACGCTACTCGCTGCTCAGGGCGTGGTCTGCCCTAGGGGTGCGGGAAAAATCATGACAAAGACGGAGCCCGGCACTGCCTGCTCGGGGGTTCAAGCAGTGCCGGGTCCGTTTGATCAGGCTAGATGAACCTCTCGAAATACCGCAATACGGACACTTCGCGAGGCTGATCCGTACATCTGTGCCCGGTGGCGAAACACGCGTACGTCTGCCTTACGGCGCCACCCGGCCGTTGGCGTTGAAGGCCGCGTGGGTCAGCGGCATGAGACGCGCCCACTCCGCCTCCATCTTCTCGCCGACCATCTCGATCTCCCGCTGCGGGAACGACGGCACCTTCGCCAGCTCGTGCTGCGTGCGCAGGCCGAGGAAGTGCATCAGGGAGCGCGCGTTGCAGGTGGCGTACATCGACGAGAACAGGCCGACCGGGAGGACCGCGCGGGCGACCTCACGGGCGACGCCCTGCGCGAGCATCTCCTGGTAGGCCCGGTATGCCTGGCGGTACGAGTCCTCCATGGTGCGCGCCACGAGTTCGTGCTGCTCAGGAGTGCCCTCGACGAACACGTACTTGCCCGGTCGCCCCTGCTGGACGAGCTTGCGCGAGGTGTCCGGCACGTAGAACACGGGCTGCAGCTCGCGGTAGCGGCCGGACTCCTCGTTGTACGACCACCCCACGCGGTGCCGCATGAACTCGCGGAAGACGAAGATCGGGGCGCTGATGAAGAACGTCATGGAATTGTGCTCGAACGGGCTGCCGTGCCGGTCGCGCATGAGGAAGTTGATCAGGCCCGTCGAGCGCTCCGGGTCCTTGCCCAGCTCGTCCAGGGACTGCTCCCCGACGGTCGACACACGGGCGGCGAACAGCACGTCGGAGTCGGCCGCGCTGTGTTTGACCAGCTCGACGGTCACCTCGCTGCGCAGGTCGATCTTGAACTCGTCGTCGGGGGTGGGGCTCACGGTCCGGGGGGTCCTTCCCATCGCGGCAATCGGCGTTTGGCGACGCCACTCTACGACCCGCCAAACGGGACGTTCACCATCGTCATGGAGTTAATTCGGTGAAATCGGGCACCATTTGGGGCGTCCAGGGCTGGTGACCGGCCGGTCGGCTGTATAGCCTCACCGGGCACTGCCCGCACCTGGATGTGAGTGAGGACCAGCCGTGCCCCTGCCCTTCCTGACGGCCGACCACGCCTCCGCCGAGGCCAGGGCCGGTCACGCGCTGCCGTTCGACGACCGCGACCGCTGGCGGCGCCCCTACCGGCCCGGCCCCTGGCGGGTGGGTACGGCGGCGCTTCTGCTGCTGCTCGCCTCGTACGTGCTGGTCGCGGCGGTCATCATCGCGGCCACCGGGGAGTTCGCGGGCGGTGCGGCGTGTCTCGGCGGGGCGCTGGTCGTCATCGCCGTGGCACTGCGTCTGCTGCGCACCGGCGTGTGGGTGAGTGCGCACGGGCTGCGCAGGGTGGGCTTCCTCGGTACGCGGACGACGCGCTGGGAGAAGGTCGTCGCCGTACGGACGGTGCAGCAGCCGGTGCGCTGGCTCGCGCTGCCGCGCACCGTGCAGGGGCAGGCCCTGATCCTCGTACGGCGGGACCGGGCCGCCGGCGCCCTGGCACCGCTGCTGACCACGCACAGCGCCGACTTCCTGGGCCGTACGGAGGCGTTCGACCGGGCCGCGGACAACGTGGAGGTGTGGGCCGCGGAGTTCGGGCGAGGTTAGACACCGGACCTGTTGTCAGGCCTGCTGGGCGGGTGACTTGCCGGCGTGCAGGGCGATCGCGCGTTGCATCGCCTTGCGGGCGCGGGGTGTGTCGCGGGCGTCGTGGTAGGCGACGGCGAGGCGGAACCAGTTGCGCCAGTCGTCGGGGGCCGACTCCGTCTCGGCCTTGCGTCTGGTGAAGACCTCGTCGGCCGAGTCGCGGTCGACCCGGCCGCTCGGGGTGCGCCTCAACTCGTCGGCGGGCAGGCCGCCCTCGGCCTCCAGTTCGGCGGCGAGGCGGTTGGCGTTCCGGACGAACTGCGTGTTCTTCCAGAGGAACCAGACGCCGATCCCGGGCAGAATCAGGACCGCCACGCCGAAGGTGACGGTCAGGAGCGTGCCGGCCTGGATGAGCATGACCCCGCGGCTGCCGACCAGGACGAAGTAGAAGACCAGGACGGCGGCCGTGAGGGCGTAGGAGAGTTTCGCGCGCATGACGTCCCTCAGCCGAGGTCGAGGAAGTGTTCCAGGCCGAAGGTGAGGCCCGGGGTGTCCACGACGCGCCGTGCGCCGAGCAGGATGCCCGGCATGAAGCTGCTGTGGTGGAGCGAGTCGTGGCGGACGGTCAGTGTCTCGCCCTCGCCGCCCAGCAGGACCTCCTGGTGGGCCAGGAGCCCGCGCAGGCGCACGGAGTGCACGGGCACCCCGTCGACGTCCGCGCCCCGGGCGCCGTCCAGCCCGGTCGCCGTGGCGTCCGGTGCGGGTGCCGAGCCCGCCTTGGCCCGGGCCTCGGCGATGAGCTGTGCCGTACGTGTCGCGGTGCCGCTGGGCGCGTCCACCTTGTTCGGGTGGTGCAGCTCGATGACCTCGACCGACTCGAAGTAGGGCGCGGCGATCTGCGCGAACTTCATGGTCAGTACGGCCCCGATGGAGAAGTTGGGTGCGATGAGCACGCCCGTCTCCGGGGACCGGTCCAGCCAGCCGGTGAGCCGCGCGAGGCGTTCGTCGGTCCAGCCGGTGGTGCCGACGACCGCGTGGATGCCGTGGCCCACGCAGAAGTCGAGGTTGGCCATCACCGAGTCGGGGGTGGTCAGCTCGACCGCGACCTGGGCGCCGGTGTCGACGAGCGTGTCCAGCTTGTCGCCCCGGCCGAGGGCGGCGACCAGTTCCATGTCCTCGGCGGCCTCGACGGCCCGTACCGCCTCGGCACCGATACGGCCGTTGGCGCCGAGGACGGCCACGCGCAGCTTGCTCATGTTTTTGCTTCCTTACCGGACGGGTAGCGGGTGTGGAGCGGAGCGGATACGGCTGTCAGGCGACCGTCTCCTGCAGACGGGCCGCCTGCTTGTCCTTGAGCGGGCCGATGACCGCGAGCGACGGGCGCTGTCCCAGGATGTCGCGGGCGACCTCACGGACCGCGTCCGGGGTGACCTCGGCGATCCGGGCCAGCATGTCGTCCACGGACATCTGGTCGCCCCAGCACAGTTCGCTCTTGCCGATACGGTTCATCAGCGCGCCGGTGTCCTCCAGGCCGAGGACGGTCGAACCGCGCAACTGGCCGATGGCGCGGCCGATCTCCTCGTCGGAGAGGCCGTGCTCGGCGACGTGGTCGAGTTCGTCGCGGCAGATCTTCAGGACGTCGTGGACCTGTGAGGGCCTGCAGCCCGCGTACACGCCGAAGAGGCCGCAGTCGGCGAACCCGGACGTGTACGAGTACACGCTGTACGCGAGACCGCGCTTCTCCCGGACCTCCTGGAAGAGGCGGGACGACATGCCGCCGCCGAGGGCCGTGTTGAGCACGCCCAGTGCCCAGCGGCGCTCGTCGGTGCGGGCGAGGCCCGGCATGCCGAGGACGACGTGGGCCTGCTCGGTCTTGCGGCCGAGGAGTTCGACGCGGCCGGCCGTGCGGATGGCGCGGCTGCCGTCGCGCGGGGCGATCGGGGTGGCGTCGGTCTTCTTGAGGGCGCCCGCCTTCTCGAAGGCCGCGCGGACCTGGCGTACGACCTTGTTGTGGTCGATGTTGCCGGCCGCCGCGACGACGAGGTGGGTCGGGTCGTAGTGCTTCTTGTAGAAGCGGCGGATGCGGTCCGCGGTGAGGGCGTTGACCGTGTCGACCGTGCCGAGGACCGGGCGGCCGAGGGGGGTGTCGCCGAGCATGGTGTGCGCGAACAGGTCGTGCACGCAGTCGCCCGGGTCGTCCTCCGTCATCGCGATCTCTTCGAGGATGGCGCCGCGCTCGACGTTGACGTCCTCTTCGAGGATCAGGGAGCCCGTGAGCATGTCGCAGACGACGTCGATGGCGAGCGGGAGGTCGGTGTCGAGCACGCGCGCGTAGTAGCACGTGTACTCCTTCGCCGTGAACGCGTTCATCTCGCCGCCGACCGCGTCGATCGCGGAGGAGATGTCCAGCGCCGACCTGCGCGTGGTGCCCTTGAAGAGCAGGTGCTCCAGGTAGTGCGTGGCGCCGTTCAGGGCCGGCGTCTCGTCGCGGGAGCCGACGTGGGCCCAGATGCCGAAGGTCGCGGAGCGGACCGACGGCAGGGTCTCGGTGACGATGCGCAGGCCGCCGGGGAGGGTGGTCTTACGGACCGTGCCGATGCCGTTGGTGCCCTTGATCAGGGTTTGCGTACGGGCGACGGCCCGCGCCTCCGAGGAGGTGCGGGCCGTCGCCGTGGAGCTGCTCGACGTCACTTGTCGTCGTCGTCCTTCTTGTCGTCCTCGGCGTTCTCTTCACCCTCGATGACGGGGATGAGCGACAGCTTGCCGCGGGAGTCGATCTCGGCGATCTCGACCTGGACCTTGGAGCCGACGGCCACGACGTCCTCGACGTTCTCCACGCGCTTGCCACCGGCGAGCTTGCGGATCTGCGAGATGTGCAGCAGACCGTCCTTGCCCGGGAGCAGCGACACGAACGCGCCGAAGGTGGTCGTCTTCACGACCGTACCCAGGTAGCGCTCGCCGACCTCCGGCATGGTCGGGTTGGCGATCGAGTTGATCGTCGCGCGGGCCGCCTCGGCCTGCGAGCCGACCTGGGCACCGATGTAGATGGTGCCGTCGTCCTCGATCGTGATCTCGGCGCCGGTGTCCTCCTGGATCTGGTTGATCATCTTGCCCTTGGGGCCGATGACCTCACCGATCTTGTCCACGGGGATCTTGACAGTGATGATCCGCGGGGCGTTGGGGGACATCTCGTCCGGCGTGTCGATCGCTTCCATCATCACGTCGAGGATGTGGAGGCGGGCGTCGCGGGCCTGCTTGAGAGCGGCGGCCAGGACGGAGGCGGGGATGCCGTCCAGCTTGGTGTCGAGCTGGAGGGCGGTCACGAACTCCTTGGTGCCGGCGACCTTGAAGTCCATGTCGCCGAAGGCGTCCTCCGCACCGAGGATGTCGGTGAGGGCGACGTAGTGCGTCTCGCCCTTGATCTCCTGGGAGATCAGGCCCATGGCGATACCGGCGACGGGGGCCTTGAGCGGCACACCGGCGTTCAGCAGCGACATGGTGGAGGCGCAGACCGAGCCCATGGACGTCGAGCCGTTGGAGCCGAGGGCCTCGGACACCTGACGGATCGCGTACGGGAAGTCCTCGCGCGAGGGCAGGACCGGCACGATCGCGCGCTCGGCGAGCGCGCCGTGGCCGATCTCGCGGCGCTTCGGGGAGCCGACGCGGCCGGTCTCGCCGACGGAGTACGGCGGGAAGTTGTAGTTGTGCATGTAGCGCTTGCGCGTCACCGGGGAGAGGGTGTCGAGCTGCTGCTCCATGCGGAGCATGTTGAGGGTGGTGACGCCCAGGATCTGGGTCTCGCCACGCTCGAACAGCGCCGAGCCGTGCACGCGCGGGATGGCCTCGACCTCGGCGGCGAGCGTACGGATGTCCGTGACGCCACGGCCGTCGATGCGGACCTTGTCCTTGATGACGCGCTCACGCACGAGGGACTTGGTCAGCGAGCGGTAGGCGGCGCTGATCTCCTTCTCGCGGCCCTCGAACTGCGGGAGCAGCTTCTCGGCGGCGAGGCCCTTGACGCGGTCGAGCTCGGCCTCGCGGTCCTGCTTGCCCGCGATGGTGAGCGCCTGGGAGAGCTCGCTCTTGACGGCGGCGGTGAGCGCCTCCAGGACGTCGTCCTGGTAGTCGAGGAAGACCGGGAACTCGCCGGTGGGCTTGGCGGCCTTGGCGGCGAGGTCGGCCTGGGCCTTGCAGAGGACCTTGATGAAGGGCTTCGCGGCGTCCAGACCGGCCGCGACGACCTCCTCGGTCGGCGCCTCGGCGCCGCCCGCGATCAGCGTGATGGTCTTCTCGGTGGCCTCGGCCTCGACCATCATGATCGCGACGTCGCCGTCCTCCAGGACGCGACCGGCGACGACCATGTCGAAGACGGCGTCCTCGAGCTCGGTGTGCGTCGGGAACGCGACCCACTGGCCGTTGATCAGCGCGACGCGGACGCCGCCGATCGGGCCGGAGAAGGGCAGACCGGCGAGCTGCGTGGACGCGGAGGCGGCGTTGATCGCCACGACGTCGTACAGGTGGTCCGGGTTGAGCGCCATGATCGTGGCGACGACCTGGATCTCGTTGCGCAGGCCCTTCTTGAAGGACGGGCGCAGCGGGCGGTCGATGAGGCGGCAGGTGAGGATCGCGTCCTCGGAGGGCCGGCCCTCACGACGGAAGAAGGAACCGGGGATCTTTCCGGCCGCGTACTGGCGCTCCTCGACGTCCACCGTGAGGGGGAAGAAGTCGAGCTGGTCCTTGGGGTTCTTGGAGGCGGTGGTGGCCGACAGCACCATGGTGTCGTCGTCCAGGTACGCCACGGCGGAGCCGGCGGCCTGCTTGGCCAGGCGGCCCGTCTCGAAGCGGATGGTGCGGGTGCCGAAGGAACCGTTGTCAATGACGGCCTCGGCGTAGTGGGTCTCGTTCTCCACTAGCGTTTTCTCCGATACTTTTTCGTCTTTTGTCCCGTCCTGCCCGTGTGGCAGAGGGACGTGGGGTCGGAGAAGCGCGCCTTCAGATTGCGGGCCGGTCTTCGATCGAAGCACCCGGGAGTCGGTTCCCGGGGGCCACTACCGAGGACCGGCGGCGGCGAGGTGCACTTCTCCTCGTGTCTGTTCTGTTCTGTCCTGCGTGTATGTCCTGCGTATTGCGTTGTGCTACCACACTACAAAGAGGTGGTGACACTCCGCACGTTTCCGCACGTACGGCAAAGGGAGCGGCCCCCTAAAGTGGGAACCGCTCCCTCTCACAGCGTCTTACTTGGCGCCGGCCGCACCGCGGCGGATGCCGAGGCGGTCGACCAGCGCACGGAAGCGCTGGATGTCCTTCTTGGCCAGGTACTGGAGAAGGCGGCGACGCTGACCGACGAGGATCAGCAGACCACGACGGGAGTGGTGGTCGTGCTTGTGCGTCTTGAGGTGCTCGGTCAGGTCCGCGATACGGCGCGAGAGCATCGCGACCTGGACCTCGGGGGAGCCGGTGTCGCCCTCCTTGGTACCGAACTCGGAAATAAGCTGCTTCTTCACTGCGGCGTCGAGCGACACGCGTGCTCCTCGTAGTCTTTGTAGTAGCCACCGAGTGCCCCTGGTCCACTTCTCAGGGGAGCTTCTGTAACTCGGGAGGCGGGAATCCGCTGAGCGCGGCCTCCGGAGTCGCTGACTCCAGGGGTGCGTACACAAACGGCCGTCGCCCAGGATAGCAGCAGGCAGCGGCCGTCTTCGCCGTGGTGTGCAAACAGTGGGGGCGGCGGGGGCTCGGCCACTAGGGTGAGTACGTAGATGTAGATCGTCGTCACGTACCGCGACATTCGCGGTAGTCGTACCGCGGTGGTCGGCAGTAGTCAGTGGTCAGCAGCAGGTAGTCAGCAGTCATATGACGTACGTCGGGAAGGGGTCGCTTCGCCATGGCGGAGGCACAGGGCACTCAGGACACCACGGCCGCGCAGGACGAGGACGTCAAGGCGCGCAAGGAGCGGGAGCGGGACGAGCTGTACTCCCTCGACATCTCGGGCGTCGAGTGGCACAGCGCCCCCGGCACGGAGGAGCACGAGGAGCGGGTCGAGATCGCCTACCTGCCCGAGGGCGCGGTGGCCATGCGGTCCTCCCTGGACCATGACACCGTCCTCCGTTACACGGAGGCGGAGTGGACGGCGTTCGTGCTCGGGGCGCGCGACGGGGAGTTCGATCTGGAGCCGACTGAACTCAACGGCGGCCTCGCGGCGGCCGAGGCCGCGTCGTCGGACTCGGGTTCCGGTACGGGCTCGGGTGCGAGCACCGATTCGGGTGGGGACGTGGAGTAGTTCGCGCTCAGTCGTCCTGAGTGATGGCAGTCGTCCTTGGTGATGGATCGAGGGGCGGGACCGGTGCGGTGCGCCGGTCCCGCCCCTCTTTTTCGCGCGCGTTTTCCGCGAAGTGCCCTGTCAACTCTCTTACCAGAGAGGGAGGTTCGGGCACGGACGGGACCGGTTCCGGCCAGGCTGCGACGTATTGGACGGTCACTGGGGGGTGGACGGGCCTGCCGGGGCAGGGGTCGTGGTGATTAGGCTGGGCCCGGCGCGACGCCGGAACCCGGGGACCGGGCGCCGGTGTACCGGGGGGAAAGCCGGGCAGATCGGACGACCTCCACCGTCCGACGCCGGAGGACGTGGGCACGACCCGCGAAATGCCGGCTTCGGACGAGACGAACACAGACGAGAAATGGTCGCTCAGCACGGCAAGAGGGTGCTCGACCACACCAGGAGGAATTGTGAACGGCGATCGGGACGGGAACCGCGGGGGCTGGGCAACACCCGGCGACGACCAGTCCGACGCGGAGTCCGCCAGCGAGATGACGGGCGAGTTCACCATCGACTACGCGACGCCTGCCTGGTACACGCAGAACGCGTCGGGGTGATCGGGGGCG
>NZ_LIQQ01000221.1 GCF_001418565.1 Streptomyces graminilatus | reverse complement strand
TGCGCGAACACGTCGAAGACCTGGTCGAGCCGTGGGTGGTCGGGGATGGACGCGGCGGCCTGCGCGGCCTCTATGGCCCGTCGTACCGTCGGGTCGGCGGGTCGCCGGGTGGCCTCGGACCGTGTGGCGGCGCCCCGTGTCCGACGCCCGTCCCGCGCCACGAAACCGTCCGGCAGCCCGTTCGCGTCAAGCACCTCGGCCTCGACGACCTCGGGCAACGGCACCTGCCTGACGAGGACTTCCTGCCCGCTGTAGGTGTCAAAGGCCCGCGTCTCGGGCTGTTCGAACTCATCGGACGGCAACAGCGGCAGGCGGTAGCGGTCGGCGAGTACCCGCCCCGCGTATTCCTCCACGATGCCTCCCCCGGCCGGCCGTGCTGCTCAATTCCGTTCGCCATACGTCCCGTTCTGCACGCGTACGGTCCGCAACCACTCACGATACGTGCCGGAGGCAATTCGCAAAGAGGGGATTCGAGATCTCACGGCCTCAACTCGGAAGCGCGGGCATCACGATTTCGGCTCGAAGGTCTCCGTGAAGGTCCGCCATGTCTCCTTGCGCAGCCCACTGTCCCAATTCGACGCTTTCGCCGTGTACATGAGCCCGTATCCGAGTTGGTCGTCGACGACGAACCCCCGGTCCACCGACCGATATCGCGTCCCGCCCTCGGTGTAGGTGAACTCCCAGTCGGCCGTGTTCCAGCCCCGGTAGTTCACCTTCGCTATGCGGATCCGGTCGTACTGCGAGCGCGTCATGTACTGCTCCTGGTTCGTCCAGTCCGCCACGGGATCGCTCTTGGGCGTACTGGTCCATCCGACGAGCAGCTTCTGCCCGCCGGGCCCCGCGAACCTGGCCCCCGCGGCACCCGTGGACTCGTACTTCCACCCTTCGGGCAGTCCGATGGAGAAACCCTGCCCACTCATGTACGGGGACACACCCGCGGACCCACCGGACGCACTCGCCGACGTCCTGGGCGAGTTCCCCGAGCCCGCTGCCGTGCCCGAGCCGGTGCCGGTGCCCTTCGTGACGTCGGCGCTCTGCCCGCCGTCGGCATGGGCGCCCTCGCCCGCGCCCTTCCCGTTGCCCTTCTTGTCCCTCTCGTCCTTCTTGGTCCTGGCGGAGGCGGAGGACGCGGACGTCACCTTGTCATCGCCCCTCTTCGCACCGCCCGCGGAACCGTCGGTGGACTTGTCGCCCCCGAGCACGAGGGCCAGCACCACGCCGAGCACGATGACCGCGACGACGACCACGACGATCACCAGCGTGCGCTTGGGCACCACATCGGTGAGCGGCGCCCTGGGCGCGGACCGAGGCGGCAGATCCGGCGGCGGGACCACGGGCCACCCCGAACCACGCGCACCCGCACCGGCGTTGCCGCCCTGCGCCCGGCTGTCCCGAGCCTGGCCGTCCCGGGCACCGGGAACAACGGGCCGCTGGGCGGCGCCCCCGGCCGGCTTGCCGGATTCCCTCGCACCGCCGCTCCGCACAGCCTCGTCCGCCCCACCGGCGGCAGCCGCAGGCCCGGAGATCGTGGTCTCCGCATTCGCGGCGGCCCCGGACGCTCCTCCGCCCCCGGAAGAGCCCTTGGTACCGGCAGAGTCGGCGGACTTCGTACGCACCGCCGCCCCCGCCCCGGCACTCGCACCGGCAGCCACGGCCGCCTTCTTCGCGGAGCGGAAGGCTCCCCGGAACCGCTCACCGGCGTCCTCGCCCCGCCTGGCCCCGGCGGCCGAGTCGGCCGGACTCCCGCTGTCCGCGCCCTTGTCCGCCCGCTTGCTCCCACCGGGGACGGGCGGCAACGGCACGACCTTCGTGACATCCACCGGCTCCGGCTCGGCCGAATCGCGCTGCGGCGCGTGGATCACCGCGTTGAGCATCGAGCGCGCACCGGCGTCGTCGAGCCGCTTGTCGGGATCCTTGGTGAGCAGGCCGTAGATCACGTCCCGCAGCGGGCCCGCGTTCTTCGGCTCCTCCAACTGCTCCGTCATCACGGCGGTCAGGGTCGCGATCGCGGACCCCTTGTCGTACGGCGGCACGCCTTCGACCGACGCGTACAACAGGCCGCCGAGCGACCAGAGGTCGGCAGCAGGGCCGGGCTTGCGTCCCCGGGCCCGCTCCGGCGAGATGTAGGAGGGGGCGCCGACGAGCATGCCGGTCGAGGTGATCGACGGGTCGCCCTCCACCTGGGCGATACCGAAGTCGGTGAGGACGACCCGGCCGTCCTCGGACATCAGCACGTTCGACGGCTTCACATCGCGGTGCAGGATGCCCTCGCGGTGCGCGGCCCGGAGCACGTCGAGAATCGCCAGGCCCACCTCGGCCGCGCGCCGCGGCTCCAGCAGCCCGTCCTCACGGATGACCTCGGCGAGCGACTTGCCCTCGATGAGCTCCATGACGATCCACGGCCGGTCGTCCTCCTCGACCACGTCGAAGACGGTCACGGCGCTGTTGTTGCGGATCCGCGCGATCGCCTTGGCCTCGCGCAGCGTCCGCGTGATCAGGCGCCGCTTCTCCTCCTCGTCGATGCTGCCCGGGAACCGCAGCTCCTTGACGGCGACCGTCCGGCCGAGAGTCTCGTCCTGCGCCCGCCAGACGGTGCCCATGCCGCCGCGGCCGAGGACTCCTCCCAGCCGGTACCGCCCGGCGAGGAGACGCTCACTCCTGTCCTCACGGGATGCTCCCGCCCGCTCCGCCTCCGACATGCGTCCCCTCATGCAACCCGCCCTGACAGAGCCTCCATTGTCCCTCACCCGACAACCGGCCGATGCCCCGGGTGCCCCTGGGGAGGGGCGGCGGCGCGCGGCGGGGGAGACCGCATGAGGCAGTCGAATCGCCGTCCCACCTGCTGTCACTGTCTTTCCCCCTTCCCGAATGAACACGGCCTGAGCGCGGAACCGGACCTGGAACCGGCCCCGCCCGCCGCCCAGTTCTGCCCTCGCACCCCGTAGAACGGACGGGTGCCGGGCAGAGATCCCAGCTCGCGACACTCGTTCGAGTGATGCGCAGGAGTTCGAGAAGTGGCCTGGAAACGGCCGGCAAGCCTTCGGAAAACTGCCGGGGAATCACCGGGAAACCGCCGCTGAGCCCCCAGGAGGACACCGGAGGTGCGAAACGCGCCGTGCGCGCCCGGTAGTTGCGGGGGCGTCAGAACGGCACGATGTCCGGCGCACCCAGCCGAGCGGCGTCCGCCGTCAGGTCGTCGGGCTGGCGCTGCGACTCGCGCTCCGCCTCCACCCGCTTGTCGTAGTGCTCGACCTCGCGCTCGATCTGGTCCTCGTCCCAGCCGAGGACGGGCGCCATCAGCTCCGCCGCCTCCCGGGAACTGCGCGTCCCCCGGTCGAACGTCTCGATCGAGATCCGGGTCCGCCGCGTCAGCACGTCGTCCAGATGCCGCGCGCCCTCGTGCGAGGCGGCGTACACGATCTCCGCCCGCAGATAGTCCTCCGCCGCCTGTAGCGGCTCCCCGAGAGCGGGTTCCGCGGCGATCAGGTCGAGGACCTCCTGTGCCAGCGAGCCGTACCGGTTCAACAGGTGTTCCACACGCACCACATGGAGGCCGGTGCGCGCGGCCGTCCGCGCCCGGGAGTTCCACAGCGCGCGATAACCCTCGGCGCCCAGCAGCGGCACGTCCTCCGTCACGCACTCGGCGACCCGCTGGTCGAGCCCGTGCACAGCGGCGTCGACCGCGTCCTTGGCCATCACCCGGTACGTCGTGTACTTGCCGCCCGCCACCACCACGAGCCCCGGCACCGGATGCGCCACGGTGTGCTCGCGCGACAGTTTGCTGGTGGCGTCGGACTCACCGGCGAGCAGGGGTCGCAGCCCCGCGTACACGCCCTGGACGTCGTCCCTGGTGAGCGGCACGGCGAGCACCGAGTTCACATGTTCCAGCAGATAGTCGATGTCGGCGCTGGACGCGGCCGGGTGGGCCTTGTCGAGGTCCCAGTCGGTGTCCGTCGTCCCGACGATCCAGTGCCGGCCCCAGGGGATCACGAACAGCACGGACTTCTCGGTGCGCAGGATCAGCCCGGTCGTGGAGTGGATCCGGTCCTTGGGCACGACCAGATGGATGCCCTTGGACGCCCGGACGTGGAACTGTCCACGCTCGCCGACCATCCCCTGGGTGTCGTCGGTCCACACCCCGGTGGCGTTGACGACCTGCCGCGCGCGGATCTCGTACTCCCCACCGCCCTCGACATCCCGCACCCGGGCTCCGACGACCCGCTCGCCCTCCCGCAGAAAGCCGGTCACCCGCGCGCGGTTGGCGACCTTCGCGCCGTACGCCGCCGCCGTACGCACGAGGGTGGCCACATAGCGGGCGTCGTCCATCTGCGCGTCGTAGTACTGCAACGCTCCGACCAGCGCGTCCTTCTTCAGGGCGGGCGCGACACGCAGGGCGTGACGGCGGCTCAGATGACGGTGGGCCGGCAGTCCCCGCCCGTGCCCGCGGGCCATCGACATGGCGTCGTAGAGCGCGACGCCGGCACCCGCGTACAGCCGCTCCCAGCCCTGGTGCCGAAGCGGATACAGGAACGCCACCGGTTTCACCAGGTGCGGGGCGAGCCGCTCCAGCAGCAGTCCGCGTTCCTTCAACGCCTCGCGCACAAGGGCGAAGTCGAGCATTTCCAGATAGCGCAGGCCGCCGTGGATGAGCTTGCTGGATCTGCTCGACGTGCCCGACGCCCAGTCACGGGCCTCCACCAGACCCGTGGACAGGCCACGGGTCACGGAGTCGAGCGCGGTGCCCGCACCGACCACACCCGCACCGACCACCAGCACGTCCAGCTCACGCTCGGCCATCGCTGCCAGTGACTCGGCGCGCTGTGCCGGTCCCAGTGCCGCTGTCCTCATCGCTGCCTCCCGCTGTCGGTCACGCCGGCCGCCTCCGTACGACCGGCCGACCGTGGCTCCGCCGTACGACTGCGTCTGCCCGAATCCCCCTGCCCGAATTCTGACCGGGTTGCCCGACTTCGGCCACCACCCGCCCTCAGCCTGTGGACAACCGACACGGAAACACCTGTGGAAACTCGCCCACCCAATCACGCATATCGGTCATATTTACTCCTAGTCTGACATTGCGCTCGCTCGTTCTGTCCACAGGGCTTGCGCACCTGTCCCGCTTCGGCTACTGGGAAGGACGGCCCACGCATGCCCGCAGACCTCGCCGTCATCGGACTCGGACATCTCGGCCTGCCGCTGGCCCAGGCCGCCGTGGCCGCCGGCATCCCCACCCTCGGGTACAAGACCGGGCCGGAGGCCGGTTCCCTGACGGCCGCCGAACTGCGCCGGATGCTCTCCAGGGGCTTCCGGACGGCCGTCAGCCCCGCCGAGCTCGGCCGCGTACGCACCGCCGTCATCTGCGCGCCCACCCCGCGCGGCGCCGACGGCACCCTGGACCTCAGCCAGGTGGAGGCAGCCGCCCGCACCCTCGCCGCCCGGCTGCGCCCGCACACCACGGTGATCCTGGAGTCACCGGTACACCCCGGCACCACGGAGGAGTTCCTGCGGCCCCTCCTCGAAGAGGGCTCCGGCCTCCGCGCGGGCCGCGACTTCCACCTCGCCTACTCCCCCAGTCGCGTCGACCCCGGCAACCGCGACTTCACCCCCGCCAACACCCCCAAGGTCATCGGCGGTCTCACCCCCGCCTGCACCGAGTCGGCCGCCGCCTTCTACGGGCGGCTCACCGACAAGGTGGTACGCGCGCGTGGACCCCGGGAAGCGGAAACGGTCCAGCTCCTGGAGACCAACTTCCGGCACGTCAACATCGCCCTCGTCAACGAGATGGCCGTCCTCTGCCACGACCTGGGCGTCGACCTGTGGGACGTCATCCGCTGCGCGGAGACCAAGCCGTTCGGCTTCCAGGCCTTCCGCCCCGGCCCCGGCGTGGGCGGCCACGCGGTCCCCCAGGACCTCCACGGCCACACCGGCCGCACCCTGCGCATGGTGGAACTCGCCCAGCAGGTCAACAACCACATGCCCCAGTACGTCATCCAGCGCGCGGCCACACTCCTCAACGAGCACGGCAAATCAGCCCGGGGCGCCCGAGTACTCCTCCTGGGCGTCACCTACAAACCAGACCTCGCCGACCAACAGGGCTCCCCCGCCCAGGAGATCGCCATCCGCCTGATGGAACTGGGCGCCTCCGTCAGCTACCACGACCCGCACGTCCCGTCCTGGAGCGTCCTGGACCGCCCCCTCCCGCGCGCGGACTCCTTCTACGAGGCGGCGGCGGACGCGGACCTGACGATCCTCCTCCAGCAACACCGCACGTACGACCTCCAGGGCCTGTCGGTGAAGGCACAGCTACTGCTGGACACGCGGGGGGCCACGCCTACGGGGGCGGCGCATCGGTTGTGAAGGGGGGCGCGTGGGGCGCGGCGGGCTCCACGGGTGGTGGCAAGCGGCTCCCCGCGCCGGTACCGTGGAAACAGGTGGAGCCCACCGCAGCGGGTACTGCGGCAGGCTCCTGTTGGTGATCGAGTGTCCACCCCTAGTCTCTATAGGGGTGGCCGCTCACCAACCGTAGGTCCACGAAAGACACCTCCTCCGGAACTTCACCAGCCGAAGCCGAATGCGATCCCAGCGGGTGGGTTTGCGGTGACGGCCCATGAGCGCGCCCCCTTCCATGACGCCGCCCAGTAGCCCGGTGGACGGTTCAACTGGAGCTCGGGGCCGGGCCCCCGGGTCATCGGGTCCGGAATCGTGCTCCTTGGAAGGGGGCGCCCCAGAGAACGGGTCGCCAAGAAGGACACTGACGTCGGTGACTCCCCTGACCAGCCCGTATCTGCCCCGAACGCAACCGCGCGCCCGCACCCCGCAACACGCGCCCCCGCTCCGGGCAGCCAAAAGGGGGCCGGTCACCTCTGCAGGTGACCGGCCCCCTTTTCAGGTCCCGAATGCCGTCGTACGGGCTACCGCATATGCGTAGAGTCCGCCACCGTAACCTCGACCCGCTGGAACTCCTTCAGGTCGCTGTACCCCGTGGTCGCCATCGCGCGGCGCAGGGCACCGAAGAAGTTCATCGAACCGTCCGGGATGTGCGAGGGGCCCGCGAGGACCTCCTCGATCGTGCCGACCGTGCCGAGGTCGACCTTCTTGCCGCGCGGCAGCTCCTCGTTGACGGCCTCCATGCCCCAGTGGTGGCCCTTGCCGGGCGCGTCCGTGGCGCGGGCCAGCGGGGAGCCCATCATCACGGCGTCGGCACCGCAGGCGATCGCCTTGGGGAGGTCGCCGGACCAGCCGACACCGCCGTCCGCGATCACGTGCACGTACCGGCCGCCGGACTCGTCCATGTAGTCGCGGCGGGCGGCGGCCACGTCGGCGACCGCGGTGGCCATCGGGACCCGGATGCCCAGCACGTTGCGCGTGGTGTGCGCGGCGCCGCCGCCGAAGCCGACGAGCACGCCGGCCGCGCCGGTGCGCATCAGGTGCAGGGCGGCGGTGTACGTGGCGCAGCCGCCGACGATCACCGGGACGTCCAGCTCGTAGATGAACTGCTTCAGGTTCAGCGGTTCGGCGGCGCCGGAGACGTGCTCCGCGGAGACCGTCGTACCGCGGATGACGAAGATGTCCACGCCCGCGTCGACGACGGCCTTGGAGAACTGGGCCGTGCGCTGCGGGGAGAGCGCGGCGGCGGTGACCACACCCGAGTCGCGCACCTCCTTGATGCGCGCGCCGATCAGCTCCTCCTTGATGGGGGCCGCGTAGATCTCCTGGAGGCGGCGGGTCGCGGTGTCCGCGTCCAGCTCGGCGATCTCGTCGAGCAGCGGCTGCGGGTCCTCGTACCGCGTCCAGAGGCCTTCGAGGTTCAGGACGCCGAGGCCGCCCAGCTCGCCGATGCGGATCGCGGTGGCCGGGGAGACGACCGAGTCCATGGGTGCCGCCAGGAAGGGCAGCTCGAAGCGGTAGGCGTCGATCTGCCAGGCGATCGAGACCTCCTTCGGGTCGCGCGTACGACGGCTGGGGACGACGGCGATGTCGTCGAAGGCGTACGCCCTACGGCCGCGCTTGCCGCGCCCGATCTCGATCTCAGTCACGTGTGTGGCCTTTCCATCCTTGGTTGTGCGCCTCCCAGTATCCCCGACGGGCACGACAAAGGCGGTCCCGGAGTACCTCCGGGACCGCCTCTCGCACGTCCGGTTACCGCTCGCGCCTACTTGCGGCTGTAGTTGGGCGCCTCGACCGTCATCTGGATGTCGTGCGGGTGGCTCTCCTTGAGACCCGCCGACGTGATGCGGACGAAGCGGCCCTTGGTCTCCATCTCGGAGACGGTGGCGGCGCCGACATAGCCCATCGTCTGGCGCAGACCGCCGACGAGCTGGTGCAGCACGTTGGCCAGCGGACCGCGGTAGGGCACCTGGCCCTCGATGCCTTCGGGGACCAGCTTGTCGTCGGAGCCGACGTCGGCCTGGAAGTAGCGGTCCTTGGAGTACGACTTCGCCTGGCCGCGCGACTGCATGGCGCCCAGCGAGCCCATGCCGCGGTACGACTTGAACTGCTTGCCGTTGATGAACTGCAGCTCGCCCGGGGACTCCTCGCAGCCCGCCAGCAGGCTGCCCAGCATCACGGAGTCGGCGCCGGCGGCGAGGGCCTTGCCGATGTCGCCGGAGTACTGCAGGCCGCCGTCGCCGATCACCGGGATTCCGGCGACACGGGCCGCGAGGGCCGCCTCATAGATGGCCGTCACCTGCGGTACGCCGATGCCGGCGACCACGCGGGTGGTGCAGATGGAGCCGGGGCCGACGCCCACCTTGATGCCGTCGACGCCCGCGTCGATCAGGGCCTGGGCGCCGTCGCGCGTGGCCACGTTGCCGCCGATCACGTCGACGTGGACGCTCGACTTGATCTTCGACATCCAGCTCAGGGCGTTGCTGTTGTGCCCGTGCGAGGTGTCGACGACCAGGAAGTCCACGCCCGCCTCGGCGAGCGCCTGGGCGCGCTCCAGCGCCTCGGGGCTGGCCCCGACGGCCGCGCCGACGATCAGCCGGCCCTCGGAGTCCTTGGCGGCACCGGGGTACTTCTCGGCCTTGACGAAGTCCTTGACCGTGATGAGGCCCTTGAGGACACCGGAGTCGTCGACGAGGGGGAGCTTCTCGATCTTGTGGCGGCGCAGCAGCTCCATGGCCTCGGTGCCGGTGGTGCCGACCTTGCCGGTGACCAGCGGCATCGGGGTCATGACCTCGCGGACCTGCCGCGAGCGGTCGGTCTCGAAGGCCATGTCGCGGTTGGTGACGATGCCGAGGAGCTTGCCGCTGCCGTCCGTCACCGGGACGCCGCTGATGCGGAACTTGGCGCAGAGCGCGTCGGCCTCGGCCAGCGTCGCGTCGGGGTGGACGGTGATCGGGTCGGTGACCATGCCGGACTCGGAGCGCTTCACGAGGTCGACCTGGTTGACCTGGTCCTCGATGGACAGGTTGCGGTGCAGTACGCCCACGCCGCCCTGCCGGGCCATGGCGATCGCCATGCGCGACTCGGTCACCTTGTCCATCGCCGCGGAGAGCAGCGGGATGTTGACACGGACGTTGCGGGAGATGAGGGACGAGGTGTCGACCGCGTTGGGGAGCACTTCGGATGCGCCCGGCAGCAGCAGCACGTCGTCGTAGGTCAGCCCGAGTGTCGCGAATTTGGCGGGCACTCCGTCGACGTTGGCAGTCATGACACCTTCCCCAAAGCCTTGATCGGTGCGGATGTCCATGCTAACGGGAAGCGCGGGTCCCGAATTCCACGATTCGAGGTGCCCTCAGGCTTCGTACGTTCGTACGGGATCGCCGCTCCGGCCGTTCAGGCAGCGGCCAGGACTACTGTTCCGCCAGCGCCCGGAGCCTGCTCAGCGCGCGATGCTGGGCCACGCGCACCGCGCCGGGTGACATTCCCAACATCTGGCCCGTCTCCTCCGCCGTGAGGCCCACGGCGATGCGCAGGAGGAGCAGTTCGCGCTGGTTCTCGGGGAGGTTGGCCATGAGTTTCTTGGCCCATTCGGCGTCGCTGCTGAGAAGGGCGCGCTCCTCGGGGCCCAGCGAGTCGTCGGGGCGTTCGGGCATCTCGTCCGAGGGGACCGCCGTCGAGCCGGGGTGGCGCATCGCGGCGCGCTGGAGGTCGGCGACCTTGTGCGCGGCGATCGCGAAGACGAACGCCTCGAACGGGCGTCCGGTGTCGCGGTAGCGGGGCAGGGCGAGGAGTACGGCGACGCAGACCTCCTGCGCCAGGTCCTCCACGAAGTGGCGCGCGTCGCCCGGAAGTCGGGACAGCCGGGTGCGGCAGTAGCGCAGCGCGAGGGGGTGGACATGGGCGAGCAGGTCGTGCGTTGCCTGCTCGTCCCCGTCGACGGCGCGGTGGACGAGCGCACCAATCACCCCATGGGCATAAGCCGCCTCGTCGTCGCGCATCGGACCATGGTGCCTTGGCGTCGCTCTCTCCGTGGCACCGCGTCCGCTGTTGTGCACCGAAGCGTTATGAGCAGGTGCGCCGGAACTCATCTCCTGCGCCCTCCCCTTCCGCTCGTCCGACTCGTCCCCGAGGAACTCCACACCTCAAGGATGCGGCATCCGCGGCGAAACGAGCAGCGGGCACCCGGCGGGCCGTTTCGCGAGCCCCGCCCACCGTGCGGCAGGCGGGGACTTCTTCACCCCCGGCGAGGTCCACTTAGCGGACCAGACCCCACCGGAAACCGAGCGCCACCGCGTGCGCGCGGTCCGAGGCGCCGAGTTTCTTGAACAGGCGCCTGGCGTGCGTCTTCACCGTGTCCTCGGAGAGGAACAGTTCGCGTCCGATCTCCGCGTTGGACCGGCCGTGGCTCATGCCCTCCAGGACCTGGATCTCGCGCGCGGTGAGCGTGGGCGCGGCGCCCATCTCGGCCGAGCGCAGCCGGCGCGGCGCGAGCCGCCAGGTCGGGTCGGCCAGCGCCTGCGTCACCGTGGCCCGCAGTTCGGCGCGCGAGGCGTCCTTGTGCAGATAGCCGCGGGCTCCGGCGGCGACGGCGAGCGCCACGCCGTCCAGGTCCTCGGCGACGGTGAGCATGATGATGCGTGCTCCGGGGTCGGCGGACAGCAGCCGCCGGACCGTCTCGACGCCGCCCAGACCGGGCATGCGTACGTCCATCAGAATCAGGTCCGAACGGTCGGCACCCCAGCGGCGGAGGACTTCCTCGCCGTTGGCCGCCGTGGTCACGCGCTCTACACCGGGCACGGTCGCGACCGCGCGGCGGAGCGCCTCTCGGGCAAGCGGGGAGTCGTCGCAGACGAGGACGGATGTCATGGCCGCCCTCCGCAGCTGATGCGCGTCACCTTGAGCCTCCAGGCTGGTACTAATCGTCACCTGTGCGGTTGACGCTCGACCGATTTTCCCGGCAGTGGGTACTGCCGCCCGTCCGAGCGCTTGTTCCTCCAACCGCCTCCGCACTCTCAACGACGGTCACTCGAAAGAGTTACGGGGCCGTGTGTCGTGTTCGGCACTCTACGTGAGGGCGCGCACACGGTGCAGACATGCGCAACAGACCCTCAACGTTTCAACACAACCTATGCCCCATTTAGCCGTTTTTCTTCCCTTTTATTGGTGTCTGAGGCTAGATTCGCAATGAGTCATATTTTCATCTCCTTAGATCGTAGTTGTACGGTCGGGGGCACCAACTCAGCCCAGAACGGCAACAAGGGGACACGCAATGGCAGACTTCTCCCGCCTTCCCGGTCCGAACGCGGACCTCTGGGACTGGCAGCTCCTCGCGGCCTGCCGCGGGGTCGACAGCTCGCTCTTCTTCCATCCCGAGGGAGAGCGCGGTGCGGCACGGAGCGCTCGTGAGAACTCGGCCAAGGAGGTCTGCATGAGATGCCCGGTCCGCGCGCAGTGCGCGGCGCACGCGCTGGCGGTGCGTGAGCCCTACGGCGTGTGGGGCGGACTGACCGAGGACGAGCGCGAAGAGCTGATGGGGCGGGCACGCAACCGGCTGGTGTCGGCGTCGGCCGGCGGCGCGCACCTCGGTTCGAACAACTGAAGGAACGTTTCTTCCCCGACCGGGACCAGAACCCGGGCCGGAACCGGGGTCGAGGCCGGGGCCGGGGCCTTCTCAGGCCCGCGCCGCCGCACGCGCCAGATGCTCCAGTGTCGCCGCCACCGCCGGCACCTGTGCCAGGTCGGGCAGGGTCAGCGCGACGATCTCCCGCCGCACCGCCGGCTCCAGCGTCACCGTGCGCGCACCCCTGGGCCGTACGGACTCGACGGCGAGCCGGGGCAGAACCGCCACACCCAGACCCGCGCCGACCAGGCCGATCACCGCGGGGTAGTCGTCGGTCGCGAAGTCGATGCGCGGGGTGAAGCCCGCGTTCTCGCAGGCCTCGACCAACTGACCCCGGCAGCGCGGGCAGCCGGCGATCCACGATTCGGCGGCGAGTTCACCGAGGGCGACCGACTCCGCGCGGGACAGCCGGTGCCCCTCGGGTACGAGGCCGACGAGCCGGTCGGTGAGGAGGGGGCGGACCACCAGGTCGTCCCACTCACCGGCGTCGGCCGCGCCCTCGTACCGGAAGGCCAGGGCCACGTCGCAGTCGCCGTCGCGCAGCAGTTCGACGGAGTGCGGGGGTTCGGCCTCCTCCAGGGAGACCCGGGTGCCGGGGTGGGCGGCGCGCAGGGCGGCGAGCGCGGTAGGGACGAGGGTGGAGCTGCCGCTGGGGAAGGAGACCAGCCGGACCCGCCCCGCCCGCAGGCCGGCGATCGCGGCGACCTCCTCCTCCGCCGCGGTGAGCCCCGACAGGATGCCCGCCGCGTGTCGCACCAGAGCCTCGCCGGCCTGGGTCAGGCGCATCTCCCGGCCTCCGCGGATGAGCAGCGGGGTGCCGACCGAGGCCTCCAGCGCTTTCATCTGCTGGCTCACCGCGGGCTGGGTGCAGCCCAGTTCGCGGCCCGCCGCCGAGAAGGAGCCGGTGGCGGCCACGGCACGCAGGACGCGGAGATGACGGGCTTCGATCATTTCCCGATCATAAGTGATCCTTGGGGATGTTGGCGAATAATGCGGTGATGCTTTGGGCAAGACTGACTTAGCGTGTGGTCGTGGTCATGAATGCGGGGGCGAAGTGACGAAGACGAATACGGGGGCGAGTGCCGTGATGCGGGTGCTGTCGGTGAACGTGGGGCGTGCTCGGTCCGTTCCGTACACGGATCATCCGGAGGGCACGGCCATCGACAAGCGGCCGGTGGACGGACCGGTGCGGGTGACCGCGCCCGGGCCCAAGGGGATCGGCGGCAGCGGTCTGGCCGGGGACACGGTGTGCTCGAAGGAGCACCACGGCGGCGACGAACAGGCGGTGTACGCGGTCGCACGCGAGGATCTCGACGACTGGGAGCGCGAGTTGGGCCGCCCGCTGAGCGACGGGATGTTCGGCGAGAACATCACCACGCGGGGGCTGGACGTGTCCGGTGCCCTGATCGGTGAGCGTTGGCGGATCGGTTCCGAGGTGGTCCTCGAGGTCACCAGCGGGCGGATCCCCTGTGCGACGTTCCAGGGCCATCTGGGTGAGAAAAGGTGGGTGAAGCGGTTCACGGAACGGGGTGCGCCGGGCGCCTATCTCCGGGTGATCGAGCCGGGCGGGATACGGGCGGGGGACCCGGTCGCCATCGTGCACCGGCCGGACCACGACGTGACGGTCGCCCTGTACTTCCGGGCGCTGACCACCGAGCGGGCACTGATGCCCCAACTGCTCGCGGCCGGTGCGGCACTGCATTCGGAGGCGACGGCTGCCGCTCACGAATATGTGAGGAAGTACGGCTGACGCGTGGCAACGGCACGGCTGCTGACCATGGATTACGCCGGGTCCCCAGACAGGGACTTCACGATCGGGAGGGAGCGGGCGGGGGGCGGACACGCACAGCCGGGGTCACTAATGTTGCGCCATGACAACGGCTCTGATTACGGGATCGACCGCGGGAATCGGCGCCGCGTTCGCGCGGCGGCTGGCGGCCGACGGCCACAATCTCGTCCTGGTGGCGCGGGACGCCAAACGGCTCGGCGAGCAGGCGACCGAACTGCACGACCGGCACGGCATCGAGGCGGAGGTGCTGAGCGCCGACCTCGCGACGGACGCCGGCATCGAGGCGGTGGCCGCTCGCCTCGGCGACCGCAAGAACCCCGTCGACCTGCTGGTCAACAACGCCGGCTTCGGCAACAAGGGCCGCTATCTCGACGTGTCGATGGCGGACGAGCTGCGCATGCTCAAGGTGCACTGCGAGGCCGTGCTGCGGCTGACCAGCGCGGCGACCGAGGCCATGCGGGAGCGCAGGCGCGGGGGTGTCGTCAATGTGGCGTCCGTCGCCGCCTTCGTGCCACGGGGTACGTACGGGGCGTCGAAGGCGTGGGTCGTGCAGTTCACCCAGGGGGCGGCGAAGGACCTGGCGGGCAGCGGGGTGCGGCTGATGGCGCTGGCTCCCGGTTTCGTGCGTACGGAGTTCCACGAGCGGGCCGGGATGGGCACGGACAACATCCCGAACTGGATGTGGCTGGACGCGGACAAACTGGTCGCGGCGGCGCTCGCCGATCTGGCCCGGGGCAAGTCGCTGTCGATTCCGGATCCGCGTTACAAGGCGCTGATGGGCGTGGTGAAGGTGACGCCCAGGTCGCTGCTGGGCGGGATCTCGTCGAAGACGGGCCGGAAGTACGGTCCTCAGTGACCCGGTTACGGGCCGGTGTGAAAGAGGTGGTGCCGCGACTCCGGTGGGAGTATGGAGAGAGGTACCGGACCCAGGGGGGCCGGAGGCGGCGCCATGACATTCGTACAACTGATTGACTGCAAGACCAGTCGGTTCGACGAGATGAACCGGCTGATGGACACCTGGGTCGAGCAGACCAAGGGAAAGCGGTCCGCGACGCACACGATGATCGGCAAGGATCTGTCGGACTCGTCGCACTTCGTGGAGATCGTGGAGTTCCCGTCGTACGAGGAGGCGATGCGGAACTCGAACCTTCCGGAGACCGACAGGATCTTCCGGGAGATGGTCGCCCTCTGCGACGAGATGCCGACGTTCACGGATCTGGACGTGGTGCGGGACGAGCAGTTGTGCGCGGCGACCTCGCGGCGGTTCTTCGAGGTGATCGCGATCAGGGGCGAACTGCCTCCGCTCAACGACCTGTTCGTGGAGAACTATCACGAACACGACCCGGCAGCCGAGCAGGATGTCATCGGGCTGGACGCGGCCCGGCGCACGATCCAGATGTGGCGTGAGGGCTTCGACTTCGCGTTCACCGTGCTGGACCAGATCGCCCAGGGTGACCGGGTCTGCACCCGCTGGACATGGAACGGCACCCAGCGGGGCGACTTCCTCGGGATTCCCAGCAGCGGCGAGAAGGTCTCGATGACCGGCATGACCATCCACCGGTTCGACGAGAACGGGAAGATCGTCGAGGGCTGGTGGGAGTACGACCGGCTGGGGCTGATGGCGCAGCTCGGGGCGCTGGACTCGCTGGAGCAGTAGAGAGACAGTAGCGAGACAGAGGGGCAGAGAGCTGTTGGGTGTGTGCGTTCGGGGGTCAATGACCGCCCGCGAAGGGAGAAACCCCCCGTTCCGGCCAGGAACGGGGGGTTTCTTCGTG
>NZ_LIQQ01000220.1 GCF_001418565.1 Streptomyces graminilatus | reverse complement strand
CCGATACGGTGCTCCTGCGGGCGTACGAAACGGACAAGGCGGTGTACGAGGTGGTGTACGAGGCCCGGCACCGCCCGGACTGGCTCCCGGTACCGATGTCGGCGGTCCGCCGCCTGGCCGCACCGGGCTGACCCCCACGCAATCCCCCTCCCCCACTCCCTCTCCACTTCCCCCCGGCCTCACCTTCGAAAGGCACCCGCCCGTGACCCCGCACTCCCCGTCCAGCGGCTCGAAGAACACGAAGAAGAAGACGTCCGCGAAGAAGGACCCCGGGAAGAAGGCGGCAAAGCGGGCGGCGAAGGAGACAGCCGCCGCGACGAAGCAGGACCAGAATCAGGACCACAATCAGGAGACCACCCCGCTGCCCTCCCCCGCGCTGGACGCGGCCGACCGCGAACGGCTGCTGGCCGGCACGCACCACGACCCGCACTCCGTCCTGGGCGCGCATCCGCTGCCGGGCGGGGTCGCCTTCCGGGCGCTGCGGCCGTACGCCCTGTCGGTGACAGTCGTGGCCGGAGATCTACGGACGGACCTGCACGACGACGGCGACGGATTCTTCTCGGGCGCCCTACCGCTACGGGCCGTCCCGGAGTACCGGCTGGTCATCGCGTACGAGGAGCAGGTGCAGGAGACCGAGGACGCGTACCGCCTGCTGCCCGCGCTCGGCGATCTGGACCTGCATCTCATCGGTGAGGGCCGGCACGAGGAGCTGTGGAAGGCGCTGGGCGCCGAGCCGATGACCCACCAGGGCGTCACCGGCACCCGCTTCGCGGTCTGGGCGCCGAACGCGCAAGGCGTCCGGGTGATCGGGGGCTTCAACTTCTGGGACGGTACGGCGTATCCGATGCGGTCGCTGGGCGGCACGGGGGTGTGGGAGCTGTTCGTGCCGGGCGTCGGCGAGGGTGAGCTGTACAAGTTCGAGATCACTCGCCCGGACGGCTCGAAGACACAGCGCGCGGACCCGATGGCCCGCCGGACGGAGATTCCGCCCAACACGTCTTCCATCGTGCATAGTTCACGTCACGAATGGGAGGACGGGGAGTGGCTGGCGCGGCGGGCGCAGATCCCGGCGCACGAGGCCCCGATGTCGATCTACGAGGTCCATCTGGCGAGCTGGCGCCCGGGCCTGACGTACCGTCAACTGGCTACCCAACTCCCCGCCTACGTACGTGACCTGGGCTTCACGCACGTGGAGCTGATGCCGGTGGCGGAGCACCCCTTCGGCGGCTCATGGGGCTACCAGGTCACCGGCTTCTACGCGCCCACGGCCCGCCTAGGCACCCCGGACGACTTCAAGTACTTGGTAGACGCCCTGCACCGCGCGGGCATCGGCGTACTGATGGACTGGGTCCCGGCCCACTTCCCGCGCGACGACTGGGCGTTGGCCGAGTTCGACGGGCGCGCGCTGTACGAGCACTCGGATCCGCTGCGGGCCGCCCACCCCGACTGGGGCACCCTGGAGTTCGACTTCGGCCGCCGCGAGGTCCGCAACTTCCTTGTGGCGAACGCCGTTTACTGGTGCGAGGAGTTCCACATAGACGGGCTGCGGGTCGACGCGGTCGCCTCGATGCTGTACCTGGACTACTCGCGCGAGCCGGGCCAGTGGACGCCGAACGAGCACGGCGGCCGGGAGAACCTGGACGCGGTCGCCTTCCTCCAGGAGATGAACGCCACCGTGTACCGGCGGGTCCCGGGGGTCGTGACGATCGCCGAGGAGTCGACGGCATGGGACGGCGTCACCCGGGCCACGCACCACACGGGCCCGGGCGGTTTCGGCGGCCTGGGCTTCGGTCTGAAGTGGAACATGGGCTGGATGCACGACTCACTGGGCTACGTCCAGCACGACCCGGTCCACCGCAAACACCACCACCACGAGATGACGTTCTCGATGGTCTACGCGTACAGCGAGAACTACGTCCTGCCGATCTCCCACGACGAGGTGGTCCACGGCAAGCGGTCGTTGGTATCAAAGATGCCGGGCGACTGGTGGCAGCAACGGGCGACAGAACGCGCCTACTTGGCCTTCATGTGGTCACACCCCGGCAAGCAACTCCTCTTCATGGGCCAGGAGTTCGCCCAAGGCGCGGAGTGGTCGGAGGCCCACGGCCCCGACTGGTGGCTACTGGACCCGGCGTACGGGGCGGAGGCGGACCACAGAGGCGTCCGCGACCTGGTCCGAGACCTGAACAAGGTATATGCGGAGACCCCGGCCCTCTGGCAGAAGGACACACACCCCTCGGGCTTCGAGTGGCTGGTCGGGGACGCGGCGGAGGACAACGTCTTCGCGTTCATGCGCTACGACGCGGAGGGCACCCCGCTCCTGTCGATCAGCAACTTCTCACCGGTCGTCCGCGAGGACTACCGCATCGGAGTCCCGGACACGGTCCCGGCCTGGCACGAGACCCTCAACACGGACGAGTCCCGCTACGGCGGATCAGCCACCCACAACCAGTCCCCCCTGAAACCGGACCCCCACCCGTGGCACGGCCACCCGACAAGCATCCGCGCAACGCTGCCTCCCTTGGCAACAATCTGGCTCCGCCCGGCCTAGCCCGAACGGTTTTTCAAGACGGTTCGCTTTGGCCGCTCGGGCACGCCGCCTACGGCCCGTTCACCTGGCGCGGAGCGGGTACGGAGTGCCTGGCGCGGGTGCCACTCCGGGGGCGTGGTCCAGACGGGGTCCACTGGGTCGGTTCCACTCCCCCAGGGCTGCCGTTGAACGGTGGCGCCGGCGCCACGACGGGTTCTCGGCCGCCCTCCTCAGCCCCGCCAACACCGACCCGCGCTCTCCCCGACAGTAAAGCGCAGACAGCCACCCGAGAACGGAACCGCTAAGCATCAAACGAAGTAGGACAACGCGTCCGTATCTACTGTAATTCTGTGGGAGGGCCGCAGCGGCTCCGCCCGGCACATGGCCGAACGGGGCGCTTCCGTGTCTGTTCGGTCGCTGAGCGACGACTTACAGCGGTGACGATGTTTGCCGCCTGGTCGTCGGTGAGGCTCGGGACCTAGCTGACGAGATGCTGGTGCCGAGACCATGCGCAAGCCCCGTCCAATGCGTCTGGGAGAGGCACGGACGGGGCTCGGCTCGAACCCCCGCTACGGCGCTGGGTCGGTGTCGCTGGCCTCGTCCACCGGGTTGGGGTAGAGGCTTTCCGGCGTGTGTGTGCGAATGTGCCTGTCCGCGAGTGCCCTTTGGGTGTTCTGCGGTGTGCCGTTCGGCCGGTCCCGGGCGATGGCGGCCTGTGCCGCCGCTACGGTCCGCTTCGCGCTTCCCACGTGTTCTCTCCCCTTTACCGGTTGTCCGCCGTCACCGACTTGCCCTGGCACAGGAACTGCGCGGGCCCGAAGCCGTCGAGAACGGCGAGTGCCCGGCGGACGCGGCTTTCCTGGTCCGGGTCGGTGAAGGTGTTCAGCGTGTGCGGCTGCACCCAGCGGTAGGCGGTCAGGTCCGGCTCCTTGCCGTCCTCCGGCTCGGGCAGCGTGACGGCATCAGTGCTCAGCAGGGTCCCGCCGTCGAAGACGAGGTTGTATCCCTCGGTGACGCCGGTCTCCTCGTTGCGCGGGACGTAGTCGACCAGGAGCAACCGGCCCGGCCGGAAGTAGGCAAGCCCGGTCTTCTCAGCCACCTCACGGGCGCACGCCTCGTGCGCCGGCTCGTCGCCATGGCCCCGCCCATGCGTCGACGATGCGGGACGCAAAGGCGGGGCTGCCGACACGCTGAGCCTTGCTCGGGCCGTCCTCAGCACGCCGGAGCTTCACCAGCGGACAGGTTCTGCGCTGCCACCAACGCATACGGGGCAGGGACGTTTCTCAGTCCATTTGCAGAGCCGGCACCCGCCGAACCCGCAGCACCCGTCACACCAGATGGACCGGTGCCCGGTACAAAGCCCGCAGTAGGTCACGGCGACCGAGAACGGCGGCTCTCTGGCAACGCTGCGGAGTTTCTCGGGAGCCGTGGTCATCAGTGCCCCTCGGGGTGCCGCCGCAAGTAGACGTTGCAGTCGGTCACGGTCGTCATGTCGCCCCCGGCACGCGCACGGTCCCGCACGTTGGCCAGTTCGGTACAACCGGCGCAGCCTTCAATGGGCGTCGGCTCCAAGTACGTGCGCAACGGCAGTTCAACCGGCGTGGACGGGTATCTCCTCGGCTCAGTCATGCCGCGATCCTGAAGTGCCCTTGAGGACGTATCCGGCCCCGAACCAGGGACAGTTAGGCCTTTGGCCGCTACGGTCGAGAAAAGGCCCAAACGTCCCTGGGAGACATCTTGAACTCTGCCCTACGCTCAGCTATGGCAGACGCCGGAATCACCCCGCGTCAGCTTGCTGTACGCGTCGGTGTGTCCGGCAAGACCGTCGAACGGTGGCTGGCCGACTCCGAACTGACACCCCATGCACGTAACCGAGAGGACGCCTGCCGGGCGTTGGGAGTGGACGAAGAGATGATCTGGCCGCAGGCAGTCAAGGACCGCATCAAGAGCGGACACGACCGTGAACTAGTCCACAGCTACCCGTACCGCTCCGCCTGCCCGTCCACGGTATGGAGCGACCTGGTCAGCGACGCCGACACCGATCTGTTCTTCGCCGGATACACGAACTACTTCCTGTGGACCCAGGTGCCCACCTTCCTGGAAACAGTGCGCCGGAAGACAGAGGCAGGGTGCCGCGTGCGCTTCCTGTTGGGCGACCCCGAGGGCGAAGTGACCCGACAGCGCGAGATCGTCGAGGACGTGGCCCTGACGGTCTCCACGCGCATCAGAATCACGTTGGAGCACCTTGACCGCCTCGGGCCCCTGGACGGCCTTGAGACCCGCTTCAGCGCGCCGGAAGACGCGATCAACCACGTCAGCCTCTCCGTGTTCCGGTTCGACGATGACGCACTCGTGACGCCACACCTTGCCCGGCTCGTCGGGCACGACTCCCCGCTGCTCCACCTACGAAAGCAGGGTGACGGAGGAATGTTCGACCGGTTCGCGGAGCACAGCGAGGAACTGTGGGGACGGGCGAAGGTTCGGGATCCGGAAACCGGCAAATGAACCGTGCTGCCAGCCGTTAGCAGGGCCGTAACTGAGGCGCGTCGCACTCGTCGGGACGGGCGAGCCACTCGCCGAGCTGGGGACGGTCGAAGGGACCGAAAGCGGACGCGCTCACGTCCAGGCCGACGGCTTCGCGGAGCGCGTCACCCTCGCCGAAGCCGATTCCGAGGGCTGCCGCCGCGATGTCGTCGGCTTCGCGCTGCCGTTCGGGGCTGGTGGTCTCGTCCGTCATCACGGACAGCCGGATACACCGCACACCCCTCAGGGGCTCGGTGTAGACCGTGCCCGCGATGGGGTTCCGGGGTGTAGTCGTCATCCCCTCGGTGGGGACGGACACATTCCCGCGAGGGAGAACGAGGGGGGCGGCGAGGGTGCTCACCTGTGATCACTCCTGAGTGGTACGTCTGGAGTATCCGGACCGGCGTTTGAGGACGAGGCC
>NZ_LIQQ01000022.1 GCF_001418565.1 Streptomyces graminilatus | reverse complement strand
GGGTGTGACGGGGAGTCGGGAGTTTCAGGGAGCGGAGGCAGGGAGGGGAGCGGGGAGTTCGGGATCGTGGCGGGCGAGGGTGATGGCGAGGCGTTCGGCGAGTTCGGCAAGGTGGGGGTCGCCGGGGACGTCGGCGGGCTGGTCGGNNCGAGCAGCTGCTCGAAGCTCATGGCGTTCGGCCCGTACTGGTCGGGGAAGACCCGGGTGAGCCACCAGGCGGCCGCGCGCCAGTCCGGCCGCAGGTAGCGCACGAGGCGCTCGGTCATCTCGGTTCCGGTGACCGGGTCGGTCCACGTCCGTATGCGTTCGTCGACGACGAGGCTTCCGGCGCCCGCCTGCAGAACCCGGGTGAGGGCCCGGGCGGCCATCTGCGCCCGGGCGGAGGAAACCCGCTGGAACAGCTCCACGAACATCTCGTCGCGGACGTCGGCGGGTTCTCCGTCCTCGCGGGCCTGGACGGCGGCGCGGCCGCGGGCCATCCACCGGTCGATGGTGGACCGGGAGACACCCGCGCCCTCGGCGGCGAGCACGGTCGGGACGCCGACGGCCGCGGCCCGGGCGATGGCGTCGACGCGGTCCGGGGTGAGCAGGGACGGGCGGCCGGGGCGGCGGTTTCGAGGTCTCATGCGGGCGGACCGTACGGACGCGCGCCGCTACCGTCGCGCGGGGTTTCGCGCGTTGTGGGCGCCTTCCAACGCGCGCGGGTGCGAGAGGCCGGCGGCCGGTCGGACCTGTTGGACCCAACAGGTCTAGATCCATTGGGGGCAACAGGTCGAACATCATCTGTCCTGCGGTTTCCCCGAACGGGGCGGGATCGGTGCGGGGCCAGGGCCCGGGAGGGCGCAGGCGGTACGGTCAGGGGCGTGAACGTCACGGGAGGACCGGAAGCCGGCCGATGAGGAGCAACGCATGTCCCTGACCGTCCTGGGCCCGTTGCCCGAGACCGCCGACCGCCTGGACGTGGTCAGCGAGTGGCGCATCGACGACCTGATCGACGTGGTGGGGCGCGAGAAGGAAGTTGTTGAGGCAGCCCTCGCCAAGCTCGACTACAGCCGCGACCTGCGCGCGCAGCTGTTCGTCCCGCCCGAGCTGACCGTGCCCGCGACCTTCACCGGCCACCGCGTCTACGTGTGCGTGAACCAGAAGGGCGGCGCGGGCAAGACGACGACCGCCGTCGAGCTGGCGGCCGCGTGGGTGGCCATGGGCTACACGGTCCGCGTGATCGACGCCGACCCGCAGGAAGCCTCCCTGTCCGGCGTGTGGATGCTGCCCCGCTTCGACGGCATCGCCGAGAAGGACCGCCACACCCTGACCGACGTCCTCTTCGGCAGGCAGCCGCTGGACGAAGCGACGTACGAGACGTCCGTCCAGGGCCTCTACATCGTGCCCAGCGGTGAGGAGCTGGCCACCGCCGAGTACGACCCGCGGGCCGCGCGGGACGGCAGTCTGCGCACCGCGATCCGCAAGTCCAAGGCGCCGGTGGACATCACGATCATCGACGCGCCGCCCGCCCTGGGGAAGCTGTCCATCAACGGCCTCATCGCCGCCGACCAGGTCGTCGTGCCGCTCAGGGTCGGCGCGCTGGACCGCAAGGCGCTCCAGGACCTGCACAAGACGATCCGCCGCGTCCAGGAAGACGAGAACCCGGAGCTGGTGGTGGCGGCCGCGGTGATGACGTCGTTCGACCAGAGCAAGTACGCCGGTCTCGTCGGGGCCGCGCTGCGCCGCGACTTCCCCGAGGCGATCATCGCCCCGGCCCGCCGCAACGTCCAGGTCGCCGCGGCCGCCGACTTCGGGCTGCCGGTCCGCGCCCTGCAGCCCAAGGCCACGACGACCAGCGACTACGACCAGCTGGCCCGTCTCCTCCTGCCCGTGAAGGGAGCAGCAGCATGAGCCCGAAGCCCTTCGGCGACAACGGCAGCGGTCCGAAGGAAGGCGGGTCGGGCGGCCGGACGACCGGCGGCAGCAGCATCCTCGGCAAGCTGATCGGCGGCCAGCAGGTGCCCGGCGGGAAGACCAAGGTCCCCGCGTACGTCAGCAACGAGCTGCTGGAGAGGCTGCGGGACACCGTCGTCGGCCTGCAGCGCGACCCGGGCGTCGAGACCCCGCCTGTGTCGCTCTCGGCGTTCGTCGAGGCCGCGATCGAACTCGCCGTCGAGGAGGCCGAGGAGCAGCACAACGACGGCCGCCGCTACCCGCCCCGACCGAACAGGCAGCTCAAGACGGGCCCGCCCGTCCGCTGACCACACCTCTCAAGGGCCCTGCCGGGCGAACCGGCAGGGCCCTTTCCCATGCACGTCAGCCCCGGTTAGGTCCATTAGGTCTAATGGGTCTAATTCTGTGTTCGGGCGGTACGGCGGGGCGGACGTGGCTACCGTGCCCAGGGTGACGAAGCGAGTGGACGTCCTGGAGGAACTGCCCGAGCTCCAGGAGGCGGTGAACGCCGTGTGCGAGATGGCACCCTCCGAGGCCCGCGCGCGGCAGATCCGCGCCCATGCCCGCGAACTGGTGAGGGCTCTCCACCACCCCGACCACCCGCTGACTGTCGAGGACGACCTGGCCGACGTGTTCGACCGGGACTCCCTCAAGCGGTACGAGGCCCTCGCGCTCGTCGGCGAGCTGCGCGACCGGGGCCCGGTCCGGCCGACCGCCGAGGCCACGGCGAACGTGCGCTCGGGCGTGATGGTGCTCCTGCAGCGTGAGCTCGGCCTGGAGGTCGCCCACCTGCGTGAGCAGGAGGAACAGCCGCGCAAGGAGCCCGTCGACGTCGCCCGGCGCGAGCGGATGCGCGAGAGCCTGCAGACCGCCGCCGACTACATCGGCCGCCGCACCCACTGGACCGCCGAGGGCGGCCTGCTCACCCGGGGCTTCCCGCGCTGGGTGCGGATGCTCGCGATGTCCTCGGTCACCCTGGACACCGGATGCCGGGTCGGCGAGCTGTGCGCGCTGCGCCTGGAAGACCTCTCCCCCGCCCTGGAAGAGGTCCGCATCGTGCGCCGGCCGCAGAACTCCCGCCCGGACGACCCGGTCTCCGTCGAGGTCTACCCGCTGCGCCGGGCGACGCGGGCCGCGCTGCAGCGCTGGTTCCTGGTCCGCCGCCTGCTGATGGCGGACGTCACCGGCGGGGCCACCGCCGTGTGGGTGTCCGTGCGCGGCAACCACGGCGGCGTCGTGGCCGAGGACGTCGAACCGGAGTACCGGCCCGCAGGCACCACCCTGCAGGCGCGTGGCGCGGGACGGGCGTACACCGCGGCGGTCGCCAAGGTGAACGTCGAACTGGCCGGGACCGATGGCTGGACGCCGCTGCCCGAGCGGATGGAGCAGCTGCGCCGCGGCGTCGCCGCCCCCCAGCTCATCCTCGTGCCGCCGCGCCCGGATGCCGAGAAGGCCGCCGAGTTCATGGACCGCTTGGAGAAGGCCGGCCGACGGCTCGCCGCCCTCCCGGACGCCCGGGCGACCGCGACGAGCGGACGCGCCGCCCGCGACGAGGCCCGGCACGTGCTGCGCGAGGCGTGGCGGCTCGGCGTCGAGCACCAGGTGCAGCTCGACGTCCTTGAAGCCTCCGGCCTGCTCGCCTACGACACCCCGCGCGCCGGATGGGAGCCCGAGCTGCTGCGCGCCCTGGACCGCGCCGCCCGCCTCGCCCCGCTGTAGACCCGTTGGGCCCAACAGGACCAACCCGGCCCCGTCCGTGAATCGCGGACGGGGCTTCTGCGTGACGTGAAGGCGTCATACCCGCCGGTAGAGCCCGTTTTTGTGACGCCTGTACGTCACGCTCGCCGCCTCGCGCGACGGGCCGCACGGCGGCGCCACGCCCTCGATCTGCAGCGCCCGGAGCAGTACACGGCGTCCTGGCGGCGGTGCCCGCCGGCGAAGGTCATGTGGCCGCACTCCGGGCAGGTCAGCAGCCTGATCATGCCGGTGTCGTCGTTCCACTCCGCATCGCCCAACATCATCGCGAGAGTCATGATCCGGTCGGACGCCCGCCGGGCCCGGTAAGCCTGGGCCCGGCAGACGTCGTCGCAGTACCGGCGCCGGGCCGACGCGCTCCTCGGCAGCCGGGCCCCGCAGGAGGCGCAGAAACGAATGCGGGCCACGCCTTCAAGGGTCGCTCGCGAGGGTCTGTCCCGGCCAACGCCGTGAGACCGGAACGCACGGCGCTGACCTGCGAAAAGGAACGCCCGTGAGACTCATGAGACCGTCCTACGCGTGCGCGCGCGAGCCGGATCTCACCCGCCGGCCCATCGGGAGGGGCCACCATGGCGCCGTACCCGACGCCGACCGCAGGAGAGCCACGCCCGTGATCCGTGACCACCACCGGCTCAAGGGCGGCGCTGCCCAGCTCGGCGCCACCGGCCCCGGCCAGCCCGGCCCGTTCGGCGTCTGGCCCGCCGACGACCGCGACGGCCAGGACCAGGAGCCCGCCGACGACAACCCCACGACCGAGACGAGGACCGCATGAGCACCGAACACCGCGGCGCTGCAGGCCCGTACATCGAGTACGACGGGCTGCCCGTCCTGCACGCGACCGAGGTGAAGCTGCCGCTGATCCACCCGTACGCACCGGTGACGCCCGGCCGCTACGTCACGCCCGGCGGCGGGCGGCTCACCATCCGCACGCCCGAGAAGCCCGCCCACATCCGGATCACGCTGGATCACCTGGGCTGTCCCGCGCAGCTCACCGAGGAGAAGAACGACGCCTTCAAGCGGCTCGCCCTGGCCGCCGAGGGGCACTGCGTACACGCGGGCTGTCGGCACGTCCCTGCGTACGGGGGCGGGGTGCTGCGCTCCTTCGAAGTACGGAACGGGAGCATCACGCTCACCGCGTTCGTGCGGGCCGCGCTCGCGGTCGAGCTGGGGGACTTCGGCCCCGCGGACCGGCTCCTGCAGGAGTCCGAGGCGCTGGCCGGGCCTGTCCGCCGGGAGGGCGAGGAAGACCAGGCCAGCGACGGTTAGACCTGTTGGGGGCAACGGGCCTAACCGGGCGGCGGCTCGGCGAGCGGGGCGATGGCGGCATAGCAGGGGGCACACAGCGGCAGGGCGTCGGTGATGTCGCCCGCGCCCTGGAGGTCGCTGGCGGGCGAGACCACCCGCAGCAGCAGGCCCGGCTCGGCGGCCGCCAGGCACGTCAGCTCACCGGAGTGGTAGAGGCGGCACACACGGCGGCACCCGCCCGGCCGGTGCTGCTCCCAGCTGAACAGTGCCGCCTTCCGCAGGAACAGCACGGGGTGCACGGGCACGTCGGCCATGGCCCCAGGTCACATCCCGTCGACGGCGGCCAGCGCCTCGCGGGCGCCGGCCGGGACGTCCGGGTGGGCGTGGAAGGGCTGCGCGGTGTTCAGCAGGGTCCGCCACAGCAGCCGGACCGCGTCGGCGTCGGGCCGGTCGGCGAGGAGCTCGCCCTCCAGCTCGTACGCGGCGATCTCGGCGGCCAGGCCCAGGGCGCGCGGGATGCGCAGCAGTTCGGTGAAGTCGGGGGTGTCGTGCTGCTCGGCGGGGACGCGCCGGAGCAGGAGCTGCTCGCCCTCCGCCGCGCGGGCCTGGACGAAGGCGGCGAGCTCGCGGACGGTGTCGGCGGCCGGTACCCGGAATGCCGTGGTGGTCATGGCCGGGAGCGTAGCCGGGCCGGGACAGGCGGCGGCGGTCTTCGGGCCGGATGCCTGTTCAGCGCCCGTTGGCCCTGTTGGACCCAATGCCCCTAACCGCCGTGCCGGGCGTCGCGCAGTTCGTCCAGGAGCTGCCGGACCTCGTCGCGGGCGGCGGCCGCCGGACTGTCGGCGGGCAGTTCCGGGCCGTAGGAGCCGAGGATGAGCTGCAGGCCGCGCAGGCGTTCGGCGAGCGCGGGCCCGTCAAGCTCGCGGTGCCAGGTGACCAGCTGCTCGGCGGGGGCGGTGCTGGCCAGCTGCGGCCACGCGTCGTTCAGGCAGGCCAACGACCAGACGGCGGCGCGCAGGCGGGCCTCGTTGTCGCGGCACCAGGCGGCGCCGATCCGGTCGCGGGCCCGTTCGGCACGGTGGAGCTCGGGGTGGCGGTCGCCGCGGTAGGTGGCGGCCGCGCGCTCCAGGCGTACGAAGCGGCTCTCGGCGCTGGACCGCGAGGCCAGCCCGAGCGCGTGCGCGACCGCCTCCCAGGACGCGCCGCGGGCGCGTGCGGCGTGGGTCAGGTCGCGCTCCAGGGTGTCGAGGGCCGCCCGGGCCTCGTCGAGCTGGGTGAGCGCGGCGAGCACGTCCCCGGCCGGCACCTCGGGCCGCTCCTGGCCGTCCGGCACGCCGTAGCCGTCGGCGGCCGCGCGTACGGCGTGCATCGCGCGGACGGGGTCGAGGAAGGTGCGCCCGTCGCCGTACCGCTTCAGCAGCAGTTCCTCGGCTGCCTCCAGCAGCTGGTCGCGGGCCTCGGGATCGTTCGTCGCCATGGCGGGCAGCCTGCCACCCGGGGGCCCTCGTCCGCGAATCGCGGACAGAGAAGATCGCATATGCGGATGATCTACCAGAAAAACCGCGCTGACCAGCATGGATGATCCGTTCCGGGGCGAGGGTGCGGGGCGGAACGGGCCCGAGACGGGACCTGAAGGGGGCCAGGAGCGCCGAACTCGGCGTCGGCGCCGGGGAGTGCCGATCATGACCCGAGAGCCGCAGAGAGCCGCAGAGAGCCGCTCAGGGACGCTCCGCCCCGCTCTTGTAAGTCGCCGCGCGAAGCGCGTCTGTGTTCCATCGGCTTGCCGATGGGGCCTTGAAAGTCGTGCCCGAAGGGCTCCGTTCTAGGTATTGACCTGCACGTTCTCCCCCAGCGTCAGCCCCACGGCGCGGCCCGTCACCCGAATGGGTGACGGGCCGCGCCCCCCTCCCTCCAGGCTATTAACAGGCCCTTGCGCTAGTTACTGGTGGGTGTTGTCTGGGTCATGACCTGCTGTTTTCCGGCCATCCGCCGTCACAGCTCCGGTCACGACTCCGCTTCCAGCGTGAGGGGGTCAAGATCATCCGCGCGGGAATGGGGCGGAGAAGTGCTGTGAGCTGGGGTGATGGGTGCGGTACGGGCCGCACCCATCAGCTCCTGGCGGTGGCGCAAGGGCCCGTTAACAGCGGCACGGGGTGGGGCGGGACGTACGACGCCCCCGACGCGGGAGTGCGCCGGGGGCGGTCTGTGTGACGAGACGGGCGGCAGCCTGCCACCCGCCGCGGTCAGTGTCGCGGGCTCAGCGGATCGGCTTGGGCGTGCTGGCCGGGAACGTGATCCTCAAGTGGCCGGCGTCCGCCAGGCGCTGCAGGCCGGAGCGGACGGCGGCCTCGTTGCCGTCGGCGCGCTGACCCATCCGGCCGCCGGTCATGTGCGTCACGATCTCGTCGAGATCGCACGGGCCGTAGTGCATTCCGATCATGTGCATGGCTCGGACGTACAGGCCGAGGTCGTTCGGGGAGACCTCGGGATCGTTGATCACGGAGGAGGGCACCACCACCACGTCGGGGATGTCTGTCTGATCGATCTGGTGGTACTGCTTCCGGTCCTCGCGCGGCTGATCGCTCATGGCACTGCTGGTCATCGGTTCCCCTCCGGTCGGTCGCGAGGCTCATCCTGGCGGGCCGCCGGGCGGCACCGCACAGGATGAGCCATATTCGTATGCGCGTTCGATTTCGTCAGAGGGCTTCGGAGGCCATGTCGACGAACCGCGAGTAGTGGCCCTGGAAGGCGACCGTGATCGTCGCGGTGGGGCCGTTGCGGTGCTTGGCCACGATGATGTCCGCCTCGCCGGCGCGCGGGGACTCCTTCTCGTAGGCGTCCTCGCGGTGCAGCAGCATCACCATGTCCGCGTCCTGCTCGATCGAGCCGGACTCGCGCAGGTCGGAGATCACCGGGCGCTTCTCGGTGCGCTGCTCCGGGCCGCGGTTGAGCTGGGACAGCGCGATGACCGGGATCTCCAGCTCCTTGGCCAGCAGCTTGAGGCTCCTGGACATGTCCGAGACTTCCTGCTGGCGGTTCTCCGCCCGGCGGCTGCCGCCGGACTGCATCAGCTGCAGGTAGTCCACGATCAGCAGGTCCAGGCCCCGGGCCTGCTTGATGCGGCGGGCCCGCGAGCGGATCTCCATGAGGGTCAGGTTCGGTGAGTCGTCCACGATCAGGGGCGCCTCCTCGATGTCCGGCGTACGCCGGACCATGCGGTTCAGGTCGTCCTCGGTGACCGTTCCGGCGTTGATGTGGTGCAGGGCGACCATGCACTCGGCGCTGTAGAGACGGTTGGCGATCTCCTCGCGGCCCATCTCCAGCGAGAAAAACGCGCTGGTCTTGCCGTGCTTGACCGAGGCGGCGCGGGCGAAGTCCAGGGCGAGGGTGGACTTGCCCATGGCGGGGCGGGCGCCGATGACGATGAACTGGCCGGGCCTGAAGCCGTTGGTCAGCGAGTCGAGGTCGGCGAACCCGGTGGGCAGGCCGGTCATCTTCGCGGTGCCCTTCATCCGGGCGTCGAGCCGGTCCCAGAAGGCGGGCACGTCCTCGCGGACGGGGGCGTAGCCGGCGGACTGCTCCCGGCCCTTGAGCGCGTCGAGGATCTCGGCCTCGGCGGCGCTCCTGATCTCGTCGAGTTCGCCTTCGCCCGCGTAGCCGAGCTGGGTGATGCGGGTGCCCGCCTCGGTCAGCCGCCGCAGCACGGCGCGCTCGTGGACGATGTCGGCGTAGTACTCGGCGTTCGCGGCCGTGGGCACCGTCTGCACCAGGCTGTGCAGGTAGGAGGCACCGCCGATCTTGGTGATCTCGCCGCGCTTGGTGAGCTCGGCGGCAACGGTGATCGGGTCGGCGGGCTCGCCCTGGCCGTACAGGTGCAGGATCGCGTGGTGGATCGTCTCGTGGGCCGGGCGGTAGTAGTCCCTGGGCTGCAGGGCCTCGATCACGTCGGCGATGGCGTCCTTGGACAGCAGCATTCCGCCGAGGACCGACTGCTCGGCGCCGAGGTCCTGCGGAGGAACCCGCTCGAAACCGTCGGCGGGGCCGCGGCGGCGGGGCTCGTCTGCGCCGTCGGCGGGACCGGCGGGTGCGACGATGGACATGTGGATCTCCTTCGGGGGTTCTCCGACTGCGGCGGCCGGTTCTTGACGGGAGTGGCCGCCGCAGTCGTGTTCGGGCGTCGGGTGGAGGGTCAGGCGTTCTGACCGGCGCGGAGCCGGGCGAGCAGCCCAGCGCCGTCGACGGACACGGGAGCGGACTTCCCGCGCTGCTGCCGCTCGCGCTCGGCCCGCACGCACGGCGGGCAGTCGCCCTCGGCGTACGCCGGGTGCCGCTCGCACTTCGGAGGCCCGGACGGCCGGGCGGCCTTGGGAGCCACCGGCGGGTTGTGGTCCGCGTGACGGGCCAGGTCGGTGTAGCCCAGGCCCGGCAGCTGCCCGGCGAGCTTCGCGACGTGCTCCACCGGCCAGGTCAGCGCCAGCAGCGCCTCAGCGTCAGCCTTGATCCGCGCGGCCGTGCCCGGCGTCGGGTAGACGCCCAGGGCGCCGATGTACGCGTCCATGACCGTCTTGAGGTCCACCTGCAACTGGGTCGGCTGGGCCTGGTCGTCCGACTCAGGCCGCGGGGGCGGCACCGGCGCAGCAGCAGCGGCGGGAGCCGTGGGCTTGTCGAGCGAAGCGTCGATCTCTCTCTCGTTCTTCGGGGCCGGAGAGCCCGACGACGGCAGTGCGTTCAGAGCACCCGCCGGAAGAGAGAGAGGAAGTTTCACTTCCTTATTACTTCTACCGCTCGATTTGAGCACCCGTGACGCATCGATTTGAACACCCGTAACACCCGCATCACTGGTCGGGTGCTCAGATTGAGCACCCGCTGACCTGCGCTTTTTCGACGGGTGTTCAGATCGAGCACCCGTGGCCGGTGCTCCCTTCGACGGGTGTTCAGATCGAGCACCCGTGGCCATCACGGTCTCGCAGAGCACGTCGGAAGGGTGTCCACCGGGGCAGCCCTGCTCGTGGCCGCCAGCGAGGTCGTAGACGGGCGGACGCTTGTCTGCACGGATGTGGTCGACGAGCTTCTCGTCGCCCGGCAGCAGCACGCCGGCGGCCTTGAGGTTCCGCAGGTGCTTGAGGACCGTCGACTCGCCCATGAGGCACTCCTTGGCGAGCGTCGCGGCCTTCGCGAAGCAGCCGCGCATGTCCCCGCCGACGTGGTTGCCCACGCGGATGAGGACCAGGAGCTCGCCGGAGTTCTTGCAGCCCTCGATACCGACCTTGTCGACCCACGCCTGGCCCTGGGTACTCATCGGGCCACCCCCTCGGCGGCGCGAAGGTCGGCGGTGGGCGCGGCCGGGGCGGCCGGGGCGGCCGCGCAGGGCAGGGCGCGATTTTGCTGAGAAGTCTTCGTCACGGCGCCTTCGTATGCGGCCGCGGACGTTAGCGTCGCGGGCTGCGCGGCGAGGGGCCGGAGGGGGCGGTGCATGGGGTGCGAACTCTCCCGATCGGGTAGAGAGCCGCACGTCGGTGATCATCAGCAGGTAACCGGACGGGCCTACGAGTGGTGCTGCGTAGACCTCGGGTTGCCGGTTACTCTGACTACTGGTGACCGGGCCCCTTGGGGTAGGGAGCCCGGCGTTACCGCCGACGTACGACTCAGGTCTGTGTGGCTTGCAGGGCCGGAAGCTGAGTCAGGCAGTTCAGTTCGAGGGCCGCTCCTGTTGGCGCAGGGGCGGCCCTCGGCGTTATGGGGCGCGTGCGTGCATGACGACCATGGTGGAGTCCTCCCGCCGGTTGGGGAAACCGGCGTTGAGCTGGTAGGGAGCGTGGGCGCATCCGGTGATCGTGCCGGACGCCGATGTGGTGTTGTACCGGGTTTCCGGCGCGGATACTCCGAGGTCCCGTCTGCCGGGAGAGAACTTGCGATGCCGTCCCGCCACGCGGGAAGCGCGGGACCGTGTCGGCGTGGCGCCGTGTCCTGCTGGCCCACTGTCGGTGGGTACGCGTAGCCTGCTGAACATCGCAGGCACCTCCAGGTAAGTGGTGGGTGCTTGATCGCGGGCCGGGCTCTCACACACCGGCTTCGCGACCGGCAGGCCCCCGCGGGGGCCTGTTCGCGTTTCCGGCACATCTTCCTCCCTGAGCACGCGACGGGTGGTCAGCCCGACGGATTCGGAGTGTCGGCGGGTGCCTCTGTCGTAACGAGCGGCGGAAGGTCGGGGTGAGCGACTGCTGCGGCCGGCCGCTGGGCCATCCAGCCCGAGAGGCGGTGGGCAGGGGCTTCGGTCCGTACGTGCTCGAACCCTTCGTGCAGGTAGTAGTCCTGAAGCTTGACGTTCGTTCGCCAGCAGTCGAGACGTACCCAGGGCAGTCGGTGAGCGCGGGCAACTGAGCCGACCCAGTCGAGGATGCGGCCGCCCAGCTGCAGGCCGCTGGCCTGGCGGGCCGTGATGAGTTTGGCGACGTACACGGCGGACTCCGGGGCGTCGGACGCCTTCCAGAAGTCGGCGTCGGGGCGCGCGAGGGTGACCGTGCCGAGGACTTCCTCGCGGCCGTCCTCGACGACCCAGGTACGACCTGCGGCGATGTCGTCCCGCCACTTCGCAAGTGCTCGGTCGCGGAAGCCGGGGCTGCGCCACTGGTCGATGCCAGCGGCGGCGAGCCATTCCTCCGCTTCGATGCGCAACTTCATCAGGGCTGTCTCGTCGCTGCCGGAGGCGTGACGAACAGTCAGTTGGTTCACAGTCAGACTTCCATCTCGTACACGAGCGTGTTGAGGTGGCCGGGGGCCACCGTGACCATCACTCGCACTGGCTTGCCGTCCTCGCCGTATCCGATGCGTGTGTGCCGGATGACGGGTGTTCCGATTCCTTCAGGGAGCTCAAGACGCTCGGCCTCGGCGGGGGTCGCGGGCGGCCAGGACCTTATTTCGTCCCGGAGTGCGACCTGCGGGTGCCCGATGAAGTCGAGGATGCCCTTCGGCCTGGTGACGTCGGCCTCGACCATGAGGTCCGTCTCCAAGGCGATGCTGGTCGGGAACCAGCTGTCGGCGAGCTGGAACGGCTCACCGTCGACACGTCGCACGCGTCGACGCGCCACCACGAAGGTGCCCGGCTCGACCTGGAGCCACTTGGCGACGTCTGCGGGCGCGGGCTCGACCGATACGCGGGGCGTGTCCTGAGTAGCGATACGGCCCTGCTCCTCGGCGGCGGCCTTCCAGTCGTCTTGGCCGGCCGCAGGGTCATCGCGACGACTCCCGCGCTCGAAGCGGTGCAAATGCCATTCGAGCGGCTTGATGGAGCGCACGAAGACGCCTTTGCCCTGCCTTGCTTCGAGCTGCCCACTGGCCTTCATCAGCGAGATGACGCGGTAGATGGTCTTCTCGCTGACTTCGTACTGGACGGCCAGGTCGCGGGTGCTGGGCAGCTGTTCTCCAGGCTGCAACTCCCCGGACGCGATGCGCCCTTCCAGGTCATCCGCGATTTCGCGGATCGGCGGTGACTTCATCCTCGGTGGCATGCCCGGCAGAGTAGCCCAACTTCGAGTCGGAAGTCAGGGCGTGTGTTTCTAGCTTCGGGTCTGAAGTGCTCCCTATTCCTGCCGTGAGCTGCAACCTTCCCTAAAAATGCCAGTTCTGACGGCCCATCGACCTTTCCTGACTTCGTGTCCGAAGTTGTTGACGACCTTGGTCTGAGGGGGCTACGGTCGGTGTCGCGCCAGCTTCGGACACGAAGTTGAGTGCAGGGCCCTGTCCTGTGCGCTCTTGGCGTAGCTGTGCCGAATGCGCGGCGTCAGCGGAGGTCCCTCACGGGGCTGAAGGTGGCTGGCTGCTCGTTCCTTGAGAACTCCATAGAGGACGCACCGCAGCCTGAACACGGGAAGAGGCGGCCGTCAGCAGTAACCAAGCAGGCAACAGCGACAAGCCGTATGGCCCTGCCGCACGAAGAGCAGCAAGCACCTTCTCCCAATGCCGTCCTTGCGGGGCGGGTGGAGCCGAGACGTGCGGTGAGACAAGGGCAAAGATCGCGGGCCCCGTAGGCAGCAACACGACCGGTTCGAGTCCGGTCCGGGGCGCGACGGCAGAGATGCCGCTCAACTGCGCCGCCCAGACGGCGCGACCCCCGGCACACATGGCGTTGGAGCGCCGTGCCGGGGGTCTACGGATCTACCAGCAAAGGAACCGATCCGCATGACCATCTTCGCAGTAACCAACGCTGCTCCGCTGCGGCCCCGGGCCGTGACCGACGGCGTCGACGACGTCGTCGCCGAGGCGTGGAGCGTGTTCGGTGAGGTCCAGGACCTGGCGCGGCTCGGCGTCGAGGTCGCGGTGACCGTCCGCCCCGGCGAGATCGTGGCGGACCTGGTCGTCCGCAAGGAGGCCGCGCACCTGCTGTCCACCCTGGTGAAGGAGCTGGAGGACAGCGGCATCACCCGGACCAAGACCGGCTTCCGGATCGCCGGGACGATGTGCCAGGGCAACGTGAGCCTGCGCGTCATCGTCGACAGCTCCGAGGTCACCGTCGAGCAGATGGAGGCCGTGGTCGCCGTGGTCGACGTCGACTTCGACGCGTACGCCGGCGGCGACGAGTACACGGGGCGGGCCGCGTGAGCGCCCGGCAGGCCGAGCAGGCCCGGCAGGACGTCGAGCGGCAGGCCACCCCGGCCGCCATCGAGCGGCAGGCCACTCCGGCCGCCGAGGACGTCTGCCCGATGTGCGAGTACTGGCGGTGCCGCTGCGGCGAGAGCGTGAGCGGGGGCAGTCGCTGATGAAGCTGCGCTTCCCGATCCGTGTCGTCCGCACCCGCACGCTCGACGAGCTGCGCAAGAGGGCCGACGCCACCGACACCGCGACCGTGCACAGCGCGGCCGCGCTGTTCGCCCTGCAGATCGTGCACGGCGACCGCGACCAGGTGCTGGAGCGCCTGGACGGGATCGTCGACGACCTCCAGGTCCACATCCTGCGCCGCCACCTCGCGGTGGAACTGCTGCAGGAGATCGACCCGACCGGGCCGCCGCACGAGGTGGCCGAGCAGATCCGCACCGCACGCGAGGCCCTGGTCCGGGGCGGAGAAGAGGTCACAGCATGAGCAGCGCCCTGGTCAGCAGGCCCGTGATGGCCGTCGAGAAGTTCGTCCAGGAGCACGGCGACGTCGAGACGTGGTCGTCGGTCGACTGGGAGGTTCACCAGAACCTCACGGAGATCGCGGTGGCCCACGGGCCGATCGGCAGCCGCCGCCAGAAGGTCAGCCGCCGGACGGCTGCGGTGGCGGTGCTCACCTACGCCATGGTGCTCTACGCGGTCACCGAGATCGTGTCCGCGATCCGCGGACCGCGGGTGATGACGGAGCTGGACTACCACCTGAACAACGTGATCGCCGGGCCGCTCGCCCGGGCGGAGGACTGCCTGCGCTTCTCGGGCGACCTGCTGGTCCGGCAGCGCATCTGGCGGAACGGGTACCGAGCCGTCGCCGCGATTGACCGGCTGACCGCTCGCCTCGCCCGGGGCTGATCAACGGACCGCACCGCACACCAGGTGGCCGCCGGGAGGCGGCCACCCGCATGAAAGGAGCTCGCGTGGCGGCCCGAACCGGCACCACCCGCAGCACCCGGAAGAACACGGCGGCCCGTAAGCCGCCGGCTAAGACGACGACACCCCCGCCGCAGCGCCGACCGGCCGCCGAGGCACCCGTGCCGCCGAGCCCGGAGGTGCGGGAAGAGGCGGAGGCCCGGCTCGCGGACATGCGGGACCGGGCGGCCGACCTGATGGACCGGGCCGCCGACACCCTTGACCTGGCGCGGCAGCAGGCGGCCGAGGAGACGGCGCGGCTGATCGCCACCGCCGAGGAGACGGCCCGCACGATCCGGCAGAACGCGGCCGCCGACGCCAGGAAGGTCCTGGTCGAGGCCGGGGGCGAGGCGGACACCGTCCGCGCCGCCGCCGGCCAGGAGGTCCGAGACCTCCTCGACACCGCCCGCGCCGACGCGGAACGGGCGGCCGAGGAGATCACGGCGGCCGCCGAGGAACAGGCGCAGGCCCTGCTGGCCGGGGCCGAAGACCAGGTGAGCGCCGTGCTCGCCGAGGCCGAGCAGCGGGCGACCACTCTGGTGGACATGCGCCGGGCCTCGGCCGAGGCCGCCTACCGCAACGCCCTGGACGACGCCGCGAAGATCCTGGGTGAGGCCCAGGACCAGGCGGCCGAGATCAAGGCCCGGCGGGCCGTGCTCGACACGGAGCTGGACATCGCCAGCCGGTCGGCGCGGCTGGAGCTGAACGAGGAGCTCGCCGAGCGCCGTGCGCAGATCGACGCCGAGCTGGCCCGGTACCGCGAGGAGACCGAGGCGGCCCGGGCGCAGATCGAGGCGGACTTCCGCAAGCTGGGTGAGGCCCACGAGCGGGAGCGTCAGGCGCAGCGCGACAGGCTCGCCGCCGAGGCCGAGCAGCTGCGCGCGAAGGCGGTGGCCGACGCCAAGACGGCGGCCGCCGGGGTCCGCCAGCAGGCAGACGAGGTGCTGCGGCAGGCGGAGCAGGAACGGGATGCCGCGCGGGAGGCCCGCCGTCTCGCCGAGAAGCGGGCGGCGAGCCTCAAGAAAGAGCGGTCCCGGGGCGACGTCATCAAGCAGGTCAGCCTCTGGGCCGGTCTGGGCGCGGTGATCATCCTGACCGCGTCCGGCGAGTGGGCGTTCGCCAGCATGGTCGGCCTCGGCAACACCCCGATCGGGGACGCCGGATGGGCCCTGCCGGTCGGTCTCGACATCTACGCCGTGACCGCGTTCCGCAAGAAGAAGGACGTGCCGTTCGCGCTCGGTCTGATGGCCGCCACGAACCTGACGTATCACGTGGCGGACATGACCGGCGCCGGCATGAAGGTGGTCGACGGCAAGGAGCATCCCAGCGTCTGGCTTATCGCCGTCGCGGTGATCGTCGTGGTCGCCATCGTCTGGCGGATCCACCGCCTGCTCGAAGACGACCACGAGGACCCCGCGAAGCCCGCGCCGACCGGTACCGCCGACGCCGCCGCCACCGGTAGCGGCACCGGCCAGCCGGGCGGCGGGGACACCGGTAACCCGACCGGTGACCCGTCGTCTACCGGCAGCGGTAGCGGGGGCGGTAATCCGGGTTCTACCGGTAGCGGTAACCCGACCGGTAATCCCGGTCCTACCGGTAGCGGTAAACCGCGTTCTACCGGTGGCGGTAAGCCGGGCGGTACCGGTGGCGCAAGCCCCGGCGGTACCGCCCGGCCGCGCGGCGGTAAGCCCGGCAGGCCCGGCGGCCCGAGCGCCGAGCAGCGGGCAGCGGTAAGGGCCCGCGCCGCCGAGATGTTCGCGGCGGGCGAGACCCCCTCGCCTACCGCTCTCGCCGCCGAGTTCGGCGGCCTCGACCCCGAGTGGGTCCGCAACCAGATCCGCGCCGTCCGCCCCTGATGCGGTACGGCGCGGGCCTGGCCCTCCCTCCCCTTCCCCCAGCACACCAGTGAGAGGACGGCTCATGAACGCCGCCGACAACGCCGACAAGTGGACGCCTGACCGCCTGGAGACGCACGTCGACCGGGCGATTCACCTGGAGCAGCGCCGGGCGCAGCTCCAGCCGATCGTGGACGACCTGCGCCGCCTGGCCCGCGAGATGCAGGCCAAGCTCAAGGAGGCCGAGGCCATCGAGGGCGACTTCATCGGCCAGTCCCGCATCCGGGCCTGGAACACCGCCCGGCCGCTGTTCAAGGCCGCCGACGACGTCGAGAAGGCCCTGGCCGACCTGGTCTCCTTCAACGCCCGCTTCCAGCGGTCGTACGAGGACCTGCCGGACAAGCGTGAGGAGAAGCGCCGGCGCAAGGAGCTGGCCAAGGGCGGGCAGCAGCAGGCGATCACCTCCCCGCCGCCCGCCGGTGAGCAGGCCGCTTCCCCGTCGACCGAGCAGTACGGCGGGGTTTTCGACGGGCTGCGGAAGGGGGCCTGAGCCGGTGGCCGCCCAAACCAAGGCAGAACGGACGGCGGCCAACCGCCTGGCGCACTTCGAGCAGCGCCAGGCGGACCGGGCCGCGCGCGGCCCGCGGNNCGGCGACGCGGAGGCATGGAACGACCTCTCCCGCACGATCGCCAACTGGGTCGCCCGTTACGAAGGGTGACCACGCGGGTCAATCAATCCAACGTTCAAACCCGGCTGTGACCGCCTCGCGCACGCGTAATGCGGACGCGCGGACACACGGGCGCGCGGACACGCGCGCGCGTACGCGAGACGGTCACAGCCTGTCAACCCCTTTGGAGATCGAATGAGCGACGACGAGGGCCGGGTGATCCCCTTCCGGCCTCCGGCTGGAGCCCCTCCGCCGCCTCCGCCACCGCCCCCGGCACCAC
>NZ_LIQQ01000219.1 GCF_001418565.1 Streptomyces graminilatus | reverse complement strand
GGCAGGTCCATGGACCTGCCGGGTCGCAGCGGCTGCCAAGAGCCGGTGAACTGTCGCGGAACGACTGTCAGTTGTTCGGACGGAGGGTCCAGATGAGGGTCATCTCGCCGGTGACGGCGCCGTCCTCTCGCTGGATCGCCACGGCCACCGGGAACTCGGGGCGCTTGCCCTCGTCGAGTTCGGCGACGACCTCGGCGGCGGGGCGGCCGAGCGTCGCGGTGGCCCTGACGGGACCGCGCGCGAGCTTCTTGAACGCGATCTCGGCGGTGACCAGCAGCGGTACGGCACGGGAGAGTTGATCCCCGAAGGCCGCGATGACGACCGCCCCGCTCGCCGACTCGCCGAGCGTGAACATGGCCCCGGCATGCGGGCCGCCGACATGGTTGTGGAACTCACCCTGGTCCGGCAGGGCCAGCACTGCCTTCTCCGGAGTGGTCTCCAGGTATTCGAGGTTGAGTGTGCGAACCATCGGCACCGTGGCCGTGAGAAGTTCACCGATCGACATCTGCTCTGCGCTCATGGCCACACGTTACTCGCGAGTAGCCAACGCTGACCAGATTCGCCCCGCCGATCGCCGTATCGTTACCGGCCATGTGGCAAGAACAGCAGCCGCCCGGGGGCGAGCAGAACCCGCGGGACCCGCAGCACGCGCAGGTCCCGCCGCACAATCCGTACCAGCAGCCGGGATACCAGCAACCGAACCCGTACCAGCAGCCCGGATACCAGCAGACGGCGTATCCGCAGCCCAACCCCCAGCCCCAGCCGCCGAATCCATACGCGCAGCCGGGGTGGGGCGCTCCGACGCCGACGGGCGCACCGCAGCCCCCGCAGCCCTCGCAGAGCGGAGGCGGAGACGGGAACCGGACGAAGGTCACCGCGATCGTCGCGGCCACCGCGGTCGTGATCACGGCCGGGGTCACCGGTTTCCTCGTCCTGGGCGGCGACAAGGACAAGCAGGCGGGCCCGGACGGCAAGGACCAGCAGCCGGGCCTGTCCGCACCCGCGTCGACGCCCGCCCCGTCGTCCGCCGACCCGAGCGACTCGGCGTCCCCCACCGCGTCGGCCCCGGACGACAACCCGAGGAACTCCCAGGCCGAGCAGCCGACCGTCGCCGGGTGGAAGGTGGTCGTGAACCCGAAGTGGGGCACCGCCTTCGACGTACCGGCGGACTGGGAGGTGAAGACGCCGGGCACGATGATCGGCTTCGAGGACGCCGATCCCAAGGCCGGCGCCAAGCCGCTCATCACCATGTCGGCGCCCGCGTACTACAAGTCGAAGTGGTGTGTGTCGGACGACGACAAGGACGGCCGCACGTCGGACACCGCACTCGCGGCCGTGGGCACCAAGGGCGCGAGCGGAGCGAAGAACGCCGACGAGGTGGCCGTGAACCAGGTCCCCTGGTGGGTCTACGGCGGCTACACACAGCCGGACAAGAAGAGCCTCGTCTACGACGAGAAGGCCACGCCGTACACGACCAAGTCCGGCATCAAGGGCAGCTTCGCCCGGGCCCATTCGAAGAACACGCCCCAAACGGGCAAGTGCGCCAGCGACGGCAAGGCCATCACCTTCGGCTTCAAGAACTCGGCCGGTGACTTCGTGGCGTGGAGCCTGTACGGCGCGGCGGGCGTCCCCGGCGAGGTGCCGGAGAAGACGATCATGCGGATCCTGAGCACGGTACGGCTGCACGGGGAGCCGACCGAGGGATGAGCGACCGGCCGGCGGAGTGCGGCGGGCGCCGGTGAGCGGCTGAAACCGGCTGCTCCTGGCCCCGAGCGGGTCGAAAACCGATTGGCAACCCGGCGAGGGCCCGCGATAGTCGCCCGGTGACCTCCGCCGGTTCCCCCACCGAACGCCCACGCCTCCCGTCCTGGGCGGGCCGCAACTACAAACTGCTGACCGCCTCGGCCGTCGTGACGAACCTCGGCAGCAACGGGGCGTTGATCGCCGCCGCGTTCGCCGTACTGGAGGCGGGCGGCGACGCCGGTGACGTGGGTCTCGTGGCGGCGGCGCGGACGCTGCCCCTGGTGCTGTTCCTGCTGATCGGCGGCGCGATCGCCGACCGGCTGCCCCGGCATCATGTGATGGTCGCCGCCAACGCGCTCAACTGCCTCTCGCAGGCGGTGTTCGCGGCGCTCGTGCTGGCCGGGGAGCCACGGCTGTGGCAGATGATGCTCCTGACCGCGCTCGGCGGCACCGGGCAGGCGTTCTTCGGCCCGGCCGCCGAGGGCATGCTGCTGTCGTCGGTCGAGGGCGACCAGGCCGCCCGCGCCTTCGCCGTGTTCCGGATGGCGATGCAGAGCGCGGCACTCGGCGGCGCGGCCGTCGGCGGCGCGCTGGTCGCCGTACTCGGGCCCGGCTGGGTCCTCGCGGTCGACGCGGTGGCGTTCGCGGTCGCCGGGGCGCTGCGCTCCTTCCTCGACGTGAGTCACATCCCGGTACGCGGGCCGAGCGGCGGGCTGTTCGCCGATCTGCGGGAGGGCTGGCGGGAGTTCGCCGGCCGGTCCTGGCTGTGGGTGATCGTCGTCCAGTTCGCCGTCGCCAACGCGGTCATCGGCGCCGCCCAGTCGGTCTACGGCCCGCTCGTGGCCCGCGACAGCCTCGGCGGGGCCGGGCCATGGGGGCTGGCGCTGGCCATGTTCGGGGCCGGCACGGTCGCCGGAGCCGTGCTGATGACGCGCTGGAAACCGCGCCGGCTGCTGCTCGCCGGCACGCTCTGCGTGTTCCCGCTGGCCCTGCCGGCCGCCGCGCTGGCCGTCCCGGTGCCGATCGGCGTGCTCTGCGCGGTGATGTTCGTGACCGGCGTGACGGAGGAGGTGTTCGGCGTGAGCTGGATGACCGCACTGCATCAGGAGATCCCGGAGGACAAGCTCTCCCGGGTCTCTGCGTACGACTGGTTCGGCTCGGTCGCGATGCTCCCGCTCGCCATGGCACTGGCGGGCCCGGCGGAACACACCTTCGGCCGCACCCCGGCCCTGTGGGGCTGCGCGGCCTTGATCGTGGTGGTGACGGCGGGAGCCCTGTCTGTACGGGACGTACGCCACCTCACCCGGCGCACAAAGGAGGTCACTCGGGACACGGCCCAGAAGACCCAGGAGACCCCGGCGAAGGGCGAGTTGGAGAGCACCGGCGGCTGACTGAACGCCCCACCGGCGTGTCAGCCGATGCCGAACGCTCCCTGCGGCGGCACCGGTGACGGCACCGCCTCCTCGTCCCGCACAGGCGCGGCGCCCCCTATGAAGTCCCTCAGCGCGGGCCCGTGTTCGAGCCTGGCCGGGAAGGCGTCGGAGGCGACGCGGCGGGACAGGGCGGCCGGATCCAGGGGGCGGTGCGAGGCGACGAGCACCGCGTTGCCGAAGCGCCGGCCCCGCAGGACAGCCGGTTCGGCGATCAGCGCCAGTTCCTCGAACACCGCCCGGAAGGTGGCGAGTTGGGAGCGCAGAAAGGCGAAGGGCGCGGCGTCGGCCAGGTTGGCGAGGTAGACACCGTCACCGCGCAGCACCCGCTCGGCCTGCTCGGCGTAGGCGAGGGAGGTCAGATGCGCGGGAACACGCGAGCCGCCGAACACGTCGGCGACGAGCACATCGGCGCAGGCGTCCGGGGCGGCTTCCAGCCAGGCGCGGGCATCGGCCGCGTGCAGGGCGATGCCCGCGCCGACGGGCAGCGGAAGGTGTTCGCCGACCAGGTCGAGCAGCCCGCGATCCGCCTCGACGACGTCCTGCCGTGACCCGGGCCGGGTCGCGGCGACGTACCGGGGCAGTGTGAGCGCACCCCCACCGAGGTGCAGCACATCCAGCGCCCGCCCGGGCTCCGCGACGGTGTCCAGGACGTGCCCGAGCCGACGCGCGTACTCGAACTCCAGGTGCGTCGGCTCATCGAGATCGACGTACGACTGGGGCGCCCCGTCGACCGTGAGCAGCCAGGCACGCTCACGGTCGACATCGGGCATCAGCTTGGCGAACCCATGATCGACGGCACGGGCAACGGGTATCGACTCGGTCACCTCTCAATTGTGCCTGTGCCGGGGCGCCCCAAAGGGGCGCGGGACTGTTGTCGACATACGGCTCCGCCGCGTGGGCGCGACCAGCCACAACGGCCCCGCAGCCCCCCACGCACACCAGCCACCCTCACTGAACGGCAGTCACAGTCCCCGCCCCCACAGTCCGCCCACCCTCACGAATGGCGAACCCGAGCCCCGCCTCCAGAGGCACCTCGCGCCCGAGTTCCACGGTCATGGAAACCCTCTCCCCCGGCCTCGCCACGGCGACCTCCCCGAGGTCCACGTCCCCCACGACATCCGCCGTACGGATATAGAACTGCGGCCGATACCCGGTCGAAACGGGCGTCGACCGCCCGCCCTCCCGCGTCGACAGCACATACACCTGCGCCGAGAACCGCCGCCGGGGCACCACACTGCCCGGCGCCGCGACGACATGCCCACGACGAACCGCATCGCGCGGCACCCCGCGCAGCAGCAACGCCACGTTGTCCCCGGCCTGCGCCTCCTCCATGGGCTTGCCGAACGTCTCCAGCCCCGTCACCACGCTCTCCACGCCCGCGCCGAGCACCTCGACCCGGTCGCCGACCCGGATCGTGCCGCGCTCGACGGCACCCGTGACCACCGTCCCCCGGCCGGTGATGGTGAGCACGTTCTCGACGGGCAGCAGGAACGGCGCGTCCAGATACCGCTCGGGGATGGGCACAAACGTGTCCACCGCGTCGAGCAGCGCGTCGATCGACGCCGTCCAGCGCGGGTCGCCGTCGAGCGCCTTCAGACCCGACACCCGTACGACGGGCACCGCGTCGCCGCCGTAGCCGTGCGCGGTGAGCAGTTCGCGTACCTCCAGCTCCACGAGGTCCGTCAGCTCCTCGTCGCCGGCGTCCGCCTTGTTGAGGGCGACGACGATGTGGTCGACACCCACCTGCCGGGCCAGCAGGACGTGTTCGGCGGTCTGCGGCATGATCCCGTCGAGCGCGGAGACGACGAGGATCGCCCCGTCGAGCTGCGCTGCGCCGGTGACCATGTTCTTGACGTAGTCGGCGTGACCCGGCATGTCGACGTGCGCGTAGTGCCGGGTGTCGGTCTCGTACTCCACGTGCGCGATGTTGATGGTGATGCCCCGCGCGGCCTCCTCCGGGGCGCGGTCGATCCGGTCGAACGGAACGAACGTGCCGGAGCCGCGCTCCGCGAGCACCTTGGTGATGGCGGCGGTCAGGGTGGTCTTGCCGTGGTCGACGTGGCCCATCGTGCCGATGTTGAGATGCGGTTTGGTGCGGACGTATGCCTTCTTGGACATGGTGGACATGGCGGTACCTCGAAGCCTCTTCAGCGGTACTGAGTGAAGGCCCCGGCGCGGTTGACGCGGCCGGGACGGGGACCCCGGGGAAGTTCGCCGACCCTCCCCCTACGGGGTCCGCCGGACGATCCGGGAAGGGTCAGCTTCGAGCGCCGTCGACTGCGGTCGCGAAGATCGGGACGGCAGCCTTCGGGGCATCCGTGACCGCGGATGCCGCGAGGAGGAAGGCGTACCGGAACATGGGGCCGATCATCGCCGACGCGTCACCGCACGTCGAATGGTTTTCCGCCGACGAGGGGGCCATGTGGGCGCGCCGGGAGTTCCCCTGCTTGTTCCACCGTTGAGACCAACCATACGGCGGCCACACACACTCCTCCGATAATCTCGCCGAATGCTCGATGCCACCACCCGCTCTGGGGGCACCGCCACGGCCACTCCCCAGGCCACCGCCACGGAGCTCTCCCCGCGCTCCCCGGCCGTCAGTGTCACCGCCCGGTCCAACAGCCTTGCCGCGCGCTGTACGAGAGCACTGCTCTCGCCGTGGTCGAGGCTGTCGCTCCTGGTGCTGCTGCTCGGCGCCGCCGCGTCGTGCGTCCTGCTCTTCGAACCGCAGCGGCTGCTCGCCCACGGCTGGCCGCCCCAGGTCGGCGGTGCCGCCGCGGCGGTGGTCTTCGCGGCCGCGTACGGACTGTGCACCGTGGCGTTCGTGCCGCGCCCGCTGCTGAGCCTCGCCGCGGGCGCCCTGTTCGGTTCCCAGCTCGGTCTGGCCGCCGCGCTCGCGGGCACCGTCCTGGGCGGCGCCGTCGCCTTCGGTCTGGGCCGTGTCCTGGGCCAGGACGCGCTGCGCCCGCTGCTGCGCGCCCGCTGGCTCCGCGCGGCGGACGGCCTGCTCAGCCGGCACGGCTTCCGCTCGATGATGGCGGCCCGGCTGTTCCCCGGGGTGCCCTTCTGGGCCGCCAACTACTGCGCCGCCGTCTCCCGCATGGGCTGGCTGCCGTTCCTGCTCGCGACGGCCCTCGGGTCGGTCCCGAACACCGCCGCGTACGTCGTCGCGGGAGCCCGTGCCTCGTCGCCGACCTCCCCGGCCTTCCTGATCGCGATGGCCTTCATCGCCGTGCCGGCCGTGGTGGGCACCGTCGTGGCCTGGCGCAAGCGACACCATCTGCGCGGGCACTGACTTCCCTCAGGGGGTGCCCGGGTACACGTCCAGCCGCCCGCACATCCCGAACTTCCCGTGCGTCACGGGCTGTTCGGCCCGTACGACGGCAGTCGCGAGGTGGGACGTGTCGCCGCGTTCCAGCCGGTCGAGCTGGTCGCGTGTCGCGTCGGCCGCCGCCCCGGCACCCCGTCGCCAGCGCTCGCGCCAGTCGGCGAGCCGGGGCCGTACAAGAGCGGCGGCGGCCTCGTGGAAGGCGGCCAGGGCCGTCGGCCCCTCCGCGTCCCGCAGCGCCCGGTACCCCTCAAGGGCGAGATCGCGCCGGGCCCGCGCGACCCGCTCCCGCTCGGCCACCGGCGCGTCGGCCGGGATCACGGTCGCGGCGGCGTACGTCTCCAGGTCGGTCAGATACTCCGGCGGCAGCGTGAGCACGGCGTCCCCCGCCTCCGGCAGCCCGCTGTTCTGCATGAGGACGGTGATGCGCAGTCCGTCCTCGTTGACCAGCCGGTGGATGGTGCCCGGCGTGAACCAGGCGACCGTCCCGGCCGCGAGCGGCGTCTCCTCGTACCCGGACGCCGTGAGCGTCTGCACCGCGCCCCGCCCGCCCGTGACGACGTACGCCTCCGAACAGGTCAGATGCATATGGGGAGTTCCGCCGCACACCCCATCGGCGGCCGGCCAGTCGTAGACGGACAGATGCGAGACGGCGACGCCACCGGGCAGCCCGGCGAAGCCCGCCCCGCCGGGAACCGCGCTCACCACGGGTGCTCCGCAAGGTACTTGGTGACGTCGGGGCGCTCCCACTCCCCCTCCGCGACGACGATCCGGTAGCGACGGGTGAGCGTGTCACCTGGCGCGAGCTCCAGCTCGTCGTAGAACGCCCAGGAGGGGGCGACGGCGGCGAACGGCTCGTTGCGCACGAACCAGTGGGCGGGATGGGCGCCCTCGGTCCCCAGATGATCGTTCTCGGGCGCGTGGACGAAGACCAGCGTGCCGTGTCCGTCGGTGCCGTCGAACTCGCCGGAGTACGCCAGCCACGGCGCCTGCCCGCCCATCAGTCCGGGCCCCTCGGAGTCGGGGCCGAGGATCCGGCCGTCCCGGAAGGCGCGCGGTCCGCGCCAGAACAGGCCGGTGTAGCCGGCCGCCTCGCGCCCGGCGGTGGTCGGGCTGCCGAAGAGCAGCGGCTCGTCGCGCCGGTTGGTGATCGCGCTCGTCCAGGTCAGCGCCCAGGATCCGGCCGCCGCATCGACGTCGTGCACCTCGACCCGGCGCGACTCCTCCGCCCACAGCTCCCCGCTGTACGGGTGCCAGGTGAGCCGCTCCGCGATGACGGCCCGGCCCGCGCCCGAGGCGACCTCGTCGAAGCCGACGTGGGCCATGGAGCCGACGCGCTCGGGGAGGGCGAGATACCCGTCACCGTGCACATACGAGTTGCCGCCCCACAGATTCGCCCCCGAGAGGTGCGACGCGGTCAGCTGGATGCCCTTGTGCCAGCGGTGGTCATTGGGCCGGTAGTCGGTGACGACGTTCCCGGCGAGCGTCCGGACCGGGTGCAGATAGGGCTTCGGCGCCTCCCAGGCCGCCTCCGCCCCGTACACGTAGCTGAACAGTTCGACCCCGGTGACAGGTTCGGTCACGGTGATGCGGTCGCCGTGCGCGTGGACGATGCGCAGATCGGTGGACGTGGTCACGCGGACTCCTCCTCGACAGCGGATCCGGCGGCGGACTGGACAGTGGGTTCGGTGGCGGATTCACCAACAGATTCGGACACATCGCCATCGTCGTCGATCGCGTCGCCGTCTTCGTCCGTCGCGGGCGCCCAGCCCGGCGCGCCGCCGTGCAGTACGGCGTAATAGGGGTCGCCGGGGCCGATGTCCCCGGCCCTGACGGTCGTGTCCGTGAAGGCCGACCTGTACAGCGCGGTGATCAGCTCCAGGCTGGTCCGCCCGTCCGCCCCGCTGCTGCGCGGCCGTTCACCCGCGCGCATGCTCGCGACCAGCTCACGCAGTTGCGCGAGGTGCGAACTCGGCACGTCCGGCCCGAAGTCCCGCCAGGCGGCCACCTCCGCCTCCGGGACACCGGGCGCCGGGGTGATGGTCCAGTCGGCGTTGCCGTGCCCGTACAGATGGGTGAGTTCGACGGTGGCGCGCTCGCAGTCGACGCGGATCCTGCTGACCTCGTCCGGGCTGAGCACACTGTTGACGACGGTCGCGAGCGCGCCGTTCGCGAACCGGACGAGCGCGGTGGAGACGTCCTCGGTCTCGACGTCGTGGACAAGCCGTCCGGCCATCCCGCGCACCTCGCTCCACGGCCCGAGCAGATCCAGCAGCAGATCCATCTGGTGGATGCCGTGTCCCATCGCGGGCCCACCGCCCTCGGTCTGCCAGCGGCCACGCCAGGGGACGGCGTAGTAGGCGGTGTCGCGGTACCAGGTGGTCTGGCAGTGCGCCACGAGCGGCCGGCCCAGCGCCCCCTCCGCGAGCAGCCGCCGCACATGGGTGGCGGCGGAGCCGAAGCGGTGC
>NZ_LIQQ01000218.1 GCF_001418565.1 Streptomyces graminilatus | reverse complement strand
CAGGAGGGCGTCGAGGGTGCCGGGGAGGTCATGCCGGACGTCCTCCTCGTCGGCAAGGGGCTGAGCGGCGGGGTGGTGCCCGTCGCGGCGATGGTCGCGACGGAGACGGCGTACGGCCCGTTCTCCCGCGACCCCTACCTCCACACGTCGACGTTCGCCGCCTCGCCGATCGCGTGCGCGGCGGCGCGGGCCGCGGTCGAGGCGCTGGCCAGGGAGGATGTCGTCGCCCGGGCACGGGTGCTCGGTGAGCGGCTGCTCGCGGGGGTCCGGGCGGTCTGCGCGCCGTACGGAGGCGGGCTCGTCCGGGAGGTGCGCGGGCGGGGGCTGCTGATCGGGCTGGAGTTCACCCGGGAGCAGGCCGTCGGTGAACTGGTCCTCGAACTGGTCGGCCGGGGCGTGCTCGTGAACCACTCCCTCAACGCCTCCCGGGTGCTGCGCCTGACACCGCCCGCGATCGTCGGCGACGACGAGGAGGGGCTGTTCCTGACGACCCTGGCGCAGGCGCTGCACGATGTGGCGCGGCGGATGGGGCGAGATCCCGGTCAGTGATGCGGGCGGCGGCGGTCGAAGAGGAGGGCGGCGGCGCCGAGCACCATCAGGCCCCGCGAAGGGGTCCAGGGCCGCTGCCCTCCCATGCCGGCCGGGGTGTGCGGTTCGTGGAGCTGGAGGGCGAACTGGCGGCCCGCCGCGTCGGAGAGGATGCCGCGCAGCTGTTCGGGCGCGGACACGGCGAAGGACAGGAAGTCCATGGTGTTGCGGGCCGCCTGGTCGAGGGAGAAGTACTCGCGCAGCAGGGCCATGACGATGCCCCGCGCCTCCGCCTTGAAGACGTCCGCGAGGCTGATCTCCGGGGCCAGGCAGCGCACCGAACCCTCCAGGTTGGCGAAGGACTTGCCGAGCAGGGAGATGGCGGGCGCCGAGCCGATGCCCCGCTTGGTCGCCTTCTCCAGCACGGTCGTCAGGGACACCCCGAAGTTGAGGTCGTCCAGGGAGGCCGTGGCGACCTTGGGCACCAGAGCGGCCATGTCGGCGGCGAACGCGGGCAGGTTGGACCACGGGGTGACGCGCCCCATGTCCGCCCAGGCCCAGGCGAGTCCATGGCCGTCGTTCTGGGCGAGGGCCATCAGGAGGGGCAGCAGTTGCAGGCTCGTACGCCGGTCGAGGCGGCCGATCATGCCCCAGTCGATGAGCGTGGCCGGGCCGCCGGGCAGCGCGAAGACGTTCCCGGCGTGCGGGTCGGCGTGGAACATGCGGTCGACGAAGTAGCCGCGGTACATGAAACGCAGCAGGTCCTTGCCGATGTCCGTGCGCTCCCGGTCGCTGAACGAGCCGCGGTCCAGGTGCCGTACGGAGGACCCGGGTGCCAAGGACTGCACCAGCACCTTCGGGGTCGCGTGGACGACCCGGGGCACGGCGAGGGCCGGATAGCGCTTGATGTGCTCGCGGGCCTCGTCCATGTTGCGGGCCTCGCCGGTGAAGTCGAGTTCCGGTTCCATGGCGTCGAAGATCGAGCCGAGCATCGCCTCCACGTCGATGACCTCGTTGAAGCGGGGCGCGGTGCGGGCGACGATCCGGGACGCCCTGCGCATCAGCGCCATGTCCGCGCGGACCGCGTCCCGGATCCCGGGCCGCTGCACCTTCACCACCGCCGGCCGCCCGCCGGGCAGGATGACCCGGTACACCTGGGCCAGGGAGGCCGCGCCGAGCGGTCGTACGGTGTCGATGTCGTCGAACCGGCGCTTCCAGTCCGGTCCGAGCTGCTCCCTGAGCACGGGTTCGAAGACGGCGAAGGGCTGCACGTCGACCTGGTCGTGCAGGTTCTGCAGCTCGGCGATCATCGAGGCGGGCACCATGTCGGGCCGGGTGGAGAGGATCTGCCCGAGCTTCACGTAGAAGGGGCCGAGGCTTTCGAGTGCGTGCCGTACGGCCTTGGCGCGCCGGGTGCCGTTCTCGACGTCCCCCTCTTCCTCCTCGCCGTCGGCCGCGCGCCGGGAGCGGCGGCGGTCCCGGGCGAGCCGGCCGGCCTCTTCGGCCGCCAGACCTCCCAGCACCTTCACGACCAGCCGGAGCCGGCTGCCGAGCAGGGCACTGCCCATGTGTCACGACCTTCTGTGTGTGGCGCGTTGCCTGGAGTGCGTACGTGTATGTACGTGCCTGGTACGGGAGTTGGGGGTGGCCGGTCCGGCGGGGCGGGGACAGGCCCCGCCCCGCCGTCGGTCACCCCGCCGTCAGCCGCTCCGCGTCAGACGCTCTTCCTCGCCGCCGAGGGCCGGGCGGCACCGCCCGTCACCGCTCCGGCCACCGACTGCACGCTCTCCAGCACGCCGACCAGGTTGGCGACGAGCTCGGAGAGCTGGGCGATCTGCCGCGGCAGCGCCGCCAGCCCTTCCGCCATGTCGGCCGCTCCCGACACGGCCGACGCGGCCCCGCCCGCCATCTGTCCGAACGCGGCCAGCGGATTCGCGCCGCCGCCCGCGAGTGCGGCGAGGGGGTTGGGGGCCGCTCCGGTGAGGGCGGCCAGCGGGTTGGGGGCCGCGCCCGTCAGCGCGGCCAGGGGGTTGGCGGCGCCCACTCCGGCGGCGGCGTTGGCGGCGTTCGCCAGTGCCGCGACGGGATTGGCCACTCCGCCGAGGGCCGAGAGCGCGCTGACGGTCCGCAGCACCTCCCCGGGCAATCCGTTCAACGCCTGGTACGGATTGCCGGGGGCCATCCATTCCGTGGCGTGATAGTTGTCCTGCTTACGGTCGAGAATATCGTCGAAGGCCTTCTTCGTACTGTCGGCGATATCGCCGATGAAGTCCTTGATCGTGTCCTGTGTATTGTTCCTGCCCACAACAACGCCTTCCTTGTCGACTGAACCCCCGAAAATTCGGGAGTCGTTCACAAGAGGCCGGACGCACGCCGGGATCACATCGGGATCACATTCGGCCGTCCGTTACCTGTGGTGTGCCGTGACCCCGTCCAGCGTCTGGGCGCACACGAGCCGCAGCCGTGCCCGCCCCCGGGTGAACGCGCCCTCGGCCGCCTTCAGCGAGATCTGGTGCATACGGGCGAACTCCATCGTGGAGATACCGTCCGCGCGGGCCAGCATGACCTGGCGCTCCCGGCCCCGCAGTTCCTGGACCTGGCGCAGCAGCCACCGTCCGAAGTCCTCGTCGCACACGTCCTCGTCCGGCAGCTCGGGCCTGCTGACGTGCGCGGTACGGCCCACCAGCCGCCGTCTGCGCTCGAGTTCGCGGTAGTGGTCGACGCACAGCCGCAGCGCGACCGAGGTCAGAAAGGGTCCGATCCGCTCCTGGTCCAGGTTGTCGTGGGCCGCCGCCCGCAGCATCGTCTCCTGGACACAGTCCTCCGCGTCCTGGGCGGTCGGCAGCCGCCGGCGGACCAGTCGCATCAGTCGTTCCCGGTGGCCGGCGATCTCCTCCCAGGACGAATCGCGAGGGATTTTTCCGTCGACACTTGCGTGGTCTCCAACGCAGTCTTTCAAATTCATGCAGTACACGGCCCCGAAATGTCCCGTGAGCGCGAATCCAGAATATTCGCACGCCCTGTCCCCAACCCGACGGGAAAGGACTGTCCGGGTCAACTCACGGACAAACCGAGCCGATTGCCTACCACTCGTCCGAATGGAAAAAGCAGGAAGCGCCTTCAACACACGGCGCACCATGCTATAAAAACCCATATGACTGCGAGCTCGGCCTGTTTGCGCAGAAACGTCACATCAAGATCAGGCCGGTGAAATCATTCACCGGCAGCATACCCATATCGGCCATGGCGGAATCGAACTCGCCAATACCGGCCGACCTGCTTCTGTCCCGCCGCTCAGCCCTCGGTCTGCGCCGCGGTCTGTGCGGACGTCTGTGCGGCGGCCTGTTTGATGGCCTCGCGGATCCTGCAGTACGTGCCGCAGCGGCAGACGTTCTCGATGCGGTCGATGTCCGCGTCGGTCGGCTCGGAGGTCTGCCGCAGCAGCGCCGCCGCGGCCATGATCTGCCCCGGCTGGCAGAAGCCGCACTGTGCCACATCCTGGTCGAGCCACGCCTGCTGGACGGGGTGCAGCGTGTCGCCGTCGGCCAGCCCCTCGATGGTGGTGACCTTCCGGTCCGCGCAGTCGGCGACCGGCACGACACAGGGCTGGATCTCGGCGCCGTCGAGATGGCTGGTGCAGGCGCGGCAGACCCCGACCCCGCAGCCGTACTTGGGGCCGGTCACATGCAGCAGGTCGCGCAGCACCCAGAGCAGCGGCATGTCGGCCGGGGCCTCGACGGTGACCGGCTTGCCGTTGAGGTCGAAGGTGTAGCTGGGCATCGGAACCCTCTCGGAGGCGAGGTCGTACGGGGCAGAGGTCAGAAGTTGAGCGGGAAGCGGCGGGGTTTGGTGCCCGTCGCGCGGGCGTACGCGTTGGCGACCGCGCCCGCCGCGGCCGGCACCCCGAGTTCACCGGCCCCGCCGGGCTCGCCCTTCGACGGCATGATGTGCGCCTCGAAGCGCAGCGGGGCGTGCCGCTGACGGGCGTAGTGGAAGTCGGCGAAGCTGCTCTCGCGGATCGCGCCCCGGTCGATGTGGAGCCCGGCTTGCAGGACGGTGGAGATGCCGTCGATCGTGGCGCCCATGAGCTGGGCCTCAAGTCCACGCGGATTCACGGCGATTCCGACGTCGGCCGCCAGCACCGCCCTGGTCACCCGCGGGTTCTTCGGGTCGGTGGCGTCGATCTCGATCAGGCAGGCCACGCAGGAGCCGTACTCCTCGTGGACCGCGATGCCCTGCCCGTGGCCGGCCGGCATGGTCCGCCCCCAACTCCCGGCGGACGCCGCCTTGTCGAGGACGGCACGCACGGCCTTGCTCCGGAGTGTGGTGCGCCGGAAGGCGACCGGGTCCTTGCCGAGGCTGCGGGCGGTCTCGTCGACCATGATCTCCTCGGCGGTCCGGGTCGTCCCGGAGTCGACCGAGCGCCATGCGCCCAGCGGTATCGCCGCCAGCTCCACCGAGCCCCAATTCCCCGACAGCCGACCGAAGTTGTACAGCCCGCTGTCGCTGGGCACCGGGCCCGCCGACGGGCCACGCCCCGCCCGGGTCAGCGCGGACGTCACCCCGCCCTGCGCACGGGCACCGTCCCGCACCGCACCCTCGTTCGCCGAGGCCAACGCGTGGGTGAAGGCCACCACTTGGCCGTTCTTGTGGCTGACCCTGATCCGGTGGTGGGTGGCCGGGCGCATCCTGCCGTGCCGCAGGTCGTCGCTGCGGCTCCACATCAGTTTGACCGGCATACGGGCCGCCTTGGAGACGAGGGCGGCCTCCAGCGCGAAGTCGTGGTTCAGCCGCCGCCCGAACGAGCCGCCGCCCCGCGTGACATGGACCTTGACCTTCGACGCCGGGAGTCCGACCGCGGCGGCGATGTCGTCCCGGGCAAACATCGGTCCCTGACTGGAGAACCACAGCTCGGCCCGGTCCGCGCGGACGTCCGCCACCGTGGTCAGCACCTCCATCGGGGAGTGGCCGATGAACGCGAACTCGAACTCGCCGGTCACCTGTGTCGATCCGCTCGGCGCCGCGCCCAGCGGCGGTACGGCGGCGCGCAGCCGGGACCGGACGGCCGTGTCGGAGAGCGCGGCCAGCGGGCCCGGGGCCCAGGTGATCCGCAGGGCGTCTTTGGCCTTGAAGGCGTGGTGGAAGGTGTCCGCGACCACGGCGACCCCGCCCGCGACCCGTACGACCGCGCGGACGCCCGGCATGGCACGGGCCGCCCGGTCGTCGACGGCGCGGATCTTCCCGCCGATCGTCGGGGGCCGGGCCACCACGGTCGGTTTCGCACCGGCCACGTTCAGGTCACCGGCGTACTGCGCCTTGCCGGTGATGATGTCCCGCGCGTCGATGCGGGTCGTCGGCTTTCCGATCACCTTGTGCCGGGCGGCCGGTTTGGGCGTGGTGGGCACGGCCGGCCGGGTGATCCGCGCGGCGGCCTCGGTGAGCGAGCCGAAGGTGGCCGTACGCCCGTCCGGCGCGATCACCATCGTGTCCTTGGTCCACAGTGCGCGCGCGGGCAGGCCCCAGCGCCGGGAGGCGGCGGTCACCAGCTTGGCGCGCGCGGTGGCGGCCAGCGCCCGGGCCGGTCCGTACAGGGAGCCGACCGAGTTCGAACCGCCGGTGAACTGGTTTCCCCTGGTACGGGCGTCGGAGAGGGGGATGTCGACGTCGGCCAGGCGGGCGTCCAGTTCCTCGGCGATCATCATGGCGACCGCGGTGGTGACACCCTGGCCGACCTCGGCGCGCGGCAGCCGGACGACGACCCGGTTCGCGGCGGTTACCTCCAGGACCAGCATCTCCTCGTCGTCACCGGTCACCAGGACGCCGGGCCGCGCGCTCGCGTCCGCGCGCTCGGCGCCCTCGGCCGTGGACGAGTCACAGCCGATCGGCGCGGCCACGGTCAGCGTCGTCGCGGCCAGCGAGTAGACCATGAACCTCCGGCGGGACCACTGCCGTTCCATCGCCACCCCTGTCGATTGCCTGCCGGTTCACCCGACTTACCGCCCGTTTCTGACGGTCCGTCACCACGCCCGCTGTCGGTGCGTCTTCTGTCTATGAGGGCCCTCGCGCCTTCTCGGTTGCGTGGCGGCACCGGGTTGTGGGCGGTCATTTCGCGAAGCCGCCCTTCACCGACCCACCTGACGGGGAAATTTACGGAAACGATCCGTTCACGCCTCGTGACCCCTCGCGGAAACACGAGGTTTCTAGCGTGTCCGCTCGTGGATTCGAAGCCGTCCGCCGGGAGCGCCCCACCGCTCACCGCTCCCCGCACGGCACTGGCACTCGCACTGGCACTCGCACCGGCCCGCAGCATCCCCACGTCCCCGAAGGGCTGCCTATGAGCACCACCGAGTCACCTCAGACCACCACGGCACCGAGCTCCGCGACCAGCCAGGCGACGAAGGAGACCCTGGAGGACTACACCCTCCGCTTCGCTCCCCGCAGTTACCGCCGCTGGACCCCGATGGTGGTCGCCACCACGGCACTCGGCGGTATCGCCTACATGGCCGACTTCTCCATCGGCGCGGGCATCGGTCTGGCCCATGGCACCGGAAACGCGCTCGTGGCGATCGCCGTCGCCGCCGTAGTCATCTTCCTCACGGGTTTCCCGCTCGCCTACTACGGCGCCCGCTACAACATCGACCTGGACCTGATCACCCGCGGCTCCGGCTTCGGCTACTACGGCTCTGTCCTCACCAGCGTCATCTTCGCCAGCTTCACCTTCATCTTCTTCGCCCTCGAAGGCTCCATCATGGCCCAGGGCCTGAAACTGGGCCTCGGACTGCCGCTCTGGCTGGGCTACGCCCTCTCCACGCTGATGGTCATCCCGCTGGTCATCTACGGCATGAAGGCGCTCAGCAAGCTCCAGGTGTGGACCACGCCCGTCTGGCTGGTCCTGATGGTCGCCCCGCTCGTCTACCTCGTCTCCACCGACCCCGGCACCATCGACCGCTTCCTCTCCTACGCCGGCACCGACGGCAAGGGCGGCGTCAACACCGCGTCCGTGCTGCTGGGCGCGGGTGTCTGTCTCTCCCTCATCGCCCAGATCGGCGAGCAGATCGACTACCTGCGCTTCATGCCGCCCAAGACCGAGGCGAACAAGCGCAGTTGGTGGACCGCCGTCATCATGGCCGGACCCGGGTGGGTGGTCCTCGGGGCGCTGAAGCAGGCCATCGGGGTCTTTCTCGCCGTCTACATCCTGGCCAAGGTCGGCGCGGACGCCGCACCCGAGCCGATCCAGCAGTTCCGTGGCGCCTTCGACGCGATGATGCCGTCCTGGCTGGTCGTCCCGCTGGCCGTGGCCCTCGTCGTCATCAGCCAGATCAAGATCAACGTCACCAACGCCTACTCCGGCTCGCTCGCCTGGACCAACTCCTTCACCCGGGTCACCAGGCACTACCCGGGACGCATGGTCTTCGTCCTGGTCAACCTGGGCTTCGCGCTCGCCCTGATGGAAGCCGACATGTTCAGTTTCCTCAACGACATCCTCGGCTTCTACTCGAACTGCGCCATCGCCTGGGTCGTCACCGTCGCCACCGACATCGGTGTCAACAAGTACCTGCTGAAACTGTCCCCGCTCCAGCCCGAGTTCCGCCGGGGCATGCTCCACGCGGTCAACCCGGTGGGTGTGGTGGCCTTCGTCGCCGCGTCCGGGCTGTCCATCGCCATGTACTTCCACGCCCTGGGCGACACCCTCCAGCCGTACTCCCCCGTCGCCGCGGCCGTCATCGCCTTCGTCCTCACCCCGCTCATGGCCGTCGTCACCAGGGGCAGGTACTACCTGCGCCGCACGGACGACGGCATCGAGGAGCCGCTGCTGGACGGGGACGGCAACCCCAGCGCGACGACGTACGACTGTCACGTGTGCCACCAGCCCTACGAGCGCCCCGACCTGGCCGCCTGCCGGACCCATGACGCCATGGTCTGTTCCCTGTGCCTGAGCACCGACAACGTCGGCGACCACGTACTGCCCGCACAACCCGCGAAGGCCTGAACACCCCGGAGCGGCGTTTCCCGCTGTCGGCGCGCTTCAAGCGCGCCGGCCGCGTGTCCCTCCTCACCATCCGAATGGCGGACGTGATCCGACGCGGTGCGGGTCCCGCCCCTTAGGCTGGCTGACGCAACTGGTTCGCCCCGTCCGCCAGGCGGGATGCGTCGCAAGAGGGAACCCGGTGGAAGTCCGGGACTGCCCCGCAGCGGTGAGCGAGAACGACCGCCGTCATACGCACTGGACCCGACGAACAGGGTCTGGGAAGCGACGGCCAGTAGGTGTCCTCCCTTGGTTCTGGGAGGACGTGCCCGCGAGTCCGAAGACCTGCCCGTTGCCCGCGTACGTACGACTCGTGCGCGGACATCCCGGTGACCTCGTGGGCGGGTCGGCGTACATACCAGGCGGACGACCGCGCCCTGCCGCGTGAGATCGGTCCCGTCCGGTTCGTCACCCCTTCGCGTCCTCGTCCCGTCCCGGGATCTCAGGGATTCATCTCGCGAAGGAGATTTCCGTGACAGCCAGGTCCGCAGCCGCGGCGGCACGATCCACCGTGTACGGCTACCCCCGCCAGGGCCCGAACCGGGAACTGAAGAAGGCGATCGAGGGCTACTGGAAGGGCCGCCTCACCGCCGACGCCCTCCATGCCACGGCCGCAGAACTGCGCCGGGGCAACTGGCGCCAGCTCGCCGAGGCCGGAATCGAGGAAGTGCCCACCGGCGACTTCTCGTACTACGACCACGTCCTGGACACCACCGTCATGGTCGGCGCGATCCCGCGACGCCACCGTGCCGCCGTCGAAGCCGACGCCCTGGACGGCTACTTCGCCATGGCACGCGGTACGCAGGACGTGGCGCCGCTGGAGATGACCAAGTGGTTCGACACCAACTACCACTACCTGGTCCCCGAGTTGAGCCCCGAAACCGTCTTCACCGCTCACCCGGCCAAGCAGCTCGCGGAGTTGGGCGAGGCCCTCACCCTCGGACTCAGCGCCCGCCCCGTCCTGGTCGGCCCGGTCACCTATCTGCTGCTGGCCAAGCCCGCACCGGGCGTCCCCGCCGGCTTCGACCCGCTCACCCTGCTGGACCGGCTGCTCCCGGTGTACGCCGAGATCCTCGCCGATCTGCGCGCGGCCGGCGCGGAGTGGGTACAGCTCGACGAGCCCGCCCTCGTCCAGGACCGTACCCCGGCCGAGCTGGACGCCGCCGCCCGCGCCTACCGTGCCCTCGGCACCCTCACCGACCGGCCCAAGCTGCTGGTCGCCTCGTACTTCGACCGCCTCGGTGACGCGCTCCCCGTCCTGGCCAAGGCCCCCGTCGAAGGCCTGGCCCTGGACTTCACCGAGGCCGCCGCCGCCAATCTGGAGGCTCTCGCCGCCGTGGGCGGACTGCCCGGCAAGCGTCTGGTCGCAGGCGTGGTCAACGGCCGCAACATCTGGGCCAACGACCTGGAGAAGTCACTCGCCACCCTCGGCACCCTGCTGGGCCTGACCGACCGGGTCGACGTCGCCGCCTCCTGCTCCCTGCTCCATGTGCCCCTGGACACCGCGCCGGAGCGGGACATCGACGCACAGATCCTGCGCTGGCTGGCCTTCGCCCGTCAGAAGACCGCCGAGGTCGTCACCCTCGCCAAGGGCCTCGCCCTGGGCACGGGCGCGATCTCGGGCGAACTCGCCGCCAACCGCGCCGACCTCGCCGCCCGCGCGGACTCCCCCCTGACCCGCGACCCCGCCGTACGGGCGCGTGCCGCCGCCGTCACGGACGCCGACACCCGCCGCTGCCAGCCGTACGCCGAACGCACCGCCGCCCAACACGCCCATCTGCGCCTGCCGTTGCTGCCGACCACCACCATCGGCTCCTTCCCCCAGACCACCGAACTGCGCACCGCCCGAGCCGACTTGAGGGCGGGCCGGATCGACAGCGCCGGGTACGAGAAGCTGATCAGGGCGGAGATCGGCGAGGTGATCTCCTTCCAGGAGAAGACCGGCCTGGACGTCCTCGTCCATGGCGAGCCCGAACGCAACGACATGGTCCAGTACTTCGCTGAGCAGCTCACCGGCTACCTCGCCACCCAGCACGGCTGGGTCCAGTCGTACGGCACCCGGTACGTCCGCCCGCCGATCCTGGCCGGCGACATCTCCCGCCCCGAGCCGATGACGGTGCGCTGGACGACATACGCCCAGTCCCTCACGTCACGGCCGGTCAAGGGCATGCTCACCGGACCGGTCACCATGCTCGCCTGGTCCTTCGTCCGCGACGACCAGCCCCTCGCCGACACCGCGCGGCAGGTCGCCCTCGCCCTGCGCGACGAGGTGAACGACCTTGAGGCGGCCGGGACTTCGGTCATCCAGGTCGACGAACCCGCACTGCGCGAGACACTGCCGCTGCGGGCCGCCGACCACCCGGCCTACCTGGCCTGGGCCACAGAGGCGTTCCGCCTCAGCACCGCCGGTGTCCGTCCGGACACCCAGGTCCACACCCACATGTGCTACGCCGAGTTCGGCGACATCGTCCAGGCCATCGACGACCTCGACGCGGATGTCATCAGCCTCGAAGCCGCCCGCTCCCACATGCGGGTCGCCCGCGAACTCGCCGCCCACGGCTACCCCCGGGAAGCGGGACCGGGTGTGTACGACATCCACTCCCCGCGCGTACCGGACGCGGCCGAGGCGGCTGCCCTGCTGCGCAAGGGACTTGAGGCCATCCCCGCCGAACGCCTGTGGGTCAACCCCGACTGCGGCCTGAAGACCCGCGCCTGGCCCGAGACCCGTACCTCACTGGAGAACCTGGTCACCGCCGCCCGCACGGTCCGGGCGGAACTCTCCGCGTCCTGACAGCGAGCGCCATGGGCCGGGGGAGGCAGGCGGCACCCGCCCACCTCCCCCGGCCCTCCGACACGACCGCGGGAAGCACTCCCGTGCGGTTCAGGAGTCGGGCTCCCTGTGGCGGCGCAGTAACGCCGCTATCGCGCACCGCAGACAGTCCTCGGGCTGCCCCCGGCTCGCGGTCTTGGCGGTGCGGCAGGGGGGTGTGCATTCTCCCGGCGCGGTCGGGGCCGGCTCCTGGCTGTCGTCCGGCGGGGCCTCGACGAGGGTTTCGAGGTCCCGCAGGAGCTGTTCGGTCCGTTTGACCTGTTGGGCGAGTACTCGTACGCGCGCGCTCTGGCCGCCGACCTGACGTCGGCTCGCGAGCAGTCGCTCGTACTCCGCCACGGTGAGGGCGACCGCCTCACGGCCACCCAGGGTGATGCGGCGCGGCTGGGGTCGTCGTCCGGCCAAGTCGGTTCCTCCGCTCCTCGCCCGGGTGTTCCCCGTACGACCGGTCCGGGGAACGCGAGAGGGCCCGCGGACGGTTCCGTGGGCCCTGGCTCGTGTGGCGGGTCATGTCAGTGGGGTGCGGCCACCGGTCGGGCTGTGGCGGCTGTCACGGGCTTGGGGTGGAGCAGCCGCTCGGCGAGTTCGCCGAACACGAGGCCGAAGGTGCCCCACAGGGTGATCTGGATGGCCAGGGCGGAGACGCGGAAGCGCCACAGCACCGTGGCCGGGAAGTCGCCCGGCACCTCGTTGACGACGGGCAGGAAGGCGTACGCCAGTCCGATCGCGAGGGCGAAGGCGGCCACCGCGGCGACGGTGGCGTACCAGGTGCCCAGGCTCGGGGCGAGCCGCTTGCCCAGGATGGTGGCGGCGACCGCGAGGAGCACGCTGAGGACCATCATCAGCAGGTACAGGGTGGTGCGCTTGCCGATGGTGTCGCCGTTGCCGACCGCCGGCGGGTTGGCCGGGTACTTCAGGAACGGCACGACGTACACCGCGAGCAGCGCGCAGCCGGACAGCAGCAGTGCGGTGGCGCGCGGGGTGAAGCGGCCGAGGCGGCCGAGCGCGAAGCAGTAGGCCAGGGCGGCGATACCGCCGAAGGCGACCCCGTAGATCAGGACACCGGTGGCCAGGCCGGCGGTGGACTGAAGGGAGCGGGAGACGAGTTCGACCTCGTGCTCGTGGGCGGGGGCGTGGGCGGCCTCGAAGCCGATCGCCTTGTCGACGTTCGGTTCACCGAGGAAGTAGGCGACGATCAGGGCGAGCAGGCCGGCGCCGAGGCCGGCGAGCATGCCCCGCACGAGCAGGTTTCTTACCGTTGCGGAGTTCATGGAGTGCGCGACGTCCTTCGTCAGTGGCAGGGGAAGCCGAGGAGGTGACGGGCGTCGTGCACCCACTCGTGGACGTCCTCGCCGGAGACGACGGAGGTGGCGCCCTGCTCGGCGCCGACGAAGTACAGCAGGACCAGCATCAGGACTCCGAAGAAGACCGCCCAGGGGGCGATGTCCTTGAGCGGCAGCTTGGCCGGAACGACGGGGGTGGTGACTGTCGGCGATGCGACATGCTGGGCCATGGCAGGCCTCCTCTGGGAGTTCGCGTCCCATCTCGGTGGTGCACAGGACGACGGCCACGGGTCTGACTCACGAAGCGCCCCGTCAGGGCGTCCCGTACACAGTGGCGCGACCGTGCCGGACTCTCACCGGCTTCCGTTTCGCCGTCGTCGATATCGGACTGACGGTACCGTCTGGCACGTCCATGGCCAATACCGCATGCCACCTGGCGTGATCCGCCTCTCCCGCCAGGTGGTGATCACCTCGCGGGCCCGCTCGCTGTCCGGCTCACTGTCCCGGGAACGGCCAGGCGCCGGGCGTCAGGTGTGAATCGCGTACAGGAAACCGTCGAGGCTGGTGACGTACACGGTCCCGTCGGCCACCACGGGCGTCGCCTGCACCTCCCCGCCGGTTCGCAGACGCCAGCGTTCCTCGCCCGTGGCGGCGTCCACCGCCCAGAGCGACATGTCTTCGCTGCCGATGTACACGGTGCCTTCCGCCACCGCCGGCGACGACTGACGAGCGGCTCCGGTCTCCTGCTTCCAGCGTTCCTCCCCTGTGGTGGCGTCCACGGCCCACAGGTACCAGCGGTTGCTGCCCATGTACACGGTCCCGTCGACGACCGAGGGCGTGGACCACGTCGACGTGCCGAGGGGCCGCTCCCAGCGCTTCTCTCCGCCGGCGGCGTCGAGCGCGATCAGGCTGTGGTCACCGCCGACATAGAGGGTGCCGTCGGCCACCACTGGTGAGGTGTGCGGTGAGGCTTGGGTTCTCACCTCCCAGAGCCTGCGTCCTGTGGCCGCGTCCACCGCGTACAGGGAGTCGTAGGGGAAGGAGACGTAGACCTGGCCGTCGGCCACCGCCGGGTCGGTGAACTGCTCGTAGGAGTGTCGACGGCGCGGCCTGAGCCGTTGCTTCCACAGGCTGCGGCCCGTGACCACGTCGACGGCCCAGAGGACGCCGCCACGGCCGGCCACGTACAGCGTGCCGTCGGCCACCACGGGTCGCGCGTCCTGTACGCAGTCGGTCGCGATCTTCCACCGCATGCGGCCGGTGACCGTGTCCACGGCCCACAGGTGCTTGCCGTTGCGGATGTACAGGGTGTTGTCGGCGACCACCGGTGACGAGTGGAACGGGACCGCGGACGTCAGCCCCCACCGTTCCTGGCCTGTGGCGGCGTCCAGCGCCAACAGGCCGCCAGGACGGGTGGCTTGGTACACGACGCCGTCGGCGACAGCCACCGTGCGGTAACCCGCGCCCGGGGCCTTCACCCGCCAGCGTACGGTGCCGCCGATCGGAGCGGGGTCTGCCGGAACGGGTCCCCGACCGGCGCTCGTCCGTATCGGATGCGCGGGGGCGGCACGGTGGTCCTCGGCGGGTGCTTCACCGGGGCGGTGAGCCCGCACGGCGTAGAGGTGCTCGTCGAGGCTGCCTGCGGCGACCACATCGCGGAAGCCGACAACGCGCCGAACCCCGACATGTCGCGTTTGAGTGGTGCAACCATGAATCCGCTTGGTCCCACGGCCCGTTGGCCGCGTCCGGCCTCGTGGCAGAGGGGTCCCGGCTGCGGCGGCAGCCGACGCGGGACGGCTGCGCGTGCCCCGGGGGAGAACGCCGGACAGTCGGACGACGGCGCCGGACGGCGTCCTCGGTGACCCAGGTCGCGACAGGTCGCGGCCGAACGCGTTCACTGTCTGGTGAGCGGGAGGCTGAGGACTCCGCGGTCGTGTCCGACGATCAGGTTGGGGCCCGAGGTGGCCAGACAGGTGACCGCCGCGTCCAGGGCGATGTGCTCCACCGCGCCGGTCTCCGGTTCCCATACCCGCAGTCGGTGACGGTGACCGGTACCGGTGACCACGACCATGCGCCCGTCCCGCAGGGTGGCGGCGGTGATGAACGGCAGGCCGGCGGTGCCTGTGGAGGCGGGCAGACAGTCGCCGATCGGGGCGCCGGTGGCAAGGTCCCACAGCATGACCACGCCACGGTCGTCTCCCGTCGCCAGCACGGCTCGGCCGGGTGTGGGCACAGTCGCCACGGCCGCCACGCGGTGATCGGCAGCCGCGAGCGCACGCGCGCTCAACTGCACGGCCGCACCCGGCTCCCAGGGGTCGTCGACGGCTGGATCCCACACGTGGAGGCGGCCCGCGGTGTCCGAGGCCGCAATCAGCGTGTGACCGGCGGAGATCGGGACGGCGGCGATCGACCGGATCGGACTCCCATAAGGGTTGAGGCGCCCCACGCACTCACCGGTGTCCGGATCCCACAACCGGACGGCGCCTTTGGGGGTGGCGGTGACGAGGCGGCTGCCGCCGTCGGGGACGGTCGCGGCGCACATTCCGGTCACCCCGCCGGGCCAGTCCCCGGCCGGTTCGCGAACCGGCTGCCCAGTGACAGGGTTCCACACGGCGATCGTCCCGCTGTCGCCTCCGCTCGCCAGCAGGACGCGGCCGTCGGGCAGGGGCAGGGCGGTCATCGAGCGGACACGGTCAGGATGTCCTGGCAGCGGATCTTGGACGAGTCGGCCGTCGGCCGCGTCCCACAGGCACACCACGCCCGTGTCGCCCGCGCCGGCCACGAGCGTCGGCCGACCGGGGAGGGACACCACCGCCAGTGCGTTGACACCCCCGGACGGACCGGACGCGGAATCGGAGAACGCCGATATACGGCCCCAGGGTGTGCCGTCGGCCGCGAGCACCACGTCCTCGTCCTGCCGGAACCGGGTCGCCGCCTCACCTGATCGTCCGGCCGCCGCCATGGCTCCATCGTGGCGGCCGGACGATCAGGTGA
>NZ_LIQQ01000217.1 GCF_001418565.1 Streptomyces graminilatus | reverse complement strand
CGCGGCCCCGTTGCCCGGCGCGATCCCGCGTGCGCCGGGGATCGTCAGGTCGGTGTTGGACGCGTACCAGGGCACCCCGCGCGCGATGGCGTAGCACGCCTCCGCGAACCGCCCCCAGGGCAGCTCGGGCCCGCCGTACCCCTGCACGACCGCCACCGGCTCGTCCTCCGCCGACTCGACGGGCTGGAGCCCCCGCTCGCGCAGCGCGACCCGCAGCCCCTCCCCGCCGATCACCAGCACGCGCGCCCCGGCCGGCACCTGGTCGGCGATCAGCCGGGCCACCGCCTGAGCGGAGGTGATGACGTCCGAGCCCTCCGTCGCTATGCCCAGCTCGGTGAGGTGTCCGGCCACCGCGTCCGGCGTCCGCAACGCGTTGTTGGTGACATAAGCGAGCCGCATCCCGCCGTCCCGCGCGACACCGAGCGACTCGACGGCGTACGCGATCGCGTTGCCCCCCGCGTACACCACCCCGTCGAGATCGAGCAGCGCCGTGTCGTACGCCTCGCTGAGGACTCGCGCGCTGCCCTCGGGCCGCGTCCTGACGGTCTGGCTCATTGTGCGTCGCTCCTCGTTCGACCGGCTTTCCCCCGATCATCCCCCATGCCACTGACAGCCCTACGATGCATCAATGAACACTGCAGGTCCCGCGGACGTACCGGCTTGCATGGGCCTTCAACTGACCCCTTTCCGGGGGCTGCGCTACGACCCCGACCGGGTCGGCAGCCTGGCCGCCGTGACCTCTCCGCCGTACGACGTCGTCGTGCGCCCGGACGGCCTGATACACCTCGAATCGGCCGACCCGCACAACATCGTCCGGCTGATCCTCCCCCAGGCGGCCACCCCGTCGATCCGCAACGAACAGGCGGCGGACACCCTGGACGACTGGCTGGCCGAGGGCATCCTGACCGTCGACCCCGAACCGGCCCTGTACGTCTACGAACAGCGCGACACGGACGGCCACCTGCAACGCGGGGTCATCGGCGCCCTGCGCCTGTCGGAGCCGTCGGAGGGTGTCGTCCTGCCGCACGAGGACGTCATGCCGCACGTGGTGGCGGAACGGACGGCGCTGATGCGCGCCACCTACGCGAACCTGGAACCCCTGCTCCTGACCTACCGGAGCGACGACTCGGCCACCGCGTCGCCGTGCACCACGAGCACGGTGGTCGAACGCGCGGCCGACCGCCCGCCACTGCTCTCGACGACCACGGAGGACGGTTTCGGCCACCGCCTCTGGGCGATCACCGACCCCGCCGAACTGGCCGGGATCCAGGCGGACCTGACACACCACCAGGCTCTCATCGCCGACGGACATCACCGCTGGGCCACATATCTGCGTCTACGCGCGGAGCATCCGTCCCCCAGCCCCTGGGACCACGGCCTGGTACTCCTCGTGGACAGCGCCCGCTATCCCCTGCGCGTCCGCGCGATCCACCGCCTTCTCCACGGACTCCCGGTCGGCGAGGCCCTGGCGGCCCTGGACGGCCACTTCCGGGTACGTCACCTGGAAGTCCCGCTCCCCGAGGCCCTCACCGCCCTGGCGGAGGCGGCCGGCGCGGGCAACGCCTTCCTCCTGGCCGGCGACGGCGCCTTCCACCTCCTGGACCGTCCGGATCCGGCCCTTCTGGCCCGTACGATCCCGGCCGACCGCCCGCAGGCCTGGCGCGCCCTGGACGCTACGGTCCTGCACGCCACGCTCCTCGACCACATCTGGCACATCCCCGAGGACTCACCGGCCCGCATCGCGTACATCCACGACACTGCGGCGACCGTGGAGAAGGCGGAACAGGACGGCGGTACGGCCGTCCTGATGCACCCGGTCCGCGAGGAGGTCGTACGGGACCTGGCCCGCCAGGGCGTCACGATGCCCCGCAAGTCGACGTCCTTCGGCCCCAAACCGGCCTCGGGCCTGGTCCTGCGCACACTGTCCCCCTGAAACGCGAAAGGGCGGGACCCCTGTCCGGGATCCCGCCCTTCACCGACTACCGCAGGTCAGCGCTTGTCGCCCTCGGCGTCATCCGAAGCACTGTCGTCAGCGTCGTCACTGTCGTCGTCGGCTTCAACCACAGCCTCTGCAACCGGCTCGACAGCCTCGGTGACGTCGGCGGACTCGACCTCAAGGGACTCGACGCCCTTGTCATCAAGGTCGCCCTCGTCCCCCTCCAGCTCGTCGTCCGCGTCCTCGTCCTCGTCCTCGTCGAAGGCGTCGACGAACGCCACTCCGTCCAGTTCGGCGAGCCGGTCGGAGGCGTCGGTGCTGCCGTCCTTGTCGGACTCGACGGCCTTGGCGAACCACTCCCGGGCCTCGTCCTCACGCCCGGCGGCGAGCAGCGCGTCGGCGTACGCGTACCGCAGACGCGCGGTCCACGGCTGTACGGAGTTGGAGGCCAGCTCGGGACTCTGCAGGGTCACGATGGCCGCGTCGAGCTGGTCCATGTCACGCCGGGCACCGGCCGCGACGAGCCGCATCTCGACCTGCCCAGCCTTGTCCAGCTTGTGCACCTCGGGCGCCCCGGCCATCTCCAGCGCCTTCTCCGGCCGCCCGAGCCCACGCTCGCAGTCGGCCATGACAGGCCACAGCTCGACGTTCCCGGTCATCCGCCGCGCCGCCCGGAACTCGGCCAGCGCCTCGCTGTACTTCTGGTTCGCGTACGCGGCGAACCCGGCCGCCTCTCGTACGGCGGCCACACGCGAGGCCAGCCGCAGGGCCACCCGCGAGTACCCGTAGGCACCCTCGGGGTCCTCGTCGATGAGCCGGGCGACCATCACCAGGTTCTTGGAAACCTCCTCGGCCAGCCCCTTGGGCAGGCTCATGAGCTCCTGGCGTACGTCCTTGTCGATCTCGTCGCCCGTGACGTCCTCGTCGATCGGCAGCCGCTTGATCGGCTCCCGGTCCCGGTCACGCTCGTCACGGAACCCGCCACCACGCCGGTCGTCGCCCCGGCTGTCGTCACGTCCCCGGTAACCGCCGCCGCCACCGGGCCGACCTCCACGGTCGTCACGCCCACGGAAGCCACCGCCGGCCGGACGGCCGCCGCGGTCGTCGCTGCGCCCACGGAACCCACCACGGTCATCGTCCCGACGGACGAACCCGCCGCGCTCGCCACGGTTGTCGTCCCGGCCTCGGCTGTCGTCCCGACGGAAGCCACCACGGTCGTTGTCACGGCGCTCGTCATCACGCCGGAAGCCACCACCACTGACGGGACGACCACCACGGTCATCACTCCGCCCGCGGAACCCACCGCGATCGTCGTCCCGACGGAAACCGGGACGCTCACCACGATCGTCGTCCCGACGGAACCCACCACCGGCCGGACGGTCGTCACGACGAGCAAACCCACCGCCAGCCGGACGACCACCACGGTCATCACTACGGCCACGGAACCCACCACGGTCATCATCGCGACGGAAACCGGGACGGTCTCCGTCACGGCGATCATCGCGTCGGTCGTCCCGGCGGTCATCGCGGCGGTCATCGCGACGGGGAGCCGCCGAGCGATCGTCCCGCCCACGGAAGCCACCGCCGGCGGGACGGCCGCCACGGTCGTCACTGCGCCCACGGAACCCACCGCGGTCGTCATCGCGACGGAAACCGGGACGCTCACCACGGTCATCGTCCCGACGGAACCCACCACCGGCCGGACGGTCGTCACGACGAGCAAACCCACCACCGGCCGGACGACCACCACGGTCATCACTGCGCCCACGGAACCCACCACGGTCATCATCGCGACGGAAACCGGGACGCTCACCACGGTCATCGTCCCGACGGAACCCACCACCGGCCGGACGGTCGTCACGACGAGCAAACCCACCACCAGCGGGACGACCACCACGGTCATCACTCCGCCCACGGAACCCACCACGGTCGTCATCACGCCGAGCGAAGCCGCCGCGGTCACCGCTACCACCACGGTTGTCGTCCCGCCGGAACGCGGGACGGTCCCCCCGGTCGTCACGACGGGGCCCCGCCGGACGGTCCGAGCGCTCGGGCCGGTCCGAACGATTGTCGCGCTGGAAAGCAGGACGGGTCCCGCGATCTCCGTCACGGCGGTCATCGCGGCGGTCGTCGCGGCGCGGAAAACCGCCACGCTCACCCCGGTTGTCGTCGCGGCGGAAGCCTCCGCCGGCGGGCCGGTCGCCCCGGTCGTCACGACGGGGAGCCGCCGGTCGGTCGTCACGGCGACCGTAACCACCACCGGCGGGTCGGCCGCCTCGGTCGGAACCACCACGGTCGTCACGGCGGTCGTTGTCGCGGCGCGGAGCCCCACGGAACCCGCCACGATCGCCACGATCGTTGCGGTCACCACTGTCCCGGCGGCGCTGGTCGCGCTCCGGGCGCTCGTCGGGAGAGTTGGTGGACATGATGGGTGACTCCTGTCTTAGGTACCGCAGGTCATTCTCGCGCAGCCGACTTGCCGACGCGCTCCGGGCGGTGTGCTTGCTGAAAAAACAAAAGGACCCCTGGTCCCAGCGTGAACGCTGGGACCAGGGGTCCTCCAAAGATTGTTCGGCGGCGTCCTACTCTCCCACAGGGTCCCCCCTGCAGTACCATCGGCGCTGAAAGGCTTAGCTTCCGGGTTCGGAATGTAACCGGGCGTTTCCCTCACGCTATGACCACCGAAACCCTATTGGTTTCGAGCGAACAAGCACACTCTTCAGTTAGATGTTCTAGCTCGAAAGCCGACAACTGTTCGTTGTCTCAGAACTAACACAGTGGACGCGAGCAAC
>NZ_LIQQ01000216.1 GCF_001418565.1 Streptomyces graminilatus | reverse complement strand
GTGCTCCCCCCGTGGCCCCCGGCCACGACAACCCCCGCACCGGCCAGGTCACCCCGGTACGCCGTGAACCAGCCGTTCGGCTTCTTCTGGCCGTCGACCTCCGCGGAGCCCGTCTTCGCGCCGTAGTCCGGGCCCAGCCCGGCCATCGCCTCGGCAGCCGTTCCGTACGCCGCCGTGTACTTCAGGAGTTCCCGCAACTGCGACAGGGTCGACGACGACATCGTCCGCGTCGCCTTCGCGAGGGGGCGGCCGTCCGCCTCCGGCGAGACCAGGTACGGCTGCCGGAACACCCCGGACTCCACAGTCGCCGCCACCGACGCCATGTTCAGCGGGTTCATCCGCACCCCGCCCTGCCCGATCAGCGAAGCCGCCATCTGCGCCTGCGACTGCACCGGCACCGACCCGTCGAAGGTCGAGACGCCGATCGCCCAGTTGTCCATGCCGAGGCCGAACACCTGCTGCGCCTGCTTGGTCAGGCTGTCGTTGTCGAGTTTCTTCGCCTGGCTGATGAAGGCCGTGTTGCAGGACCGCGCGAAGCTCGCCTTGAACGTGCCGCCCTTGATCTCGAACTTGTCGTCGTTCTGGAACTTCCAGCCGCCGTACGTCGCGAACTTCGGGCACGGGTGCGGCTTGTCCGGCGACGCCAGACCCTTCTCGATCAGCAGCGACGACGTGATGACCTTCATCGTCGAGCCCGGCGCCAGCGAGCCCTGGAACGCGGTGTTGAAGCCGTGCGACTGGTTCGCCACCGCCAGGACCTCGCCCGTCGACGGGCGGATCATCACCACCGACGACTGCGCCTTCTTCAGGACCTGTGCCTCCGCCGCCGCCTGGAGGGTCGGGCTCAGCGTCGTCTTCACGGTGCCCGGCGTGCCCTCGCTCAGCTCCAGCAGCGTCTTGTCGGCCGACTTCGCCGCCTTGGACGCCGTACCGCGCACGACCCGGAGCTCGATGCCCGCCTTGCCGCCGGCCTTCTTGCCGTACTTCTCCCTGAGGCTGTCCAGGACCGTGCCCAGCGACGGGTACTTGGCGAGCGTCAGCTCACCGCCGTCCCGGTCGACCGCCTTGATCGGCGGGGTGCCGGACTCGCCGGTGAGGAGCTTGTCGCCGTCGGCCAGATCGGGGTGGACGACCGACGCGTGCCAGTCGACCAGCGGTTTCCCGTCGGACGTACGGCGGACCACGGTCAGGGCGCTCTCGTACGCCAGCGGCTTGCTCTTGCCGTCGAACGTCACCGTGCCCTTGACCGAGAAGGGGACCTTGGCGCCCTTCGCCGTGCCCGGGGTGATCTTCACGCCGGTGATGTGGGCGTCCTTGGTGTAGCCGGTGAGGAGGGTGGTGGCCGCGGACGTGGTGTCGTTCGTCGTCGCCACCGCCTCGGCGATCCTGCCTGTCTGCCAGGAGGTGAGGAAGCGGGTGGCGATCGCCTTGACCTGGGGCGCGGGGACCGGGCCCGTCGGCACCGAGCGCTTCTGGCCGGCCGTGGACGCTGTGGAGGAGCCGTCCTCGGCCGCCGCTCCGGCGCTGTACAGCCCGTAGACACCGAAACCGGCGCCGCCGACGACCACGGCGATCATCCCGCCGACCACCGCGGGCCTGGTCCTGCGTGCACCACTCCGTCGCTCGGCGACGCGCCTTCTCTTGCCCACAGCTCCCGATCCTCCGTGAAATCCCCAGGGTCCCCGATGCCCTCATCCAGCTCACTCAACGACAACGGCCACCCTAGAGTCCCGTCCCGCGAGAGTGAGTTCAGTCGCCGGTCCGTAGCACGGCTGCGACAATCGGCCCGGCCGCGTCGCCCCCGTGACCGCCCTCCTGGGTCATGGCCGCCGCCGCGATGTCGCCCCGGAATCCGGTGAACCAACTGTTGGACCTGGTCTGTCCGTCCACCTCGGCGCTGCCCGTCTTCGCGCCGATGTCGCCGCTCAGGCCCGCCATGGCCTTCGCCGCCGTGCCCTGTACGGCCGTCATCCGCAGCATCTCCTTGAGCTGCGCGGACGTACTCGCCGGCAGGCCCTTCGCCGTCGCCAGCTCACGTTCGTCCAGCTTCGGCGACACGAGATACGGCTGCCGGAACTCGCCCGTGATCGCCGTCGCCGTCACCGACGCCATGTTCAGCGGGCTCATCTGGACCTGGCCCTGACCGATCGCGTTGGCCGCGCGGTCCGGGCCCGTCGAGGCGGGGACGCTGCCGTCGAAGGAGGTGATCCCGGTCTTCCAGTTGTCCCGCCCGAGCCCGAATCGTTCCTGCGCCTCGGCCGTCAGCGACTCGTCGGTGAGCGGGTGCGCGTCGGTGCCGTCGACCAGCTTGATGAAACCCGTGTTGCAGGAGCGCTGGAAGTCGTCGGCGAGGGTGGCGTTCCCGTTCGGTGTCATGCCCTTGAGGTTGCTGAAGGTCTGGCTCTTCCAGACCGCCGTCGGCGGGCAGGGCGCCGGGCCGTTCATCGACGTCACGCCGTTGTCGATCAGCATCGCCGCCGTCACGATCTTCATCGTGGAGCCCGGCGCGAGCGTGCCCTCGAAGGCCGCGTTGAACTGGTCCTTACGGTGATTGGCGAGCGCCAGCACCTCACCGGTGCTCGGCTGTACGGCGACCACGGACGACTCGGAGAACTTGAGCACCGCCTGCTCGGCGGCGGCCTGCGCGCTCGCGCTCAGCGTCGTCTCCAGCTTGCCCGGGGTGCCCTCGGTGAGCGTCACCAGCGAGGTGTCGGCGATGTTCGTGTCCGCGTGCCGGACCATCAGCTCGATGCCGGGCTTGCCGCCCGCCTCGTCGCCGTAGCGCGCCCGCAGGGTGTCCAGGACCGGCCCGAGGGACGGGTACTTCTCCTTCGTCAGGACCTTGCCGTCCCGGTCCAGGGCCTCGATCGGCGGGTTCCCGGCCTCCCCGGTGACCAGCGCGTCCCCGACCTCCTTGAGACCGGGATGCAGGACCGACGGCTTCCAGTCGACCAGCGCCTTCCCGGTCGTCGCACCCCGGACGATCGTCAGCGTGCCGCTGTACGCGAGCGGCTCGCTCTTGCCCTCGTAGGTCACCGTGGCCTTGACGGCGAAGGGCACGGTGGCGCCCCTGGCCGTCCCGGGGGTGATCTTCACGTCCGTGATGTGCGCGGCCGTCCCGTAGTCGCCGATCAGCTTGGCCGCCGCCGCGGAGTTGTCGGTCAGGTCGGCGGCTTCCCGCGCCCGCCCCTTCTCCCAGGCCGCGAAGAACTCCCCGCTGGCCTTCGCGATCTCGTCCTTCGAAGGTGGCCCGGTCTTCACGCTCTCCGTACCGCTGTCCCCGGCGAGCGCGGACACGATGTTGAACGCCCCGTACCCGGCCCCTCCCACCATCACCGTGAACACGGTCCCGACGATGGCGGTCTTAGCCCCCTTGCGCATGCGTACTTCCCCTCCCCGTTGGCCCAAGCACTGTAAGTGGCGCGGGGGGCCGGTGTGGGGGCTGTTTCGCCTCTTGTCCCAACTCTTGTCCGAAGAGTGACTGGAACCGGATATCCGGCCACATATGTGAACGTCAGGAGTTGACCTCCCTGTGACCGGAATCCTCTTGTCCTGAACCCGACACATCTGTCTATGGTGGGCGCCGCGTGGCGCGGGGTCGAGCCGTACGGGGTCGAGTGGATCCGTCGTCGCGCGCGTCGACCGGCGACCGGGGGAACACCGTCGCCACGGGGAGGAAAGACCACATGCCGAGACCTCGGCTCTTCACGCGTGCCCGGACGAAATCCGGCCTGCTCGCACCACTTCTCGCGTCGGCCGTCGGCGTGGCCCTGCTCGGCGGACTCGCCGTGCGGCCGGAGCTGCTGGGCCGGTACGCGGGCCACGACATGGCCGCCGTCGCCGACAGCTACGACGGCTTCGACGCCGCCGCGGCCGAGCAGCTCCGCCAGGACCAGTGCCTGATGACCGAGGCGCTGCGCATGGGCGGCCCGGCCATGTTCGGGGTCGCCAAGGACGCGCTCGGGCAGACACCGGACAAGCTGCGCACCGCGGCGAACCGCGAGTACTGGAACACCACGCCGCTGTCCACGGCGACCGACCAGGACAAGAGCGCCGCCGACAAGGAAGGCTCCGCGCTCTACGACCACATCCGGGACTTCCAGATCTCCGGCCTGCCCACGCCCGGTGGCTTCAAGTCGGTCACCGACTTCGAGTGGCCGCCCGGTGTGGGAGGCGACGACCGGCCGAACTTCTTCCAGCAGACCGGCCTGCCCAAGTGGATCTGGGAGCAGTTCTGGAAGTCCGAGGGCGACTTCTACCGTGACCTGACCCCGCCCGCCGACCAGGACACCGTCAAGGCCGTCAAGGACCTCGGTGACCCGCTCTACGGCAAGAGCCCGGACCCCTCCCTGCCCGGCCCGCAGTGGCAGCAGGCGTACGCGGAGCACCAGGCCTACGACAACCTGGTCAACTGGTCCATGGAGCCGACGGCCGCCGACAACGCCCGGCTCTTCCTGTCGTACGGCGGCTTCCCGCGCACCGCGCCCGAACCGGGCAGCGTCGAGTACCGCATCGCCGTGGAGGACCTGAAGACCCGGTTCGCCTCCTGCGCCTGGCGCACTCCGGTCGACCCGGACAAGGTGCTCGGCAAGGAGGTCGCCACCGCGTCCGCCGAGTGGCAGCAGGAGATCGCCGCCCAGGCCACGCAGCGCACCCAGATCCTGACCGCCAGCCAGAACGCCACCAAGGCCCTCGCCGCCGGTTCCAAGGCGCTCGGCGAGATGCTGGGGCTGTCCTGGCGGGCCGACCACCTGACCCGCTGGCAGGACTACTGGTCGGCCGGCGGCCCCGGCTGGATCGGCGACAGCCCGTTCGTGGTGCACGCCCACGGAGCCACCGACAAGTGCCTTGAGGTGGCGGGCGCCAAGAAGGACAACGGCACGCCCGTGCAGATCTTCACCTGCAACGGCGGCGCCGGGCAGAAGTGGCAGATCTCCGGCGACACCCTCGTCAACACGAACTCGGGCAAGTGCCTGACCGTCAAGAGCGGCTCGAACACCAACGGCGCGGCCGTCCAGATCTCCACCTGCGGCAGCTCCGCGTCCCAGAAGTGGGAGTACGGCACGCACGGCACGACCCGCCTGTACAACCCGGGCTCCGGCAACTGCCTCGACCTGGCCGACTACACCAACAGCCGCGACGGCCGGATGTGGGACTGCACCGGCAAGGACCCGCAGAAGTTCGACATCGTCCCGTCCGGCCACAACGGCACCGACGACCTCGACTACCCGACCAAGGCCCAGTTCGACAAGGCCAAGAAGGGCGTCACGGACGCCCAGACCGCCGCGAAGACCCAGCTCGACCTGCTCAAGGACCGGGCCGCGGTGGCGAAGACGGCCGCGACCGCGTCGGACACCGCGCTGAAGGCCGCGTACGACATCGCCGACAGGGCGGGCGCCCCGCGAGGCCGCGCACTCCTCGTCGGCCAGCAGAAGGCACAGGTCACCAAGGCGTCGGCCGCCGCGCTCGACGCGCTCGCCAAGGCCGGTGACACCGCATACGCGGCCACCCGCGCCGCCGCCGGGGACAGCGAGACCATCGCCGCCCGCGCCCTGACCCAGGCCGCCCAGTCGAAGGCGGCCTTCCGCACCGCCGCCGCAGCCGAGGCCCGCGCCCAGGCGAAGGCGGCCGCCGACGCCGCCGCCGTACAGGCACAGACCGCCAAGACGGCCCGGGATCTCGCCAAGGCGAAGCTCGCCGAGACGCAGAAGGCCGAGGCCGACGCGAAGGCGGCAGCCGCCGACGCGCACGCCAAGCTGCTCGCCGCCCAGGCCGAGGAGGCCACGGCGAAGGCGGAGAAGGAGACCGCCGCCGCCAAGCAGGCCGAGGCAGCCCAGCACAGGCAGAACGCGCAGGGCTACGCGCAGACCGCCACCGAGGCCAAGGGCCGGGCGGAGACCGCCGAATCGAACGCGCGCGGCAAGCGCCAGGACGCCGAGGCCGCCCGGGACCGGGCCAAGGGGCTCAGCGACGACGCCTGGGACGCCGAGAGCAAGTCGAACGCGGCACGGGCCAAGGCCAACGCCAAGGACGCCTACGCCGAGGCCCACGAGTCGGACTCCGACGCCAAGGACTCCCGGGCCGCCGCCAACGAGGCCGACCAGGCAGCCGACGACGCCGAGTCGGCCGCGACCTCCGCGCGCGCCGAGGCCGACGCCGCCGGGCGGGCCGCCGCCGACGCGGACGCCGCCGCCACCCGCGCGGAGGCCGCCGCCACGCGCGCCCGCTCCGACGCCGACGCGGCCCAGGCCGCCAAGCTGCGGGCGGACGCCGCCGTCCGTACGGCCACCAGCGCCGCCGCCGACGCCATCAAGGCATCCCAGGCCGCAGCCGCTGCCGCCCGTACGGCCGTCCAACTGGCCGACGAGGCCGAGAAGCACGCCGCCGACGCCATGAAGCAGGCCGACGCGGCGAAGGCCGAGGCCGCCAAGGCGGTCGCGGGCGCGGCCGACGCGGCCGGTCACGCCTACACCACCGCCCAGGCGGCGGAGGAGGCCGGCAACGCCGCCCAGCAGGTGGCCGCCCCGGCGAACGACGCGATTCAGCTCGGTTCGCCGTACGTCACCACCGACTCGGCCGCCGGTCTCGCGGTCCTGAGCGGACAGTCGTCGAAGACGATCGCCGAGCAGCAGCAGGCGGTCGCGGCGGCGCACGCCGCCAACGCCCAGAAGAACGCGGCCCAGGCGCAGAGCCTCGCGGACGCGGCGACCGGTGACGCCAAGGCGGCGTACACGCTGGCCGCCGAGGCCGCCGGCTTCGCGGCGAACGCCCGCAGGTCGGCGCAGGAGGCGCTGGGTTACGCGGCCGAGGCGGCCAAGTACGCGGCGGACGCCCAGGCCTCACTGGCCCGCGCCGTCGAGTACGACCGTCAGGCCGGCGTGGACGCCGCCGCCGCCGACAAGGCGGCGGGCCGCGCCGAGGGCTACGCCACCGACGCCCGCGCCTCCGCCGACCAGGCGGCCCTGGACGCCGACGCGGCCCGCACCGCGGCGGCCGAGGCCGAACAGGCCGCCAAGGACGCCCGTGCGGCGGCCGACCGCGCCGACGCCGAGGCGACGGCCGCCGAGCAGGCGGCGAAGGACGCCCAGAAGTACGCGGACTCCGCACAGCAGGCCGCTGACCAGGCCGCCCAGAACGACGCCAACAAGCAGGTGCAGACGGGCGCGGGTACCGGGACCGGGGTCGGCGGGGTGTTCTCCGTCATCGACGACATCAAGCAGCGGGGAGACCCGCAGCGACTGCCGGACGACTGCTCCCGGCTCCCCTGTGACCTGGTCTTCGAAGTGCACTTCGACGCGGTCGTCAGCTACTACTACTGCGACAACCCCGCTGTCCCGGCCACCGAGTCGGGCTGCCCGGCCGAGGACACCTTCTTCCTCAAGACCCTGCCGTTCAAGGACCTGACGAAGAAGGTCAAGATCTCCTCCTGGGAGGCGACCAAGGAGCTGTGGAAGGGCCTCTACAACTCGATCATCAAGGATTTCACCGGCTGCTACCACAAGATCACCAAGGCCAATGACGGCGGGAGTTACGGCGACTGCGCCTGGGCCGCCACCTGGCTCCCGCTCGGCGGGCCGATCGCGAAGATCACCGATGCGATCCGTGCCGTGGACGCGGCGATGCGCACCGGTATCGGGGTCTCCGACGCCCTGAAGGCGCTGCGGGCCCTGGACGTGGACGCCCGTACCCTCAACGAGATCGAGCGCAGCGCGAAGGCGTACGAGGAACTGCGCACGGCATGCCCGATCAACAGCTTCCCCGGCGGCACCGAGGTACTCCTCGCCGACGGCGGACGCAAGGCGATCCGGGACGTACGGAACGGCGACCTGCTCCTGGCCACCGACCCGGCCTCGGGACGCACCGTGGGCGAGCCGGTCACCTTCACCTTCTCGCACCCCACCCAGGATCTGCTGGACATCACCCTGGCGGGCGGCGGCAGCCTGACGAGCACCCCGGGACACCGGATGTACGTCCTCGGCTCCGGCTGGACCCTCGCGTCCGACCTGCGCGCCGGTGACAGCCTGCGCGCCCCCGACGGGTCCTCGCGCACGGTGACCGAGGTGACCGACCGGAACCTGACGGCACCCCGCACGGTGTACGACCTGACCGTGTCGGGCCTGCACACCTTCTACGCGGTGGCGGGCGACGCTCCGGTACTCGTCCACAACTGCAAGAACCTGGTGGCCGACGCACAGGAGTTCGACGGGCTGGCGCACGTCCTGGACGAGCACACGTTCGGTACGGGTCGCGGCTTCGTCAACTCCGAGCAGCGGGCGAAGGACCTGGCGACCCTCAAGGGCGGGCCCAACGGGGTCTTCACGGACCTCGCGACGGCGCAGGCGGTCGTGGACCACGCCCTGACCACCAAGGCCGCGGAGATCCAGAGGTGGCTCAGGGGCAGCGCCCGGGAGAAGCCGCTGACCGGTACCTTCGGGGCGGGCTCCCTGGGGAAGGTGGCCAAGGTGAACGGTTCCGTCGATGTCGCGGGGAACGGCTACAAGATCGTCCTCAAGAGAGCGAGCGGGCACAAGAACGGTTTCTACGTGTTCACGGCGTTCCCGGTCTAGTCCCCGCAGTCCGTGGTCCCCACCGCAGGAGGTGAAGTGCAGTGCGCAGTGCCGACGACGCCGACTTCGGTGTGACATGGCTGATGGGCATGTTCCACGAGGACTGGAGTCATCACGGGCCAGCGGCCGCCGACGCGGCCGGGTACCACCTGTGGGACGGACTGGACCCGGAGAGCGTGCTCGCCGTCCTGCGGGACGCCCGGCTGCTGCTGCGCCTTCCCTCGGAGACGATCGAGGCGCTGTGGGTGGCCGGCACGGCGAACGGGCCGTCCTTCTTCTCGGGAGGACGGACCGGCGTCACCTCGGGCACGGGGTGGATGGAGACGCTCACCGGCCTGTGCGACACCTGGCTGACCAGGCACGCACAGGCCACCGCCTCCGGGCTTTCAGACACGGTCCCGGCCGAGTGGGACGGCGTGGAACTGGCCGACGCGGTCCTCGCCGAGATTGCCGAGGACCGTGTCGTACCGGAGGAGGTCGGAGCGGCGCTGGCCGCGTGTGTCCGCGTCTGCACTCCGGACCTGGCGTTCCGGCTGCTGCTGCGGGCGATGATCGAAATCGGCACCAGGTCCGGCGCCACGCTCTCGCCCGAGCACTACGAGCGACTGGCGGCGCTGGGATCGGCGCTGCACTACGGCGAGTTCGTCGTGTCCGAGGTACGGCACCTGGTGAAGTGAGGGTGCCGCAACTTGCGGCGACAAACCGAGAGGGCGCGGCAGCCTGCCGCGCCCTCTCGGCGTGTTTGTGGAGCTAGACCCACGTATCCAGCCACATCCGCGCCCGCCAGGAGTCGATGGGGATCGCCGTCCCCGTGTACAGGGGCCAGAACCAGATGAAGTTCCAGGCGATCAGCAGCACCAGTACGCCCGCGCCCGCCGCGCCCGCGACCCGGCGGCGTTCGTTCGAGCCCGGTGGGCCGATGATCGCGCCGAGCATCATCGCCACGGCCAGGCACAGGAAGGGCAGGAAGACGATCGTGTAGAAGTAGAAGATCGTGCGCTCCTGGTACAGGAACCAGGGGGCGTAGCCCGCCGCGATGCCGCAGGCGATGGCGCCCGCCCGCCAGTCCCGCCGGAACAGCCAGCGGTACAGGATGTACAGGATCGCGAAGCAGGCCGCCCACCACAGCAGGGGCGTGCCGAGGGCCAGGACCTCGCGGGCGCAGCTCTGGCCCGTGTTGGCGGGGCAGCCGTCCTCGCCGGGCTTGGGGGACTCGTAGAAGAACGAGATCGGGCGGCCCAGGACCAGCCAACTCCACGGGTTCGACTGGTAGTTGTGCGGGGTGCGCAGATGGACGAGGAAGTCGTACACCGCGTGCTCGTAGTGCCAGAGGCTGCGCCACCAGTCCGGGAACAGCCAGGACCAGCTGCTGCCCTTGCCCTCGGTCGTCGCCCAGTTGCGGTAGTAGCCGCCCTTGCCGTTTGACGGGGAGAGGATCCAGGCCGTCCAGGAGAGCACGTACGTGGCGAGGGCGACCGGGACCGTGGACAGGAACGCCCAGCCCAGGTCGTGCTTGAGGACCGCCTCGTGCGGGTGACGGGCGCCCGCGACCCGGCGGCTGCCGACGTCCCACAGCACCGTCATCAAACCGAACGCGACCAGGATGTACAGGCCGTTCCACTTGGTGCCGATGGCCAGGCCCAGCATCAGGCCCGCGAGCAGGCGCCAGGGGCGTGCGCCCAGGCGGGTCGTCTCGGCGATGCGCGCGTCCGGCCGTACGACGACTCCCTCCGCTCCCTCCCCTCCCTCGGCGTCCGCCGTCAGCGCCGCCGCCAGGCGTTCGCGGGCCTTGTCGCGGTCGATGACCAGGCAGCCGAAGGCCGCGAGGACGAAGAACTGGAGGACGCCGTCGAGCAGCGAGGTGCGGCTCATCACCAGGGCCAGGCCGTCGATGGCCATCAGGGTGCCCGCCAGGCAGCCCAGGAAGGTCGAGCGGAAGAGGCGGCGGCCCACACGGCACAGGATCAGGACCGACAGCGTGCCCAGCAGCGCCGTCATGAAGCGCCAGCCGAACGGGTTGAACCCGAACATCCATTCGCCGAGCCCGATGACGTATTTGCCGACGGGCGGATGCACCACATAGGCGGGATCCGTGGGGATCGGCACATGCCCGTCGGTCTTCAGGATCAGGTCGTTGGCGTCCTTGCCCCAGTTGACCTCGAAGCCGCGGTGGATGATCCCCCAGGCGTCCTTCGCGTAGTACGTCTCGTCGAACATCACCCGCTTGGGACTGCCCAGGTTCCAGAAGCGCAGCAAGCCCGCCAGGAGCGTCACCAGCAGCGGGCCGCCCCAGCCCGACCAGCGCGTGATCCGGTCGGTCAGGGTCGGCGGCAGCCCGAGGGTCGCCCACAGCCGGGGGCTGGGTTCGGTGTACGGCGGCACCAGCCGGTCCCGGACATCGCTTGCCGGCTTCGCCGTGTATCCGTATCGGCGGAGCCGCTGCTGCCACGACGGGCGCTGCTCTGACGAATGGGAGCTTTGCCGGGTGTCCGTGGAGGGCGCGGTACTGGTCACCGCGCCATCGTAGGGAACAGCTCTGTGTGCGTCCGCTGGAAGGGCCCTGCGAGGATGGAAACGTGACAGGAACCTTGGTTTTGGCAGGCACCCCCATCGGCGACATCACGGACGCGCCGCCCCGGCTCGCGGCGGAACTGGCGGGAGCCGACGTCATCGCCGCCGAGGACACCCGCCGTCTGCGCCGGCTCACCCAGGCGCTCGGCGTCCAGCCCAAGGGGCGGGTCGTCTCGTACTTCGAGGGCAACGAGGCCGCGCGCACCCCCGAACTGGTCGAGGCGCTCCTCGGCGGCTCGCGGGTGCTGCTGGTGACGGACGCGGGCATGCCGTCCGTCTCCGACCCCGGGTACCGGCTGGTGGCCGCCGCCGTGGAGAAGGACATCAAGGTGACGGCCGTACCCGGCCCGTCCGCCGTGCTCACCGCGCTCGCGCTCTCCGGGCTGCCCGTGGACCGCTTCTGCTTCGAGGGCTTCCTGCCGAGGAAGGCGGGCGAACGCCTGTCCCGGCTTCGGGAAGTGACGGAGGAACGCCGCACCCTCGTCTACTTCGAGGCCCCGCACCGCCTCGACGACACCCTCGCTGCCATGGCCGAGGTGTTCGGCGCGGACCGGCGGGCCGCCGTCTGCCGGGAGCTGACGAAGACGTACGAGGAGGTCAAGCGCGGTCCGCTGGCGGCGCTGGCGGAGTGGGCCGCGGAGGGCGTACGCGGTGAGATCACCGTCGTCGTCGAGGGCGCCCCCGAGAAGTCCGGCGGGGAACTGGGCCCCGAGGAACTGGTGCGGCTCGTGCGGGTGCGCGAGGAGGCGGGGGAGCGGCGCAAGGAGGCCATCGCGGCCGTCGCCGCCGAGGTGGGGCTGCCGAAACGCGAGGTGTTCGACGCGGTCGTGGCCGCGAAGAACGCGGCGGCCTCCGGCGGTACGGGCGGAACAGGCGGAACAGGCGGTACGGGCGTTATGGGCGGCGGTACGGGAAACGCGACGCCGGTCACGCCATAAGGGGGCAAAGGGGGAGCGGGGAAGGCAAAGCCGGGGCCTCGGATACGGGCAGTTCCGACAAGGATTGGCCAAGACGCCTTCAACAGTCGACAGGTCTGATGCCTTCATGCCGGGAGAGGCGTCCACTGGTTCGCAGGGACGCACCCGTCCCTCGTCCAGCGGACAAGAGGAGCTGGCATGAGCGAGATCACCGGCCACCGCAGCACGGCCACCGCCGTCGTTCACGAGTCCTATTCCTTCGCCTGCATGCGTTGCGGGCACGGCTGGGAACAGTCGTACGAGATCGAGCACCACGTCGGCGTCGAGGGCACCGAGATGGTGACGTACGTGGCGGACGGCGAGGTCGTCCCGTCCCCGCTGACCCGGCCCACCTGCCAGAACTGCGACGGCCATGTCGTACGCATCATGAGGGCGGGGCAGGTTTCGTCGGTGCAGAACTGTCTGCACCCGCAGCGGTCGGCGCCGAAGGCGGTTCGGGTCGCCGATGCCGACACCGACGCCGGATCCGGTGAGCCGGGGGCGTCGAAGGAAGGGCATCACTGGCACCTTTCGGATCTCCTTCACCCGTTCCACCGCAAGGCGAGTTAGGCCTGCCGGCGGCTGGGTGATTCTTCGGCTGCGGGCCGGTGGGGGCTGGTCGCGCAGTTCCCCGCGCCCCTTCGGGGGGCGCGGGGCGCCGCCTTCGTAGGATCAGGCGTATGTCTGCCAAGTCGTCCCAAGCCCCCGACGCGCCGCCGCTGCCCGAGCCCCTGCGGGTGGCGGTCGCCGATTCCCACACCCATCTCGACATGCAGTCCGGCACGGTCGCGGAAGGTCTCGCGAAGGCCGCGTCGGTCGGGGTGACGACGGTCGTGCAGGTCGGCTGCGACATCAAGGGCTCCCGCTGGGCGGCCGAGACGGCAGCCTCGTACGAGAGCGTCCACGCGACCGTAGCCCTGCACCCGAACGAGGCCCCCCGTATCGTCCACGGCGACCCGGACGGCTGGTCACGCCAGGGTGCGCGGGTACCCGGCGGAGACGCGGCTCTCGACGAGGCACTGGCCGAGATCGACCGGCTCGCCGGACTCCCGCAGGTCAAGGGCGTCGGCGAGACGGGACTCGACTACTTCCGCACCGGCCCCGAGGGCAAGGCCGCTCAGGAGCGGTCCTTCCGCTCCCACATCGAGATCGCCAAACGGCACGGCAAGGCGCTGGTCATCCACGACCGGGACGCGCACGCCGACGTCCTGCGGGTCCTGAAGGAAGAGGGCGCCCCCGAGCGGACCGTCTTCCACTGCTACTCCGGCGACGCGGAGATGGCCGAGGTCTGCGCCGCGAACGGCTACTTCATGTCCTTCGCCGGCAACATGACCTTCAAGAACGCCCAGCCACTGCGCGACGCGCTCGCCGTGGCCCCCCTGGAACTGGTCCTGGTGGAGACGGACGCCCCCTTCCTCACCCCGGCGCCGTACCGGGGCAGGCCGAACGCCCCCTACCTCATCCCGATCACTCTGCGGGCGATGGCCGAGGTGCGCGGCATCGACGAGGACACGCTGGCGGCGGCCATCGCGACCAACACCGCACGCGCCTTCGATTACTGACAGCACAGACATGCGTTGACGCTCGGTAGTCGCGTCGCTTTGGAGAGTGACCGTCGCTCCGCTAGGTTCTGGTGCCCGTCGCCGGAACCTGGAGCGTGTCGTCGTGAGCAGTTCGCCGTACGAGACGTACAGCCCCGCCAGTGGGTCGCAGCCGCCGTACGAGGAGCCGTCGTACGGGGGTTACGACCCGCACACCGCCGAGACGGTGGCGTACGGGGTGCCGTACGTGGCGCCGTTGCCGTACGTGGACACCTACCGCCCCGCCTACGAGC
>NZ_LIQQ01000215.1 GCF_001418565.1 Streptomyces graminilatus | reverse complement strand
CCCGGACCCCAGTCGAACAGCTCGGCGATCTGCTCGGGCGTGGCCAGCAGACGGCTGTACGTCTGCTTGGTCGCCGGGTCGGACACCACCGGGGCGCAGTGCGTGAAGGCCGCCGCCATCCGGACCCGGGCGCCGGAGCCGGCGTCGTCGTGCAGGTAGCCGACGGCGACCGGGGTGCCGATGCGGATCTGTGCCTCCTCGGCTGTCTCCCGGGCAAGGACCGCCGCCGGGTCCTGGTGATCGGCGCTCTCCGGGCGGCCGCCGGGCAGACAAGCGGAGCCGGTGTCTTCGCCGATCAGGACCAGGGCTCGGCCGTCGGGCGCGAAGATCCACCCCCAGCACTGAACGACCGGGAGATCGGAGGGCACCGGAGCGGCGTGCCAGGACCACAGCTGCGGCCTGCGGGGCGTACGCAGGACCTGGAGCGTGTCCAGGACACTGGGGGCGATCGGATATCCGTCTTCGAGGATCGCGGCGCCGGCGTTGTTGATCCGTGCGCGCAGCGCGGCCAGGGCGCGGCGGGCGTCCCCTGGTTGCATGTGCTCGCCCAGCAGGGCCGGTTCGACCCACTGAAGGCCGGTGACCTCCCGGCCGGGCGGCCGTAGGGCGCGGACCTGCCTGCTGGTGAGGGTGCCTCCGTCGTAGACGTAGATGCACTCGCCGGGGAAGCGCATGTCCGGGTGGAGTCCGGGGGCGTCGGGCGGGATCCAGTCGACCGCGAGGCAGTACGGAAAGGCGGAGTCGAGGCCGAGTTCCTCGTGTACCTCGCGGCTGACGGCGGCCGAGGGTGCCTCGCCCGCGTCCATCGCACCGCCGGGGAGCAGTTTGGCGGTGCTGCTGCGGTAGTCGAGGGACTCGAGCAGCACGCGCCCGCGTTCGTCGGTGAACAGGACGGACACCGCCGTCCACAGGGCGGCCCGGGACGCCCCGTAGGCGGCCGGAGGCATCGCGGTGGTCGATGCCTCCGGATCGGGGAAGTCGCGGGCGTCACCGGTGTCGTTCATCTCAGGCTCCCGCAGGGGTGGGCATGGCCCGAAGGCGGCGGACGGGGGAGAACACCAGAACTACGAACCCGCTGGCCGTGGCGACGGCGGCGATGACCATGGCTGGCTTCAGGCCGATGACCCCGACGAGGGCGCCCGCGGCCAGGGCGCTCAGAAAGCGCGGGCCGAAGGTGATCCAGGTGCCGATGGACTGCTGGCGTCCCTGGTACTGCGGGTCGCAGACGCTCTGGCGAACCGAGCGCTGGTTGGATCCGTGGGCGGTCGCGCCGGCGAAGCGGAAGGTGACGCACGCGCCGATGACGACCTGCCACAGCAGACCCGGTTCCGCGAAGAGGACCGGTGCCAGGGCGAGCGGCTGCAGTGCCAGTGCGCACAGCAGCAGCGGCCCGACCCCCCAGCGGGCGCCGCGCGGTTCGGCGAGCCGTCGTCCCGCCAGCGCGCCGGCCACGCCGCCGACGCTCGCGCAGCCCATGACCACCGCCAGGACGACCGGCGACCAGTTCAACTGCCGCACCACGTAGATCAGGAAGAGCACGTCCCAGGCGGTCATCGCCAAGGCCAGCGCGGTGTTGGAGAGCACGAGCGGGCGGATGACCGGATGGCGGCGGGTGTAGCCGAGCCCCTCCTTGATCTCCCTCAGAAGGGTGCTGTCGGCAGGACGCGGCTCGGGAGCCGGCTCGGGGGTACGGATCTTCGCCATGCAGACAGCGGCGATGAAATACGACGCGACATCCGCCAGGATGGCCCGGCTGGTTCCCAGCACTGCGATCAGCCCGGAGGCGAGGTAGCTCCCGGCCGCATCGGTGAACGAAAACAGCGCACCCATACGGGAGTTGGCGGCGGCGAGGTTCTGGCCCCTCGCCAGCGAGGGCAGATAGCTGATCCCGGCCGTACTTGAGACGTCGTTGACCGCCGCGAGCGCGAACGCGATGACGCACAACACCACCAGCGACAGAGAACCGGTCATCGCCGTCACCGGCACGACGAGCAGCAGCAGGCCGCCGGCGGCCTTGCCCCACGTCAGCAGTCCGAGCTTGCGGTGCCGGTCGACCATCGCCCCGGCAAACAGCGCGGTCACCGCCGGGGGAAAACGCTGCGCCGCGTACAGCACGCTCATTTCCATCGGCGTCGCCTTGAGCGTGAACAGGGCCAGGGAGGGCAGCGCGACCGACGTGACGGCTCCGCCCAGGACCCCGACTGCGAGCCCGTTGTTGTACAGGGAAAGATCCCGGCGCACCGTCTTCTCCGCGTCCGCCGCCGCTTCTGCGGCGCGGGAGGCGGGCGCTGCGGGGACCGGTTCATCGCAGGCAGTCACGCAGTGCCTCCTCCACGTCGTCCAGCCGATCCAGCAGCATCAGGGCGGCCTCGTGGCGGGCGCGCGCGTAGGTCTCCAACGACGCCGTCATCTCCTGGGGAGCGTCCAAGGGCTGGGCCAGCGGGTAGGTCGAGGCGAGCATGGAGACACAGCCGACGACCGCTGTGGCGAGCAGATCCTCACGGCGTGCGCCGGGATGGGCGTCCTGGTAGGCGGCCAGGAGGCGGGCCAGGCCGGACAGCCACGCGTCCCAGCCCAACAGGAGCGAGCGCGGGTCGCAGCCGATCCGGGCGATCTCCCAGGCCACGTACCGGACCTTGGGCGGCTGGAAGTCGACGATGCCGGCCACCTTCTCGCCGCGCAACAGCACGTTCGGCGAGGCCAAGTCCCCATGCGGGACCTGCACCGTCAGCTCCGTCAAGGCCGAAAGGAGCTTGGCCAGCCGGCCGAACACGCCCAGGCGCTCGCGGCACGCTTCCGCCGCCCACACCTCGAACTCGCCGAGCTCCGGCATGCTGCCGTAAGCGGTGATCATGCGCTCGAAGCGGGCCTGGTTGCCCGGCAGATCACAGACCTCGGCCCCCGGCCGGAGCACCGGACCGGCGGCCGGGTGGCCGGCGAGAAGCCGGTGCAGCTGCCCGACCGCCTCCCCAACAGCTGGCCACCGCCCGCCGGTCAGCGTGCCCTCGGCGGTCTCGACGTCGGGCACCAAGGTCCACAGGGACATCGGCACCGGCCCACGCACCTCGACCAGATCGCCGTCGCGCGTACGCCGGACGGCAGGCACCAGCGCCCCGCCCTCGCGCGCGAACTCGGCGAGTTCGACCGCCGAGCGCTCCCGCTCCAGCGTCGGGTGATCCCGGTAGACCTTGGCGAACCACAGCCCGCCGCCATCGTCGGTCACGCGATAGTTGCGCGTGTTCGTCCCAGCCGGGATCTGCGCCACCTCCGCCGGCCGGATGCCGTAGGCCATCGCCACCGTTGCCGCGACCCTGACAGTCACTTCCTCGTCACCGATCACTGCGGCTGCCTCCCGTACACGACGGCTGACACCGGGACGGTGGGGGCCACTTCGTGGAGGTGGGCGAGCGCGGCCGTGAGGGCTTGCCGACGGGTGAGCGCGGTGGTGTCGATGACGTGACCAGCGGTGTGAAGGAGCCACTGATCGGCCGCGCTCTGGTAGTCGTCCAAGCGGCGCAACCGGTACGCGCGGACCTCCGCGGCGCGAGCCGGGTCCTCGCCGAGCGCGCGGTCGGCGGCGATGCGCTGCTTGAGGACGTCGCGCTCGGCGTGTACCACGAGGTGGTAGACGTCCGCGGCCTCGCTCAGGGCCATCACCATGGTGGTCGCGAGGTCCTGGACGAGGACGGTCATCGGGACGATGACCGGGCCACCGGTGTAGGCGTGCAGGCCGGAGATGAAGGAGACGGTGGTCGCGGCCCACGGCGGACAGTCCTGGTAGTCCTGCGCGGCCCAGGGGTGACCGCGCAGCGCGGTGCCAACGGCGCTGCCGATGGCTTCAGGGTCAGCCACGACCGCATCGGCAAGCTGGCCGGCGAGAGCGGCGGCGAGGGTGGTCTTCCCCGCACCGAACGCGCCGTTGACCCACACGATCACCGGGCTTCCCCCGCACTCGCCAGGGCCCCGTCCGCCGCCGTGCCTGCCTGCTGCTGATGCAGATCGGGCCAGTGGAAGACCAGACGCGAGGTCAGTTTGTCCAGCACGTGCCCGGCGGGCAGGTCACGGTCCGGGGCGTTGGCGGGGTGCACCGTCAGGCGGGGATAGCCGGTGTGGCGGACCGCGCGGTCCCAGTCCCGCACCCGGGCCGACACCTGCTCGGCGAGGGCTTCACGATCCGGACCCACGGCATGGACCATGAACTCGCTGCGCCGCGCCGCCGCTGTTGTCCCCTCCGCGACCGTGACGTAGGTGAGGTAGGCCAGCGTGTCCTGCGACAGAACGGCGGCGGCCGCGTCCAAACCGCTCGGCACGGCCGCCAGCCCGCCGTCCTGCTTCCGGTCCACGGCGAGGCGGCAGAAACCCTCCAGCGTGGTGGCCAGCAGCAGTTGAAGGGTCTCGAAGGACTCACCCCCGGCCACGGTCACCCCGGTGGCCACCTCGCAGCGCGGCCCGTGCAAGGCCTTGTCCAGCCCGCTGGTGTCCGCCGGAGCTCCGTCCTCGAAGCGGATCGTCAAGCCGCCGGTCAGAGCGGCGGTGGGGGTGGTGTGGGCCGCCGTCCCGCGGTCGCGCACGAACCCGCAATACGTCCAGTCCCCAGGCCCGGCCTCCAGGACGCGCCCGTCGCGGCGCAGGGCGATCGCCCGGGTATAGCCCTGGATCTCCAACGGAACAACGAGGTAGCGGTCTTCGGCGAGCTGCTCACACCAGGCGGGCGAGATGTCCCACACGTTGTGGGTGATCACGATCCCGTCGAACCCGGCGGCCGGCATGTGGTCCGGGGCGCCGAGGGCGCCGTCGCCCAGGAGCGCGGTGACCCGGCCGCTGCCGGCCTCGGCGCACAGCCGCCGGGTGCGGTGCACGACGTACGGGTCGTAGTCGAGGGTGATCACCCGGCCGTGCGGGCCGATGATGTGCGCGGCGAGTTCGGCGTTGTAGCCGCCCGACCCCGCCTCCAGCAGGCACATTCCCTGCTCCAGCCGCAGGTGTTCGAGCATGTCGGCCTGCAGCCACGCGGCCGAGACGGAGCTGACCGCCGCCCCGGCGTCGTCGCGGGCGGTCACCACGGCCAGATTGTCGTGGTAAGCGGTCTCCAGCGGGACTTCGGGGGTGAACCGGTGCCGGGGCACCTCCCGCAGCGCGGCCTGGACTCGCGCCGAGGGCGCCCAGCCGCCCGCGATGACCTTCTCGGCCATCCGCGCCCGCAGCCGGACAGCCTCGTCCGGCTCCCCGGCCACCGGCGGGATGTCGGCGGCGGACTGGTAGGAGCGCACCGGCGCCAAGCCGGGCAGGACGCCCGGCCACACCGCGTTCAACGCCTGGGCCGAGGGGACGAAGATCGGTCCCAGCGTGGCCAGGGTGTGCAGATCATGGAACTCCCAGCGCAGGAACCGATGCGGCTCGGGAAGGGCGAGGACGCCGGTGAAGGCGGTGACCCGGACGACGGCGGAGAGCCGGACGACGTCCTTGCGCTCGTCGTGGAGGATCGTCAGCAGATGCGCGTCCTCCTCGCACGCTTCCAGCCCCGCCTCCTCGCGCAGTTCACGCACCGCCGCCGCTTCGGCTGACTCGCCCGCCTCGACGCCGCCGGCCGGGAGTTCCCACATGCCGCCGATCTGCCGCCCCAGCAGCACCCGCCCGTTCGTATCGGTCACCACCGCGGCGGAGCCGAACACCGCCCTCGGTCCGGGCCTGCCACGCTCCACCGCGGTGAACGGCTTGCCCGGACCGCGCAGCACCAGCACGGCCAGGCCCGCGGCCTCGAACCGCTCCACCTTCTCGAACCCCTCGCCGAGCAGGTCGAGTTCGCCCTCGCCCAGGGCGATGTGCTGCCGCTCTTCGGGCGTGTGCTCCACGACCGGGGTGATGATGACGAGCGCGCCGCCCTCGCGCAGCCGCGCGGCCAGGCGGTGCAGGACCCGGGAACGATCGCGGAGGAACGCGACGGCCAGCCGCATGGTGATCAGGTCGTATCCGTCCTCGTCCAGGACGTCCAGGCCGTCGTGCTCGATGTCCAGGCATAGCCACCGCACCCCCTCTGCCCCGGCGTACTCGAACCGGGCGCGGTCGAGGGCGCCTTCGGCGAAGTCGGCCGCATCCACGCGGTAGCCCAACTCGGCGAGAAATACGGCGAGCCCTCCACTCCCGCAGCACGCCTCGAGCGCCCGTCCGCCCTCGGGCGCCGGGACATGCTCGGCGAGCAGGGCCTGCTCCTCGGCCCCGAGATGCCGGAAGCCACCGCCGTTGCTGTAGTGCTCGGACCAGTCGGCCCGGGTGAATCCCACAGATCACTCCTCACAGATGAAAGAAGAAGGGGGCGCGACGCCCGCCGGTCGGCGTCGTCAGGGCAGTTCGATGGGGCCGTAGAGCGCGGCGGGCTGTCCGGTCATGAGGGCCCAGTACCGGTCCCCGTACGACCAATGCCACTCGGTGCCGTAGTTGACCAGCCCGGCCTCGGACAGTGCCCCGCCGAGCGTGTCGCGGTTCGCCCGGGCCTGCGGGCTGATGTCCGGGGCGTCGGTGTAGCAGGCGTTGTTGCTCTCCTCCGGGCTTGCGTTGACCCGGGTACCCATGTCCATCTCGCGGCCCAGAGGGTCGACGAGCGTGACGTCGACGGCGGCGCCGCTGCTGTGCGGGGCGATCTCCGGAGGCGACACATAGCGGCTGGCCGCCTCCCTCACCTGGGCCGCCACCCAGGAGGGATGGGCGCGGGCCAACTCGGCGGCGTACTCCTCGAAGTACTGGCGCTGCAGAGCGGGAGGCCGGTATCCCTCGACGAACAGCAGCCGCAGCCCGCCGGGGAGCAGCGCCTGGGCCTGCATCAGCCGGTCGTGGACCTCTTCTCGGAGATACGCGAACGCCCCGCGCGCGTCCTGCTTGCGTACATCGACCTGAAGGCGGCCGCCGTCCCGGACATCGACCAGCTGCTGCCCGCACTCCCGCATCGGGATCGCGGCCACCCTCGCGTCGGACATCAACACGATGGTCACTCGTTCCCCCAGTCCCACGCGTCGAAGTAGGCGGCCACGCCGGAGCGGCGGGCCTCCAGCACCGCGCTCAGTCGCGCGAAATCCCGCGGCGGCATCAGGGGTTGCCACTCGGCGAGCGTCAGCACACCGACCTCGTCGTGCTCGCGACGGTCCAGGACGATGCCCTTGATCTGTGCCTCGGTGAGCCGGCCGCCGTCGAAGATGCAGCCCATCGTGCTGTAGGGCCACTCGGCCCCGGGCAGCCCGAACACCGTCGCCAGGATCCGCGGCGGCCCCTGCACCCGCAGGCCCGTCTCCTCCCGGCACTCGCGGACGGCCGTCTGCCACGGCCGCTCGCCGATCTCCATCGTGCCGCCCGCCATCTGCCACGGATGTGTCGAGGAGTACACCGAGTGGAGCTGGACGGGCCGGTCGTGCTCGTCGGTGAAGAACGCGCAGGCGAACCCGGTCGCCTTCATCAGCGTCTCGGCGTACTGCTCGGGCGGCATCCAGGGGGCGGGCTTCTCCTCCTCGCTGCGCTGGGCCGGCTGACCGTGCCAGGTCATCCGCATCAGTGCCGGATTGCTCGCAAAGCCCAACTCCCGGTACAGCGGCGTGGCTTCCGGGCTGGAGTGGAGCTCGAAGAGCGTGACGTCCCCGGCCTTGAGCTCGTCGAGCAGCGCTGACAGCACCGCGCGGGCGAATCCGCGGCGCCGGAAGCCGGGGCGCGTGGCGACGGCCTGCACGCGCGCCGCCAGACCCTGGGGATACGACGGGGCCGGCAGGACCGCGTGGATCAAACCGAGCGCGACCGCAGCGAGGCCGCCGTCCGAGGCGTCGATCACGAAGGCCCGGGCATCACCCCCCGGCCCCAGGCGCAGGGCCAGCTGGGTACTGCACCGGCCGATCCACTCCTCGTCCAGCGGCGTGGAGAGGATGAGCTCGGACCGCAGGCGGATGATGCCCTCGGCGTCCTCCGGCACCGCCGCCCGCACCACTGGCAGGACGCCCGTGCCGCGTGCGGCTGTCTGCCCGGCCGACTCTGTGTCGACAGGAACTGCGTCACGGTTCACCACGGCTCTCCAGGGGATCGGGTGGTCGAGGCGGCTGCTGTGCGCAGCCGATTGAGGGTCCGCTTGCCGCGTTCGACCAGCTCTGGATCGCCGTGAGCGGCGCCGAACTGGATGCCGGAGACCGCGTCCAGGGCGGCGTCGACGAACAGGTGCTCCTCCTCAACGTCCGTCAGCGGCCGCCCGTACCCGGCGATCAGAGCCTCGTAGAGGTCGGGGCGGCCGGCCCAGGCATCGGACAGCCGCACCAGGTCACGCACAGCCGGTCCAAGCTCACTCCGTTCGAAGTCGATCACGGCCAGGGCGCCGTCGTCGGCCTGGAGGATGTTGCGCAGCTGGAAGTCGCCGTGGGTCTCCACCCACTCCAGCGGCGGCAACTGCTCCGCCCGCTGGACGAGGTCCCGCACGAACTCCTCGTCACCGAGCTCCAGATGAGGACGCGCCGCTGCCAGATGCCGCTCGGCCTTCTCGACCGTCGGCCCGCTCCCGTCGGGCGCGGGACTCGGGGGAGTGCTCTGGTGGATCTCGCGGGCGAGCGCCCCGACCTGGTGGAAGATCCGGCGCTCCTGCTCCGGCGTGTGCACCGCGCCGTACAGGGGGCTGCCCGGCACGGCGGTGACCACGACCGCCAACAGATCGTCGTCGGCGGCCATCAGCCGTGGCGTCGCCGCGCCGAGCGTAGGCACCCAGCTCCGGTAGGCGCGCACCTGGCGGCCGTGGAACTTGCCGTTCTGGTGGACCTTCACATACCAGGTGCCGCCGAAGGCGCCGCGCGCCCGCCACACCTGGCTGCCCGCCCACGCCCAGGAGACGTCCTCCCAGCCCGCAATGCGTCCCACCGTTCGTTCGGTGAACTCCCGTACTTCGGGCGCGGGTTGTGGGGCAGGCGGATCGTCGCCGACGGCGGGGATGATCCGCAACCGGTCGGTGGCGGGGGCGTAGGCGATCGCGTCGGAGGGCTCCTGGAAGTGCACCGCGAGCCGGGCGCCGGCCCGGTAAGCATCCAGCCCGGCCCGGCAGTAGGCGACCATCGGCGTGGGCAGGGCATCGAAGCTGAACCATTCCATGCCGTCGCACACGTCCGGCTCACGGATCTGCGGGTCGCCCTCCCAGCAGCGGACCTCGAAGAAGAACCCAACGCGCGCGCCGCCGCCGGGGGAGCGGTGGTGCACGGTAACGGCCGCGCGGACATCGGCCACGTCGACCCCGATGCCGGTCTCTTCCCCCGTCTCGCGTACGAGCGCGGCGACCACGTCCTCCTCGGGCCCATCGAGGTGACCGGACGTTCTCCAGGCACTCGCGTGTTGTAGAAATAACCTGCGCAGCATGGAGGAATTATGGGGGCGAACGATCGCTGGACCGTCGACTTCTACGACATGGTTGAAGCTGGTCCGTATGACCTACTTGAGGAGTTTCTATGGTTCGGTGACCTGCACGAGCGGGCAGCTCGTAACGGGGCCCGCCACGGCACGCCGATTCTGAACTCCCCTACAGGTCACGCGGATCCGAGGATCAACCTCTTCTTCCGCACGGGCTCGATGGCGGGTGCGTCGGTGAAGACGATGCGGCGGTACGCCTACTCCCTCGCGGTGTGGCTGACCTTCCTTCACGTCTTCGGTCGCCGCTGGGACGAGGCGACGCCTGGTGACGTTGAGGCGTACAAGGACTGGCGGATCACCGACGTCCGCAATGACGAGCGGGTCAAGGGCACGAGCTTCGACACCGACCGTGCGGCCCTCAACTGCTTCTACACCTGGGCGGGCCCCCGTTACCGGACGATCAACCCGGTGCCGTCCGTGCCCCGCCAAGCCCAAGCGTCGCCGAAGCCGTCTGGCCTGGTTGACCAGGGCGGAAAGCCGCTGGCCAGGAACGGGCGGGACCCCTTGCGGCCAGCCGCAAGCCGTCGGCGCCAGGTGAAGTGGCTGCTGCTCAGCGGGTACGAGCAGTGGCGCAACATTGGTCTGCGCGGCTACGGGTTCGACGGCCTGCGACGCCCGGGATGGCGCGGGTACAACGAGGACCGGGATGTCGCGTTCGTCGATGGTCTGTACGGCACCGGGCTGCGGGTCCAGGAGTGGGCCAGCGTCCTCGACGTCGAGCTGCCGTTCGGCGCGAAGGGGCGGTACCTGAAGGCATGGCTGGCCGCCGCGTGCATCAAGGGTGCGCCGGACGAGGGCCGTTACTACCGGATTCCGCGCCGTGTGCTGATGGACTCGGTGGCCTCGTACATGGACGAGGTGGAGGGATCGCGAACCGAAGTGATCCGCCGGGCCCAGCGGGCCGGGCGCTACGACCGCTTACCCGGGGTGCGGATCGTGACGGGCTACAGTGCGCGCACGCGGGAGCTGCACATCGAGTCGGCATCTGGTGGTTCGGTGCCGCAGTCGTTGGACGTGCTCGGTCCCGACGAGCGACTGCGGCTGTTCCGCAGGACGCCCCATGGTCTGGAGCCGCTCGCGGTGTGGCTCTCGCACGACGGATTGCCGAAGAAGGTCGGAGGCTGGGAGGACACCTTCCGGGACGCCAACGAGCGCATCGCTGATCTGTGGGCCGACCTCTCGGCAGAAGAGCTGACGCCCGAGCAGCGCGAGCGCCGACGGTCGCAATGCCCTGTGTGGGCCCGCGCTCATATGCTCCGCCACTCGTTCGCCCTGCGCTGGTACCTGGTGCTGTCCATGGTGTGGCAGCCCCACCTGGAGGGATATACCGACGAGCAACTCAAGGACCTTCGTGACCAGTTCGGTGACGTCTGGTACGCCCTGTCGATTTTGATGGGTCACAGCCACCCGGACACGACGCGCGATCACTATCTGGCGCCGTTCACCGGGCTCCACGTCGACTACCTGATGGCGCTGCTGGACGAGGACGAGCAGAAGGCGCTGGAGGCTCTCGTCCGGACTGCCGTCGCCGCCACCGGGGTGGTCCTGACTACAGTCGAGGTTTCCCGATGAGCCGGGGTGGACGGCGAGCGAGTCTGCCGTCGGCCTCGTGGCAGCCGCCGCAGCGAGGCATCGTGCCGGAGGGATCCGGCACGCTGGTGCGGTTCTTGGAGGAGTCCGGCAACCGGTTCAAGACCTTCGACTTCTCCACCTGCGAGGTGGCGCCCGAGATGCAGCAGTGGCTGGCCAGGTGTCTCAGCCGCCGCGTCGGCACGGCCCGTACCCCGGTCAAGCGGCTCAAAGCGGCGGGCCAGCACTTCGACGCTCTTCAGGGATTTGCGCGAGTTCTCAACCGGTACCAGCCCCAGCCGGCTTGTCCGCAGGAGCTGTCCGGTGCGCACATCCACGCGTTCGTGGAGCACTACGACGGCCGTCCGAAGCGTCAGCATTCCGCCCTCATGGGTCTGCGAACCGTACTGCGGGACGATCCGGAGCTTCCTGAGGAGGCCCGCCAGGCACTCTTCGACGTCCGTGTGAAGAAGCCCGAGGTGATGAGCCCCGGCGCCTATGAGGACGAGGACTGGCAGGCGATCATGACGTCGGCGCGTCGAGACGTCCGCCTGGCCCGGGAGCGGATCGAGGCCGGACGACTCCTCCTGGCGCGGTGGCGCGATGGCGATCCGAACCTCAGCCGACACGAGGCGGAGGAGGGTGAGCTCCTGGATCTGTTCGACCGGACCGCCGACCTGCCACGGATGCCAGGCTCGGGCGACTACACGAAAGCGGTGCTGCGGGTCGGCGGTTTTCGCCGCCTGGCCGCGAGCCTGTGTCTGACCAGGCCGGACGCGACCGCGTTCTGTCTCTTGCTGACCGCCTTGACCCAGGAAAACTTCGGCACCGTCGCCACCTGGCCCGCCGCCCATTTCCACCCGGAGGGCGCCCGGGACGACGAGCGCGTCGTCCTGGTCGAGGAGTCCAAACCCCGGCGCGGCCCCGAACGCGAACACATGGTCGCCGCGCTGGAGCATCTGCCCGACGACATCGCCGATCTCCTCGGCGCCGGCGCAGACGAGCCCCGCCTCATGCGATCGCCACTGCGCCTGTACCTGCTCCTGCTGTCGCTCGCAGAGCTGCCCCGCCGTCACAGCGGGGCATCCGCGGCTTTCGTCTCGCTCTCTCTCGGCGGGAGCAAAGAGGGCCAACAGGCGGACCGTTGGGGCGTCGGAGTCGAGGCCCGTGATGTCCTCAGATGGGCCCGTGCACGCGGTTTCCCCGCGGCCCGGCACGCCACTCCCGGCCGGCCGGGAGTGGACGTGGACAGGATCCGGCAGACGGCCTTGGAACGCCGTCAGCATCCCGTGGCGCACTCGCGCCGCACCCTCAACGACGTCTATCTCAAGGGCAGCAGCACGGTGCGGGTGGACAGCCGGCGGGTCGTCGGTGCGGCCCTGCGCCAGGAAGTCGCCAAGGCCCGTGTGATCCAGTCCGTTCCGGTCTTCACCGCCGAGTTCGTCGCCTGGGCCCGCGAGAACCTGGGCGAGGCCGCCGCCCAGGCGGGTCTGGAAACCCGGACGCTGAAGGACCTTCTCGACGCCCAGCGGGACACCGCCGCTGTCGCCTGCGTGGACCACCTCGCCAGCCCCGTCGCAGAGCCCGGCCAACCGTGCCCGGCCTCCTTCCTGGAGTGCCTCACTTGCGAGAACGCCCGGGCACTGCCGCATCACCTTCCCGTTCAACTGGCCGTCCTCGAAGGCATCCGTCAGCGCCGCCCTCACCTCGATCCACCCGTGTGGCAGGCCCGTTTCCGCGCTCCGCTTCAGCAGTTGGAGGAGATCATCAAGCACTTCACCGACGCCGAACACGAGCAGGCCCGAGCCGACCTCGGAGCAGACCAGCAGCGGCTCGTGGATGATCTTCTTGACGGCCGCTGGGACCTGCGATGACCACCGCCGCCGCCTTTCGCGCGGCACCGGACGGCATATGGCCGGCCGCCGACATCGTGATCCTCCGCAACCGGTCCCTGCGCGCCGGAACCGACCTGAAGACCTTGTCCCGCTTCGGCGACCCCGTCTGGCACGTCAAGCCGGCTCACCCCGATGCGCACATGAACGTCTCGCCCCTGACCTGGGACCACTACCCGTCCGACTTCCAACTCCCCTTCAAGACGTTCTTCCTCGCAGCGCTCGACCACCCCTACCCGAGCAATCCGATCATCGTGCAGCGCGGCAACGAGCGCCCGAGCGTCTCGACGTTCGACTACTGGTTCATGGACCTGCAGGTCTTCGCGGACTGGCTCGTCGGGACGGGCATCTCGCGCCTGTGCGACGTCACCGAACACCACCTTGACGCCTACCGCGCCTACGTCCTCGCCCTGGCGCGCAAGCCAGGGCGGAAGGTGGACATTCTGGCCGCGGTGCGAACCCTGTGGCTGTACGGAACGCACCTGCCGGCCGAGGGACGGCTGGCCACCGGTTATCCCTGGCCCCGCGCATCCGACGAGGTGCTCAAGGTCCCTTCCGGAGGCCGGGCCAACAAGACGCCGCGGATCGCACCGGCGACCATGACCGCGCTCCTCGCCTGGGCGCTGCACGTCATCGAGGTGGTCGGCCCGGACGTCCGCGACGCCTGGGTCGCACACCACCAGATGCTCGCCGGGACACACGCCTCGCAGGCCGAATTCCGCGGTCTGTCGAAGAGTGAACGCATCGCCCGGTACATCACTCGCTGCCGACGAGAGGGAACCCCGCTGCCGGGGCACCGTACGGACAACGGGCAGCCGGACATCAACTTCTCGGCCATCCAGCGAATGCTTCATGTCCTCACCTTCACCGCCCGGCAGAAGCGCACCCTGCGCGAGTCGGGGCTGCCCATCGCCGCAGACACCTATGTCGGGCAGATCACGGGCATTCTCGACGGCCGGCCATGGCAGGACTCGCCCATCGCTGTGTCCGAGCTGCGCAATCTCATGCGCATGGTGGCCGCTGCCTGCTTCGTGGTGATCTGCTACCTCAGCGGGGCGCGGCCCGGGGAGGTGCTCAACCTGCGGCCCGGCTGCCGGGATTCCGACGAGGAGACCGGAGAACTGCTGATCGTCGGCCGCCGGGGCAAAGGCTACGACCGCGCCTCCCTCCCGGAGCTCCCGGAGACCGAGGAAGTGGCCGATCAGCGGCCATGGGTCGTCGTCGCTCCGGTGCACGACGCCATCGCCTTGCTGGAGAGCCTCGGCGACTACACCTTCTTGTTCCCCGCCAGCTTCACCAACCCCCACACCGCCAGGCCCAACGACTTCAACGCCCGGCAGAGCGAGATGATCAACCGGGACCTGGAGGACTTCGTGGAGTGGATCAACGACACCTTCAGCAGTCCCGATGCCGAGGTGCCGATCCCCCCGGACCCGACGAAGCACCTGCACGCCTCACGTTTCCGAAGGACTCTGGCGTACTTCATCGTCCGCCGCCCCCGCGGACTGGTGGCCGCCGCGCTGCAGTACGCCCATGTCCACACCAAAGTCACACTGAGTTACGCGGGCCGGGATGATTCGTCCTGGATGGACGACGTCCAGCTGGAGACCCTGGAGATGGTGCTGGAACAGAACGACGAGGACGCGCGCCTGCTGGAGACCGGCGAACACGTCTCCGGTCCCGCCGCCGACGAGTACCGCCAACGCGTGCGCAGGCGCGCCCGGTTCGCCGGACGAGTCGTCACCGCCGGACGGAGCGTCGAGCGGCTGCTCGACCAGTCCAATCCGGACGTCCACCACAGCGAGGCCATGACCTGTGTGTGGAGGCGCGAGACCGCCGCCTGCCGCAAGGCGCGGCTGGAAGCCGGGCTGCCGGCCGAAGACGGTCCCAACGAGGGGGAGTGCCAGCCTGACTGCACCAACCTCGCGTACACGGACAGGAACATCGTCGAGCAGCGGCGCCTCCGGCGGTGGTGGGAGGCCGAGGCAGCCGACCGGCTGAGCCCGCGTCCCCGTCGGGACCGGGCGGCCGCGCTGGCAGAGCGCAGCCGGGCCGTCATCGAGGCCCACCACGCGGGCCCGCCCGATACCAACCCCGTGACGAAGGAGCCGTGATGGGACGCCGACCGCGTGATGAAGAAGCCGACCGTGCCGCGATCCGGGCCGCGGCCGACCGGCTTCTGGCCGGCACGCCTCTGCACTCGCAGTCCGGAAAGCTGACCGCATCGGAGCTGATCGCCGAGAGTGATCTTCGGCGGGATGTCGTGTACCGGCACACCGACCTCATCCAGGCATTTCAAGCCCGCGCAAAAGCCCAGGACTCCACCCCGACCGCGATGCAGGAACTCGCTGACGAAAACCGGAAGCTCAAGGCCGATGTCGATGAACTGCGGGGCGAACTCCACCAGGAGAGGGCGACGAGCAAGACCATGCGAATGATCATTGCCGAACTCTCCCTCGAACTAGAACAAGCCAAGGCCGAACTCGAAGGTGCCTCTGGTGTCACCCGGCTGCTGGCGTCCGCCCCGCCACCCTCGCGGCCCGGCTGACCAAGGAGGCCCGGGCCCGGGTCCTCGCCCTGGTCGCCGCCGGGGCGGAAGACGAAGGCTTGCCCGACCCGGCCGCGCCGTCACCTCAATCGCCGATCCGCCCCGAAAACCGCGACCGGTACCCCGCCGATTGGAAAGCCATCAGTTGGGCCATTCGGTACGGCATCGAGGCATGGCGAGACCCCGTTACGAGGCAGCGTATCCGCGCTCCCCGGCGCGGGGCGGAAGGATCATAAGCCGGACATGCGCAGCGGCGACGACTGTCACGCACCTCAGGCGTGGCCAGTCAGGAACCGGCGGCGTGCAGAACGTCTGACTCCTCCGCGCCGGAGAAGGTGACCACCTCGAAGGTGTGCAGGCGGCTGGTCTGCTGGACCGGGCCGTGCGTGAACAGCGCCTCGTCCGGGCGGACTGCCGCGATCCGCACTACCCGCTCGCCGCCGTCGCCCGGCTCTCCCCGCTGTCGAGTCATGCCCGCCATTGTCCCGACCACGGCGCCTTCACAGGAAGGCGGCCCTGCTGCGCCCTGCGAGCTGGGGGACAGGAGACGCGGCGGGATGCTGGGTGGGCGCCAGTTTCGTTCCGAGGTGCCAATCCCCTATTTGCGCAGGCGCACCGCGTACCCGGATCCGGTGGGGTCGCGCTCCATGGTCTCCATGGTCCAGGCGGATCTGTCCACGGCCGCGGTGAACTCGTCCGGTGCCGCCAGCCAGTAGTCGAACCAGGGCGTTGCCACTACGCCGTCCCGTACACGCAGCCGCAGCTGCCCGGGTGCCCGGCCGCGGCTGAGGTTCCAGGAGTGGTAGCCGGCGTGGACGGTGCCAGCGCCGTCGCCGGGATCCGTGCCGGTGCCGATCAACCGCGCGCCGGGGCCGGCCACTGCGGCAAGCGCTGACAGGACCTGCGGCGCCTGCTCGGGGCCGCCCAGCAGGCCGAGGCTGTCCCCGCACAGGGCGATTGTGTCGAACCGTCCGAGCTCTCCGGGCAGGAACGGTACCGAGCCGACCACGGCCTTGGCCCCTCGCTCGCGCGTGATGCGCACAGCGCCGGGCGAGGGATCCACTCCGACCACTTCGTGCCCGCGGGCCACCCACGCGACCGCGTGGCGCCCGCCGCCGCACCCCACGTCCAGGACCCGGCCCTGGGCCCGCTCCCATGCCCACCGATCGAGCGCCGACCACTGCGCGGGCTCGGTGAAGTAGCGGGAGGCGTCGTTGGCCGCGATCAGGCCGTCGTCGCGCTCGATCACTTCCACTGCCGACCACGGTGTGGCACCGGTCTCCCAGCAGCGGGCCAGAACACGGCCGAAGGCATCGTCAATCCGGGGTTCCTTCGCGACCAGATCCATGACGCCCATGGTGGCCCTGCACCTTCACGCCCTGCCCGCGAATTTACGGCCGCCCGAAGGTCCTCGCGCCTGTGACGCCACGCCCAGGGCCGTTGGACCCTGATCCGGGCCGGGCGGTCTTCGCCCCGCAACTCCCGGATGCCCGGACCGGGAAGCCGGTCACCGCGCGGGGCTGCTGGGAGCCAGGGTGAGACCGTGGCCGTCGTCACCGTGGAGGCGGTGCTGCAGCTGGGCCGCCGTACTGCGGCGGGAGAGCAAGACTCCGCGTGATTGTCGAGAACCATGGACAGCCCCGCCCAGCAGGTGAACTCCCGGGCGGGGCGTCGGCGTTTCGGGTGGGTCGGCGCCTCTACCGCCGGGCGGCGTAGTCCTGCGGCGCCTTGCGAAGGATCTCCAGCATCTGGGCCTCGGTCAGCTTCCGGACGGCCAGTGCGGACGCGTTCGCGATCTTCCGGAACAGGATGTCGGCGGGGATCAGCGGCACGTCGAGGACGGCGAAGAGCGTGTGCTCGTCTGCCCCGGCGCCTTCGCTGAACTCGCGGTGCAACAGCCACACCGTCTCAGCGAACATGGGGTAGTTGGTCTCGTGCTTGCCCCACAGGCACCGCAGCGTGTCGCCGCCGAAGTCGCATCGATGACCGGCTTGTAAGGATCAAGGCGAGAGGCCCGCTTCGGAAGTCCCTTGCGCGGGGCGGGCCAAGCCGACGTGAGAGCCTGATCGACCGTGCGGCGGGCGACGTTGTACTTGCGCGACAGAGCACGGACCGACATTCCCGCCCGGGAATCCCGGCGGATCGCCGCGAACAACTCGACTCTGGACATGGACGGCATCGGCGTCACCTCACACCGTGGAGCACTCCGATCGTCCCACCACCGGACGCCGGGTGGCAGCAAAACTCATCGACATCCTTCTCCTCGACACACCAGTGGCTCCCGCCCTCAACGACAAGTGGCAGCAGAACCCACTGATAAAGCCACCCGGTTGATGAAGCCCCACTGATACGCCATCTCGGCCGTCTTGTCCGGGCGGCTGTCGTCGTTCACGTACCGGACCCAATCGTTCAAGAGGTCCCAGCGCAGCGCGTTGACGATCACCCCGGTCGGTGCCTCGCTCGGTCGTAAGTCGGTGGCGAGCTCATCATCGAAGGTCATCCGGCGACCCTAGCGACAGGTGCCGCCGTCCCGCCACAGCGCCCGCCCGCAGTGCCGGGCCGTCTGCCCGGCCGACGCGGCATCAGCGGTAGGTGAATCTGGGCGTTCTGACTGCGCGGGACATCCCGGATCTGGATCATGAGGAGGGTGGAGGACTGGTCCGACTGCCATGACCCGGCCGAGCTGCGCATCCGTCTCGATGTCGCGCTGGAGGAGAACGCCGAGCTCCGCGAGGAACTCGCCCGGCTGCAGACCGAGAACGAGCGTCTGCGGGCACGCCTCGGCGGCGCTTGCCCCGCTGAGCCCGCTGTCTTGGCACCCGTCCCGGACCCGTTGCCGGTCGTGCCGGTGCTCGGCGCCAACGGGCTGCCGTACGCGGATGCATCGTCCGGCAGTGAGGCGAAGATCGCGCTGTTCCGGGCGCTGTTCGCCGGCCGCGAGGACGTCTATGCCCGGCGGTGGGTGAGCTCGAAGACCGGGCGTACCGGGTGGAGTCCGGCCGAGGACGACCCGTTCGACAAGAGCAAGGACGATGCGGACCGGGTGTTCTGGCCGCTGACCGACGAGACCGTCTACGGGCACCTCGATCCGTCCCGGCAGGGCCGCAGCGAACTACACGTGGGCCTTTACCCGCTGCTGGCCGACGACACCTGCCGGCTGCTGGCGTGTGACTTCGACGGCAAGGACGGCAGCGACTGGCGCGGCGACGCGACCGCATACGCCGGCGCGTGCCAACAGGCCGGTGTGCCCGCCCTGCTGGAGATCTCCCGCTCCGGCAAGGGCGCCCACGTGTGGACGTTCTTCACCGCGCCCGTCGCCGCCGCCACCGCCCGGGCCCTGGGCATGGCGCTGCTGCGGCGGGCGATCGACGCCCGCGGACAGATGACGCTGTCCAGCTACGACCGTCTCTTCCCCGCCCAGGACTTCCAGCCGGTCAAAGCCAGGGGCGGCTTCAGGTTCGGCAGCCTGATCGCGCTGCCGCTGCACGGCGTCGCCCGCGCCAAGGCCACCACCGTCTTCGTGGACCCCGGCACCTGGCAGCCCTACCCGGATCAGTTCGCCCGTCTCTCGCGCACCGAACGTGTCACACCGGCCGAGGTCGAGGCGCTGGTCGACAAGCTCGGCCCGGTCAAGGCCGGGCCGTCGGCGACCGTACCCGAGCTGGGACCCAGGCCCCGCAGGAAGGCCCTGGGCAAGGCGCCGGCCATGGTGCCCGCACGGCTGGCCGCCATGTTGGAGATCTCCACCACTGGGCTGCCCCCGCAGCTGCTCGCGGCGCTCAAGCACGCCTCGTCGTTCCACAATCCGGAGTTCTACCGCAAGCAGAACCAGCGCTTCTCGACCTGGAACACGCCCCGGCTCATCTGCTGCTTCGATGCCACCGGCCCGGACTGGCTCAAGCTGCCGCGCGGTCTCGCCGACGAGGCCGCCCAGCTGGTCGCCGCCGCCGGAGGGACCCTCACCATCACCAGCGACCTGCCCGAACACCCGGAGATCACCGCGCGCTTCACCGGCGAGCTGACCGACGTCCAGCAGCAGGCCGTCGACGCGATGGCGGCGCACCCTACCGGTGTCCTGGTGGCTCCTCCTGGGGCTGGCAAGACGGTCATGGCTTGTGCCCTTGTCGCCCGCCGCCGCACCCCGACCGCTGTGGTCGTGAACCGCAGCGAGTTGCTGGACCAGTGGAAGCAACGCCTCGCCACGTTCCTCGATCTCGGCGAGGGCCAGGTCGGCTCGCTCGGTGGCGGTAAGGACCGCCGCACCCACGTCGTCGACCTGATCATGCTGCAGACTCTGTCCCACCGGGATGCGCCGCCCGACCTGCTCGACGGATACGGCCTGGTCATCGTGGACGAGTGCCACGCCGTGGGAGCGCCGGGCGCCGAAGCGGCGATCCGGGTCGCGAAGGCCGGCCGGTGGATCGGCCTGTCCGCCACCCCCTACCGGGCGGACCAGATGGACCCGGTGATCACGATGCAGTGCGGCCCGATCCGCCACGAGATCGACGACGCCAGCACCTTCGCCAAGCACTTCGTCGTCCACCCCACCACGTTCACCACCGACGAGCCCGGCAACGACGGCGCTTCCTTCCAGGCCATCTACACCGAACTCGCCCACCACGCCGACCGCAACGCCCAGATCGCCGTGGACATCGCAGGCGCCGCCCGGCGCGGCCGGTGCAGCCTGGCCCTGACCAACCGCGTGGAACACCTCCACCAGCTGGCCGCCGCCCTCAAGCCGCACGGAGTCGAACCCATCCTGCTCCACGGCGGGTTACCGCCGGCCGAACGAGCCCGCATCCGCACCGCCCTGGCCGAGGACACCACCACACCTCTGGTGCTCCTGGCGATCGACAAGCTCGTCGGCGAGGGCTTCGACCAGCCCAGATTGGACACGCTCTTCCTCACCAGCCCCATCTCCTTCAAGGGCCGTGTCATCCAGCAGGTCGGCCGCATCATGCGCAACACCGAGGCGAGGAAGTCCCACGTCGAAGCGCACGACTACCTCGACGCCGAGGTCCCGCAACTGGAGCGCATGCACCACCGGCGCCGCCGCATCCTCGAACGCCGAGGCTTCACCACCACGCCGGTCGAGAAGCTGCCCACGCCGCCGCCGCCGGCTCGGCCCGCCGCGACGCCCGCCGCCGTGACGATCCCGCGCCCCGCACCGGCAGTCGCGGAGGCCCGGGCCTGGGCCCGCAGCCAGAACATGGACGTACCGTCCCGAGGCAAGCTCCGCCAGGAGATCTGGGACGCCTGGCACACCGCTCACCCAGACCAGGAGCAAGGCGCCGCGCCTGCTGCCTCTTCCTGACCTGCCACTACTGTCCGTCCCATCCCGTAGCCGTCACAACGGCCTTGGAACCGCGGCGACTTGGGATCGGCGGTCAGGGCCGAACTACGTGGGCGGCCGGTAGTGCGGCGTGTATGGCCTGGCACCGATGGAAACGATCGACGTGCCGGACCAGCAGTCGGCCTCTTGACTGCGATCACACGTCGGGCGGATCGTGGCTGCTCGCGTGTCGTTCCATTTCCGAAAGGGAGACCTCGCATGTCTCCAGCCTGGCGCTACGTCGTGCGCCCCGACGGATCGTTCTGCCGCATGCCGAACATCGACGGGTGCCTCGACTCCATGAGCGACGAGCAACTGGAGGCGCTGGCCTCCCACGCGCTCCGCCCCGACCAGGACAAGGCACCTCGCCCGTGCTCCCGCTGCGGCGATGACCTCCTGCTGCACTGGAACGGGCCGATCGTGACCGGTGTGCGGTGGATGGAGCTGTGCGCGGACTGCGACGCCGAGCGCCCCGCCGCCGGCGCGCTCATCCGCTGGCACCGTGACCCGACCGCGATCCGAAGGCGCTGCCGCAGCTGTTCGAGGACTGGGAGTCGGAGACCATGCAGGACCATGGCTGGTCCCGCGTGGCGCAGGAAGCGGCGCCCGCCAGTCCGCTGATCCCGCCCGGCCTCACGCCGCGCGGGCACGGCTGAGATCCGGGCGCTGCGGCAGACGCGGAACTGGGGACCTGAAGGAAGGCAGGCTCACGCCCGAATCGGCACCGTGATCACTCGTCGTCCGTGTGTGGCTGGTGGCGCTGGACAGAGACGTACGCCCACATGGTAGCGATCACGAAGTCGGCGTCCCGGAACTCTTCGCGGGTGATCCGCTGGTAGCGCCTGCCCATCCCGACATGGGCCGCGACCTCGGCCCGGCTGATGGAGAGCCGGTCGTCGACCGGGTCGGTGACGTGGGCGTCGATGAGACCGTACTGGTGGCTGTTCATCTCGCTGACGTGGTGACGGATGCGCTTCCAGGGATCGTTGCTGCGGCCGATCTTGACGCGGGGAATGGGCCCGGCTTTCTCCAGAACATAGAGCCGCTGCCCCTCACCGGTGCTGGCCAGAGCGTTGTACAGGCCGTCCAGGACCCGTTCCTGATGACGCTGGACGGCCGCGGGCAGCGGCAGCTCGGCGCCGGCCAGCAGGATCGCCCGGGCCTCCTTTTTGGTCTCCTCGAACGAGGGCGAGACAGGGACAGGCAACGGGGTGAAGGGCAGGACGGGCAGCGGCAGCAGCGGCGATGTGGTCACCCGCGGATCTTCCCCCATTCACGAAGGGCTGGTGGCGTCACACCTATTGGCGCTCGGGAGCCGGGCACCGGTACCAACGTAGTCCGTCCGACCTGCTGTGGAATTCGTGGCTCGGCTCTGGCATCCCGGGCCTTGAGGCGGTCGTTTTCCCGTCGGCGGGCCCGATTCTCGCGCGCGGTCGGGCGGTTAAGGGGAAGGTGTACTTCGTGAGTAAGCCAAGGATGAAGGAGCGGCAGTTGGCCCAGCAGAGCCGGGCCGAGCGGGTACGGACGTCCATCGAGGCGGCCGTCGTGTGTCCGCTGTGCCCGGAGGTAACCGCCGAGGTGGGGCTGGAGGCTCTCACGAAGGCCCTCGGCGTGGAGGAATACCGCCGAGGGTGGAAGACCACCAAGTCCGTCAGAGAGCGTGCCGAGCGGTTGACCGGCGATCCGGGCTGGCGGGAGAGGGCGCTGGGGTGGATCGATGCGTTCCGCCACTCGCACCGGCACGGCCCGACCTGGCGGCAATTCGGGACGGAGCCGTCCCTGTGGCCAGACGATACAACGGGATCCGTGGTGATCAATGTGCTGCGCGAACTCAGCCGGGACGGCTACCTCGACGGCACGAAGACTCCCTTCGGGCTGCGCCATACACCGCCACAGGGCAGTCAGTCGTAGTGGAATGATCAGCCACCTGTCGGCAACGTGCGCCGCAGAACGAGGGGAGACAGTCGCCCTGCACGATCCTGCTCCAACTACCGTCTGTCGGTATGGATATCGACGAGCATCTGCAGCAGGTGGCCCAGGCCCGCTTCGGCTCGGCTTGGGACGGATGCGTCTCCTGGGCCGGGGAACTCACTACTTGGTACCTTGCGCAGCACCCCGCGACATGGAAACTGGCCGTCCAGAAGAGCACAGAAGCCAGCAAAACTGTACTGCCCTACGTCGAGTTGGTCACTGCGTGTGCCTTGCACTCCACTGCGGTCACCGAGCGCATGGACGCGCCTGACGGGTCACAGCTGCTGGCGGTCCCTCTCACCTCTGCCGTCGGACTCCTTGACCACGACCGGATCCTCGACACTCTGGGCTCAGCTTCCCCGCCCGACGATCGCCTCACTGAAGCACTGCACAACCTGCGGGCCGCGCTCGAGGACAAACAGCGCAGCCGCGGCAACGCTGCGTTCATCGTCCAACAGGCCCGTGACTCCCTCGCCGCCCACGCCGAGCTCGGAAGCACGGTGGGCGACCGGCTGCGCGCCGTGCTGGAGACCCGGCACGCGTTCAGCGCCGCCCTGGGCCAAGAGCCTGCAAGCCGAGAAGTGGAAGCGGACACAGCTGTCTACGACCGCGCCCAGACCGTAGAGCAGCACGCGACGGCAGTGCACATGTTGCAGGCCATCCTCCGCGCTGACGAGATTGCAGGGACGAAGGATCCCGGGCGGAACCGCAACTTTCTCTTGCAAATGGCGGCGCTCCATGACCGCTATGCCCTCGCGATGGGCGACATTGCCTCCGACGTCGTCCTCATTGAGGCACGAGACTTTGCCAACATCCTCGTCGAATGGGACCGACGCCACGGAGGCAGTGCAGGGGCCGTACCGGCGGCAGACCCCCGATGGACCGACCGCCCCCGCAACTACGTACGCCAGGAATATGGAGCCTATCTGGACTGGCTTGACAGCAAGGTGTCTTGATGGGAAATAGGGCTTCCCGGAATCAGGGGGTGCCACGCACTCGTGATGTCCCACGCCGCTGTCCCAAGTGGACCGACCGTTGCAGAGACGAAGGGGCGGCAGACCGCTGCGATGGGGGAACTGTCCCGCCACGCGAGACGTCGTCCCGGACGATGCGTTGGCCGCGATCTAGCAGGTCAGCGCGCGGCGGCGCCACGAGGAGCGTCTCGCTGTTGGAGCGGACGGCGCAGCTCGCGCAGCAGGCGGGTCAGGATGTCTGCGCCTCTGCGGGCGTGGGGTCCAGGGAGTCGAGGAGCTGGCCGAAGGTGATCTTCTCGTCGTCGTAGCCGAAGGTCATGGCGGCGGCGAGTGCCTCCCACCGCCTCGTGCTGCGGCCGCAGTGGTCCAGCAGGATCGTCAGGGCGACTTCGGGTTCGTGGCGGGCGAGGACCTCGTCGGCGGGGATCTGGCGCAGGTGTTCCAGGGTGTGGTAGCGGGACTTCACGACGGCTCGGTAGACCTCGGAGCGGGAGAGGTACTCGCCGGTGGCGGGGGAGTCGAGCCAGGTCTGCAGGACGGCCGCGGGGTCGGGGTGCTTGCCGAGTTCGGCGTCGTCCAGCAGCCGCAGCACACCGTCGTCCTCGTCTTCGGGCGCCGGGACGGCGGCCGCTGCGGCCAGGAACCAGTCGGGCCCGCCGGTCTTCTCGGCGATCCAGGCCAGTTCGGCGGGGTGCAGCCCGTTCAGGACGTCCGCGACGGCGGTGTGTGGGGTGTGCGGGTTGGCGGCGAGGGTGGCCAGGGCCTGGACCCGGCGGTGCTCGGAGTGGCGTTCCAGGAGCCGGGCCGGGCGGTCGTGGTCGGGGTCGGCGTTGTCGAGGACGCGGATCAGGGTCCGGCTCGGCGTGGGTGAGACGACGGCCGGCGGATCCAATTGGGCGAGGTGGGCGCAGGCCCCGGCGAGGTGGTCGGGGTTGGCGCTGAGGAGGGCCAGGTCCTCGGCGAGGCGGAGGACGCGGCTGTCGAACTCGTGGTCGCCCTCCTGTTTGTCGGACCAGGTGAGCAGCTGGCCGCAGGTGACGAGCGCGTTGGTGGCCGTGTGCAGCTGGTCGGTGGCGAGGGCGGTCAGGCGCGGGTTGTTGTGGACGCGGTGTGCGAGGTGGTGCAGGGTCCGGCGCGCGGTCACCTGCGGGTTGGGCAGGTCGGCCAGTTCGGGCAGGCACAAGGCCGGAAGGCAGGCGAGCAGCAGTTCCTCGCTGAGAGCGGGAGCCGGGTCGGCGGGGAGTTCCTCGCTGTCCGGGTCGGCGGCGCGGAGTTGGGCGTCCTCGAGGGTCTGCGTCTCGGCCTGGTCCAGCAGCAGGTGCTGGACGGCCGCCCCGAGTACGGGGTGCGCGGTGAGCTGCGGCCACCGCTGGGGGCACCGGGCCAGCATCGCCCAGCCGGCGCGGCCGCCCAGCTCCAGCGACCAGTCCTTCGAGAACGCGGACACCGCCTCCCAGCCCTCTTCGGGCTCCGGGTGGAGCAGGTATGCGGCGAGCGGGGTGAGGCAGGCTTCCAGGACGGCGTCGAACAGTTCCGGCGGCACGGGCGGGACCGGCGCGGCGCCCTTGGTGCGGGTGTAGCGGTCGGGATCCCAGTCCCGGACGACATGCTCCACTTCGTGCTCGGGAAGTCGAGGCAGGAGCGCGATCGCTGCTTCGAGCTGGTCGGGGTGTCGTGCCAGAGCGGAGATCAGCCCGGCCCAGACCCTGCGGTGCCGCAGGATGGCGGGCACGTCGGCGGTGGTCACGGTGCCGTCGGCCGCCAGGGCGGCCAGCGTCTTCTCATCGGCGTGCACCAGGAGCTGGCCGCGCAGTCGCTTGGCCGGGGTCCGGGCCAGCAGCGCGGGCAGCGCGGCCTTGAGGGCTTCCTCCCGCCACCGGTCGGCCTTCGCGTCGAAGCCGTCCCGATTCGTCGCCGGGGCGCACAAGGCCCCGATCACTGTCTTGAGTGCTTCCTTGGGGAGATCCTCACTCATCGCGAGATCCCGCCACAGCGGGTACGTGCGAGCATTGACCATCCCTCAGATCCCCTCCCCAGCCTGACCCGGCGTCACCACCCGGTCGCCATCCGTGGAACGACCGTACGGCGCACCAGGGCACGCGCGGGCGCGATCGGCGAAGTCGCCTCGCCTCGACGCTCTGGACCGGGGCGCCTGCTCGGTCGGCTCACTCTCTCGCGGCGCGCGGCTGCAGGAGGATCCCGTGCGCCGCGGCCGTTTCACCCGGCCGCAGGGTCCACGGCACGGACGGGATCTCGGCGAGCCACCTGTCGGCCAGGAGCCGCTCGACGATGATGCTCCGAAGCGTCCGCGGCCAGCCCAGAGAGGAGCACAGTTGCCCGTACGAGGGCCCGTGCCCGTGCCGCGTCCGAAACACGGCAGTGGCCTGCGCGGCTTGCAGGCTGTGGCCGGGGTTGCGTTCCTTCCAGGCGTCGTACGCGTCGCGTACGTGGCGTGGGGCTCTGCTGGTGTAGCGGGTGGCCGTGAACGCGGCCGCCACCTGGGCGCGGGGTAGGCGGCACACGGTGCACCGCTCGACTGCTTCCGCGTTCTGCCGCACCGTCGGGCGGGCCTCCTGCTTCCACTGTGCCCACTCCGCCCTGGTGGTCCGGGCCGGACAGGGAACCTTCCACGGGCCTTTGCGTGGTGGGGAGTCGTCCGGGTCGGCCCGGTGCGGCAGCCGTCCAACCAGGTTCCGCATGGAGGAGCCGAGCCGGTAGAGGTCGTCGTCGAGATGGGTGAGGAAGCCGCTCGTCACCAGGCCGGGCAGGTGATCCCGGCAGGCTCGCGGCAGGTCGTCCGGCAGCGTGCCGTTCAGATGGGCGGAGGCGTGGCCGGCCAGGAACAGCCCGGCGAGCTGGGCAGCCGGCGGGGTCCCCGTGAGCAGAGGGGCAGTCAGGGTGCGCGCGGTCCAGCCGGATACCCGCGACCGCGGATCCTTACCGAGAGGCAGAGGGTGGTCGTCCGGTCCGGCCGCCAGGGGCGGCACCGTCACCAGGGCCGGGGCGTCGGCGTCCAGGTCCAAGAGCCGGTCGGGAAGCTGCCAGCCCAGGGCACGCAGATCAGCGACGGCCCGGTACGCATCGTCCAGGCGAAGCTCCCGTACAGCGGCGGCCCCGATCCTGGCGGTGCCGCCCCGCGCGGCCCGGATGGTGATGACCACAGCGAGCAGCTGGGCGTCAGGCGAGGACAGCGGCAGGGTGGCCGTGTAGGAGAGGAGGCGACGGGCGGCGTGCCCCTGCGGGATGGTCAGCAGGAAGGACGCTACCGGCGCCGAGTGAGCGGCAGGCTTCGGCATGATCGGCATTGTCTCCTGGAGGCCAGCCTGCCCCTCATCCAGCAGATGAGCGGGCCAAGACGGGCCCCACCGTCACGGGTGCCTTCCTACGGATGCGTGCCTCACGCCTGGAGGGGACAGGTGAGCGGGAGGACGCGTTCGGCCAGATGTCCGGTGAGGTGGGCATCGGTGAGGGCAGCGTCGGTGAGCCAGTCCGCCGCGGTCAGCTGGTCGACCAGATGCTGCAGCTCACCGGAATCGACCGAGACCCCGGCGGCGAGAGCGGTCAGGTCGATGCCGTGGCCGCCGGGACCGAGGCGCCCCGCGGCGTCGGTCTGGGTGGCCAGCGTCAGGGCGAGCAGCCGGGTGCTGGCGGTGGCCTTGGCCTTGCGGAGTTTCTTGTCCGAGATGACCTTCTGGGCCCAGCCGGAGAGCTTGGGCCGCATCTTCTTGCCGAACGTGAACGGGCCCGTCTCCTCCTCGTGGGGTGCCAGGGAGGGGACGGTGATCGGGGTGGGGTTCTCCGGCCGGGAGGCGAGCAGGTCCCCGGCGGTTCCGGGCAGCGCGAGCCAGCCGCAGCCGGTCAGCTTCTCGACCAGGCCCTCCGGGTCGGTCAGGCCCAACCCGGTGAGGTCCTGGCCGACGAGATTGCCGGTGCCGGTGTGCGCGGTGCGCAG
>NZ_LIQQ01000214.1 GCF_001418565.1 Streptomyces graminilatus | reverse complement strand
CTCGTGTCCCAGCCCACCGCCCTCCCCGACCCCACATCCGGTGTGGACGCACCCCCAGGAGTGGACGGCGGCCCCGAGCCCTCGCCGCGGCAGCGGCGGGACTTCCGCCGGTTCATGGCCTCGCACGTGTGCAACGAACTCGGCAACAGCATCACGTACGTCGCCCTGCCGCTCACCGCCGTACTCACCCTGCACGCCTCCGCGTGGGAGGCCGGTCTGCTCGCCGCCGCCGAGAACGCCGCGTTCCTGCTGCTCGGGCTGCCGGCCGGCGCCTGGGTCGACCGGATGCGGCGGCGCGACGTCATGATCGCCGCCGACCTGGCGCGGACCGTGCTGCTCACCGTCGTGCCGGTGGCCTGGCTGCTGGACGCCGACTCCATGCCCCTGCTGTACGCCGTCGCCCTGCTGCTGGGCTGCGCGCGGCTGTTCGGCGACGTGGCCGACCAGAGCTATCTCCCCACCCTGGTGGGCCGTTCGACGCTGATCGAGGGCAACTCGCGCCTGGAGACCGTGCGTTCGGGCGCCGAGCTGGCCGGTCCCGGCGTGGCGGGCTTCCTCGTGCAGTTCCTCGGGCCGGCCGGCACCCTGGCCGGACAGGCCGTCACCTCCCTCACCTCCGCGGTCCTGCTGGGCCGTATAGAGGCGAGGGAGGAACGGCCCACCCCCGCACCGTCGGGGCGTGGCGGCCTCTGGCCGGAGATCAAGGAAGGACTCCACCACGTCCTGGGCCACCCCGTGCTGCGGCTCATCGCGCTCAGCACGGCATCGGTGAACCTCTTCCTCAGCGGCGTCTTCGCCCTGGAGACACTGTTCCTGACCCGCACCGTGGGCCTGCCGCCCGCGGCGGTCGGCTGGGTGCTCACCACGGCCGCGCTCGGCTCGGTCCTCGCCGCGCTCGTCACACAGCGGCTCTCCGACCGGGTGGGCGCGGCCCGGCTGACGTGGCTGTCGCTGCTGGCCGCCATGCCCTTCGGCCTGCTGCTTCCGCTGGCCCAAGAGGGCTGGCGGACGGGCCTGTTCGTCCTGGGCGCGCTCGTGCAGTCGGCCGGTGTGACGACGTACAACATCTGCCAGGTCGCCTACCGGCAGACCGTCTGCCCGCCGCACCTGCTCGGCCGGATGACGGCCACCATGCGGTTCCTGGTGTGGGGAGTGCTGCCGGTGAGCGGCCTGCTGGCCGGTGCCCTCGGTGAACTGGCGGGTGTGCGCGGCGCGTTGTGGATCCTGACCGCCGGGCTGACGCTCACCCCGCTGATCCTGCTGTGCTCGCCGCTGCGACGGATGCGGGACTTCGACCGGGCTCCGGCCACGGTCCCGGCTCAGTAGCCGGGACCGTATCCCAACTGGAAAGCCAGGTGCGCCAGTTGGATGCGGTTGACCGAACCGGTCTTGCCGCGCAGCCGGCGCACATAGGTGTCGACGGTGTGCGGGCTGAGCCCCATCCGGCGGGCGATCATCCGATAGGTGCACCCCTGCGCGAGGTGCGCCAGGACCTCCTGCTCGCGGGGCGAGAGTGCGGCGGGAACGAGTGCCGGCGGGGCGGTTTCGGACATGGCGGACTCCAGTGGGGTGGTGACGGACTCCCGCGCGGCCACGGGAACTGTTACGGCTGAAATCGCTCTCAACGGGATTTTCTTCGTGGAAATACCGGTGTTCACTCTGCTCCTTCGAATATCGACAGCGGCGTCATATGCCCGACTCGCCGCCGAAGCTGCTCATGAGCAGCCTTTCCGTTTGCTTATGCTGACGCCAGGGGGCGGACACCTCACCAAGGTGCCTGGCAGCAAAGCGACCCGGGGTGAAGGCATGCAAAATGGGGCAAGGGTGTCATCGGATCTCAATGACGTGGACCTCGACGTCTACAGCTGGGTGCTCCAGCACCGCACGATCGGGGTGGACACCGTGGCCGCCGGCACCGGACACGCTCCGCAGGAGGTCCGGCTCAGCGTGGAGCGGCTGCTCGGCGCCCAGTTGCTGCACCGCAGCCCGGAGGGTGACTCGGTGGCCTTCGCGGTCGCGCCGGACACCGCGGCCTCCCGCCTCACCGCACCGCTGGAGGAGGAGATCCGCGCACGCCAGCGGGAGATAGGCGGGATACGCGAGGACCTCGGCCGCTTCATGCCCCACTACCTCCAGCGCCGTACGGCGGGCGAGGCGCTGGAGGTGCTGGAGAACGTCGAGGACGTGCGCGGCGCGCTGAACCTCGCCTCGGACCGGTGTGAGCGCGAGGTCCTCACCAGTCAGCCCGGCGGAGGCAGCCGGGTGCCCGCGGCGATGGAGGAGGCCCTCAGGCGCGACGAGGCCATGCTGCGCAGGGGCATCTCCATGCGCAGCCTCTACCACCACACCGCCCGCTTCAACGGCCCCAGTCAGGCCTACGTCGCCGCCGCCTCGGCGCTGGGCGCGCAGTACCGCACCGCGCACGAACTCTTCGGCCGGCTCATCGCCTTCGACCGCGAACTGGCGTTCATCCCCGTGCCGGACGGCAGTTGGGGTGCCGTGGTGATCCGGGAGCCCGCCACGGTCTCGTATCTCTGCGACATCTTCGACCAGACCTGGGACCGCGCCACCCCGTTCTCCAACGCCGTCGGCCAGGGGCTGGAGGAGGTCGCCCGCGAGATCCACGAGACGATCATCCGGCTGCTCGCGGCCGGCCTGAAGGACGAGGCCATCGCCCGCCGGCTCGGCATGTCCCTGCGTACCGCGCGTCGGCACATCGCCGACATCATGGAGGAACTCGGCGCCGGGAGCCGCTTCCAGGCGGGAGTCGCCGCCGCGGCCCGCGGCCTGCTGGACGACCCCGAGGTCGCGGAGCCGGCCGGGGAGACCGCGGAGGCCGACGACTGACCTCGTCGGCCCGCCGCCCGGCATCGATGGATCTGTCCGCCGTTTGCCGTTTGCGTCCGGCGGTGTGCGACGGTCGAGGTGCGTCGTCCCGTGACGCGGTGGAGGTGTCCGCTTGTGTCACGGGATTAGGGGAACGCGTTTCCGTGACTGGTATGCGCCCTGCGCGATGAAGGATGCTTCCCCGACGGGCGCGCGGCACGCGGCCCGGCGCGCACGGCGGACGCGATGCGCCGGCGAGTCATGCACAGACTGAGGGGCGCACGATGACCATGCCGTTCGACGGGTCGACCGCGGGATACCCGGAGGGTCGTCCCCGGGTCCGGCCCCTCCACAGCCCCGCCGATCCGTCAGCGGCGTACTTCCGCGAGGTCGCCCAATTCGTCGCACTCCACCTGGGCCGCGCCCCTGGCGTCCTGTGGCCGGAACACGACCATCCGCCGCTCGGCGACGGGGCGGACGACGGCGAGGACCCGGCGGCGGCGCCCGATCTGGACGCGTTCGCCGCCCGGATCGCCGCCGCGACGGGTCTCGCGGCCGGACCCGGCCGCGTCGGAGCCCCGCCCGGCCATCTGCTGGTCCATCAGATCGCGGGCGCGGCCACCTGGGACATCACCGGCGTCGGCGGCGACGGGCAGGGCGCCTCGCTCCGCTACCGCTTGCGCGCGGGCGAGGTGCTGTACGTCCCCGACGGCTGGTCACGCACCGCCGAGCCCGCCCGCGACGCCCGCTGGGCGGTCTTCGTCCTCGCCCCGGAAGGCTCGGCTGCCCCGGACCAACCTGCGACGGGCTGACGAGCGGGCTCACCGTCCGCACGTACACACGGAACGAGGCGCCCCCGGAAGGGCGCCTCGTTCCGTACGTTCACCGGGGGCCGCGCCCCGGTCAGCCGCCCCAGGAGGTGTCGGTCGGGGGCTTCGGGCGGCCCGGACCGCCGCCCCAGGAGGTGTCGGTCGGGGAAACCTGGCGGTTCGAGCCGCCCCCGGACTGAGGGAGGGCCGCGGGCCGGCTGTCCGCCGCGATCCGGGTGGTGCTGCCGCCGTCAGGCAGCGCGGTCGTCGTGGTCCCCGCCAGGACGGCGGTGAAGACGGCGGCCACGGCGCACGTGGCCAGTACGAGACGCTTCGTCATGGTGTTTCCCCCAGCAGATCCAATGAACAGGTCCGGGTGGTCGGCCCGGCCTTTTTCGGTCGTTGTCTTGCAGGACCAACACTGCCGCCACCACCGCCCTCCAGTGATCAGATCAGCCGCTCATCAAGCTGCCTGACTCTAAAGTGAGGGGCGACGAACCGCCTCATTCGGTACGGAACGGTCGCCGACCGGGGTGTCGAGGGGCGGCGGAACGTCCAACTCGCGCCACACACGGAACACCAGAGGCGTGAGAGTGACCCCGAGATAGACCACCCCGGTCGCCAGCAGCGCGGGTGTCAGACCCCACCTGTCCAGCACCGGGCCCGCACCCAGCATCCCGAGCGGCGTGGCCGCGAGGGCGCAGGCGGTGAGCATCCCGAAGACCCGGCCGCGCACCCGCTCGGGCACCCGCTCGTAGGCCACGGACATCATCAGCGGGGCGAGCGCCCCCGACCCGAGGCCCGACAGGGCGAGCAGCGACAGCAGTGCCCAGGGCGGCGGCCCGGCGGCGAGCGTCGCGCAGCGCACCGCGCCCACCAGGAGGAACGCGCCGACGAACAGCGTCCGGCGCGGCAGCCGACGCCCGACCCGGACGTACAGGGCCGCCCCCAGCAGGGCACCCGCCCCGATCGCGGTGACCATTGCCCCGAACAGCGCGCTGCTGTCCAGCACCCGCGTGCCGTACGCCGGGTACAGGACCCCGTTGAGCGCTCCGTCCAGCGCGTTGGTCACCAGGAGCACGGCCGCCACCGCCCGTACCGGCCGGTCGCCGCTCAGATACGCCCAGCCCGCCCGCAGGTCCGCCAGGTACGAGGACCCGGCCCCGCCGGGGTCCGGGGGCCGGGGTGCGGACGGCACCAGCGCCGCCACCAGCAGACAGCACAGCAGGGCCGCGCCCACATCCGTGCACAGGGTGCGCACCGGACCGACGGCCGCGATGAGCAGGCCCGCCAGCGGCGCCCCGGCCATCAGCCCGATCCGGCGCGCGGCCTCCGCCGAGCCGGTGCCCGCCTCCACGGTGACCCCCGCCCGCTCCAGCGCGTCGGGGAGCAGCAGTTGGCGCGCGGTCTCGGCGGGGCCGCGGGCCGCGCCCACGACGAAGACCAGGGCGACCAGCACCGGCAGGGTCAGCGCGTCGACAGTGTGCAGCAAGGGGATCAGGGCGAGGGCCACCGCGGTCAGCAGATCCGCGCCCAGGCTCACCGCCCGCGCCGGCAGCCGGTCGACCACCGGCCCGGCGAGCACCGCGGAGCAGAGCAGCCCTGTGGTCTCGGCCGCCGCGACCAGCCCGGTCCAGGTGCCGCTGCCGGTGCTGTGCAGCACGAACCAGGGCACGGCGACGAGGGTCGCGGCGATCCCCAGCGCGGAGATCCCGGCGACGGTCACCAGGGCCAGCAGCGGAGCGCTCCGCAGGGCCGGTGGGAGGGTGCGCAGTCTGTTCATCACGGTCCATTCCTCGTGGGAACCCGTACGCCGCCCGGCGCTCCACGGCAGTGGAGCGCCGGGCGGCGTGGTGCCCGTCGGGTCGTCGGTCGTAGGGTCAGCCGGCCATGCTCAGGCGCAGGCTGAGCGGTCGCATGTCGGTCCACACCTGCTCGATGTGCGCCAGGCACTCCTCCCGCGATCCGCGCACACCCCGCGGGTGCCAGCCGGCGGGGACGGGCCTGCCCGCCTCCCAGAGGGAGTACTGCTCCTCGTCGTTGGCCACGACCAGGTACTGGCGTGTCGTCTCGTCACTCATGGGGTTTCTCCTCGTATCTCGATGTGTCGGTTCATCGGTTCATCGGTTCATCGGTTCGGTCTGTCGGTCTGTCGGGTGGTCGGGTGGTCGGCTGTCGGTCCGTACGGGCCGTCAGTCACGGGAACGGGACTGGGAACTGGACTGGGAACGGGAACGGGAGTCGGGCAGAGGCGTGGCCACCGCGAGCGCCCGTGCGAGCCGCTCCGCCAGGACCGCGCTGTGCGGGGGATCCACCAGGGTGTGGTGGTTGCCGGGGATCGCGACGGGAACCACGGCGCTCGCGCGGGCCCGCCAGGGCGCCGGGTCCACGAGCGGGGTGGCGAGTTCGGCGTGCACCTCGGACACCGTGAACAGGTGGACCGGGGTGTCCAGGACCGCCGCCGTGCGGTACCGGGTGGCCGCGGTGCCGTTGGCGGAGGCGACCCGCAGCATCCGGCGCAGTGCCTGCGGGGCACTGTGCCTCGGGAGGCTGCCGTTCTCGCGCCCCTTGCGAACCAGGGCGTCGAGCAGGGCGTCCTCGTCGAGCGCGCGGGCCTCGGCGGCGTCCAGACCGGCCGCCAGCCCGTGCCGGAGCAGGTCGTCGTCCCCGGGGTCGGGCTCGGTCCCGGCGCGTGTGCCGGGGGCGGCTGAGTCGATCAGGCCGAGGAAGGCGACCTGCTCACCGGCCGCCTCGAGCCGGGCCGCGATCTCGAAGGCGACGGTGCCGCCGAACGACCAGCCCGCCAGCAGGTACGGGCCCGCCGGGACCTCCTCGCGGATCGCCGCGAGATAGCGCTCCGCCATGACGGACACCTCGTCGAGCGGCGTGTCGTCGGTGTTGCAGCCCACCGCCTCCACACCGAGCACCCGCCGGGCGCCGTCGGAGGTCGCCGCCAGCTCCCGCACCAGGTCCAGGTAACAGACGACGTCACCGCCGCGCGGATGGAACAGGATCAGTGGCGGACGGTCGTCGCGGCCGTCGGAGCCGTCGGAGCCGTCGGACAGCGGCACCAGCAGCCGGCCCGACGCGGCGGCGGCCTCCGGCAGCGCCCCGCACAGCAGCTCCACCGTCGGCCGGCGGAAGACCAGGTTCAGGGGGAGTTCCACCCCGAACTCCGCGCGCACGGCCGACATCAGCTCGAACGCCTTCAGCGAGTGGCCGCCCAGGGCGAAGAAGTCGTCCCGGACACCGACCGGTCCGGTACCTAGCACCCCCTCCCACAGCCGGGCCATCCGCAGCTCCGCCGCGTCACGCGGGGCCACCCGGGCGGCGTCACCCGCGCGGGACGCGCCCGGCGCCGGGGCGGGCAGGGCCCGGCGGTCGAGCTTGCCGTTCGGGGTGAGCGGCAGCCGGTCCAGCGAGGTGAGGACACCGGGCACCATCGGGGCCGGCAGCTCCCCGCGCAGGAAGTCGCGCAGCGCCCCCGGATCGCCGTCACCGTGCCCGTCCCGCCAGACCACGTAGCCGACGAGAACCGCGTCCACACCGATCCCGTGCACGGCGGCCGCCGCCTCCGCGACCTCGGGACGGCGGGCGAGCGCCGCCTCGATCTCGCCCAGCTCGATACGGTGGCCGCGCACCTTGACCTGGCCGTCCGCCCGGCCCCGGTACTCCAGGCCCCCGTCGGGCAGCCTCCGTACCAGGTCGCCCGTGCGGTAGAGCCGCGCGCCGTCGTCGAACGGGTCGGCGACGAACCGCTCGGCGGTCAGGGCGGGCCGGCCGTGGTAGCCACGGGCTACCCCGTCCCCGCCGATGTACAGCTCGCCGAACACGCCCACCGGCAGGGGCCGCAGCCGCTCGTCGAGCACATGCAGCCGGGTGTTGGCGAGCGGCCCGCCGATCGGCACCGGCCCTTCGGCGTCCCCGGGCGACAGCCGGTGCGCCGTCGACCAGACGGTGGTCTCCGTCGGCCCGTAGACGTTCCAGACGGTGCCCAGGGCGGACCGCATCCGGGCGGCGAGCGCCGTCGGCAGAGCCTCGCCCCCGCACAGCGCACGCACCCGCGGGTTCTCCCAGCCGGCCGCCATCAACTGGTGCCAGGTGGCGGGCGTGGCCTGGACGACCGTCGCCCCGGCCGAGTCCAGCTCCTTGGCCAGCAGGCGCCCGTCGCGGGCGGTCTCCCGGTCGACGACGCGTACGCTCGCACCGCAGGTCAGCGGTACCAGCAGTTCCAGTACGGCGATGTCGAAGGACGCGGTGGTGACGGCGGCCACGATGTCGCCCGGCCCCGTCCCGAGCCTGCCCACCATGTCGTGGGAGAAGTTGGCCAGCGCCCGGTGCGGCACCATGACGCCCTTGGGCCGGCCGGTCGAGCCGGACGTGTAGAGGACGTACGCCAGATCCTCCGGACGCACCGGAGCCGGCGGGACCTCGGAGGCGGGCATCAGGTCGTCCACCAGCTCGGCGACGTCCAGCACCCGTACCGCCCCGCCGCCGACCGGCGGAGTGCCGGCCGGACCGGCCGAGGCGATCAGCAGGCGCGCGCCGCTGTCCGACAGCATGTGCCCGATGCGCTCCGCCGGATACCCGGGGTCGACGGGCACGTACCGCGCGCCGCTGCGCAGGACGCCCAGCAGGGCGACCGGCAGCAGCACGGACCGCTCGACGCTCACGGCGACCGCCGTGCCAGGTCCCGCGCCGAGCGCGGCCAGCCGGCCGGCCACCCGGCCCGAGAGGTCCCACAGCCCCGCGTAGTCGAGCAGGCGACGGCCGTCGTCGACGGCCACCGCGTCCGGCGTACGTGCGGCCTGTTCGCCGACGCGCTCGTGCAGCGGCGCGTCCGGGACCTGCTCGGCGGTGGCGTTCCACCGGGCGGCGAACTCCGTCTCCCGCCCGGCCGGGAGCAGCGGCAGGGCCGCGACGCGGGTACCGGGGGCCTCGACTGCCGCGGACAGCAGTTCCAGCAGGGCCGCCGTCAGCCGGGCGACGCTCTGCCGGCCGAAGAGGTCGGTGGCGAACACGGCCTCGCCGCGCAGTTCGCCCGCCTCCTGCGTGAAGTAGAGCGACAGGTCGAACTTCGAGGCGCCGCCGGCCAGTTCGAGCGGCTCGGCGGTGAGCCCCGCAGGCAGACGCGGCGCGTCCGGTTCCTCGTTGAGGACCAGCATCACCTGGAACAGCGGATTGCGGCTCAGGTCGCGCTCCGGGCGCAGCTCCTCCACCAGCCGCTCGAACGGCACCTCCTGGTGGGCGTATGCCTCCAGTGCCGTGTCACGGGCGCGGGCGACGAGATCGGCGAAGGCCGGGTCGTCGGAGAGGTCCGCGCGCAGGACGAGATTGTTGACGAAGAAGCCCACCAGCGGCTCCAGTTCACCCCGGTCGCGGCCCGCGACGGGCGAGCCGACGGCCACGTCGTGCGTCCCGGCCCAGCGCCCCAGCAGTGCCTGGACACCGGCCAGCAGCACCATGAAGAGGGTCGCCTCACTGCCCCGGCCGAGCACGCGCAGCCGCTCCACGAGCGGCGCGGGCACCGTGAACGAGTGCCTGTCGCCGCGCCCCGACGGTACGGCGGGACGCGGGCGGTCCGTGGGCAGTTCGAGCGGGGCGAGCCCCGCGAGGCGCTCCCGCCAGTACGCGAGCTGCCGGTCCAGCAGCTCACCGCTGAGCCGGTCGCGCTGCCAGGCGGCGAAGTCGCGGTAGGAGACGGCGAGTTCGGGCAGCGGATCGGTGTCCGCCCCGGTGCGCGCGCCGTAGGCGGCGAAGAAGTCGCGCCAGAACACCCCGGCCGACCATCCGTCGAAGGCGGCGTGGTGGGCGACGACCACAAGCAGATGCTCGCGCGGCGCGATCCGGATCAGCCGGGCGCGTACCAGGGGCGCGCGCGTCAGGTCGAAGGGCAGCGCGGCGTCAGCCCCGGCCAGCTCCTGCGCCCGCCGCTCGGCCGTCGCGGCCTCGTCGCCGGACAGCTCCGTGAAGACCGGGCCGGACAGCTCCGGAGCGCCGGACAGGTCGGTGAAGACCGGTTCGAACACGCTGGCCGGTTCGGTCATCAGGCGGGCCGTGCCCGCCGGGCCGTTCTCCTCGACGCGGGAGCGCAGTACCTCGTGCCGGGCGACCACGTCCCGCAGGGCGGCCAGGGCGGCCGGCGCGTCGAGTGTGCCCGTCAGCCGGATCGCGCCGGGCATGTTGTAGTCCGGGCGGCCCGGCTGGAGCCGGTCCAGCAGCCACAGCCGCTGCTGGCCGAAGGAGAGCGGGGAGGGTCCAGCGGGAAGCACCGGGATTGCCTGCTCCCCGTCCGCGCCGAGCGTCACGAGGGAGCGGGCGAAGTCCTCGGCGACCGGGTGCCGGAACAGGGACCGGATCGGCACGTCCAGGCCGAGGAGCCTGCGCAGCCGGGACACCACCCGGGTGGCCTTCAGCGAGTGGCCGCCCCGTTCGAAGAAGTGGTCGAGGACACCGACCGGGCCGTCGTCCAGGATCTCCTCCCAGACCTGTACGACCGTCCGCTCCAGCGGCGTCCGGGGCGCGACATGCGTACGGGCGGCGCCGCCCGGGTTCGGGGCGGGCGCGGGCAGGGCCCTGCGGTCCGTCTTGCCGTTGGGTGTCAGCGGCAGCGCGTCGAGCACGATGACCGACGACGGCACCAGCGCGGCAGGCAGCGTCGCGCTCACCGTGTCCAGCACGTCCGCCGTACCGCCCGTGGGGGCGCCGTCGGGGTGCCACTCCACGTAGGCGACCAGAGTGCGGTCGGCCCCCTCACCGTGCGGTGCCACCGCCGCGCGGGCCACGGCGGGATGCCGCAGCACCGCCGCCTCGACCTCGCCCAGCTCCACCCGGTGTCCGCGCACCTTCACCTGGTTGTCTCGCCTGCCGTGGAACTCCAGTACCCCGTCCGCCCGCAGGCGGGCCAGGTCGCCGGTCCGGTACATCCGGCTGCCGGGCGGGCCGTAGGGGTCGGGCAGGTAGGCCGTGGCGGTGCGGCCCGGGTCGCCCAGATAGCCGCGGGCCACACCGCGCCCGGCGATGAACAGCTCGCCGACCGCGCCGGCCGGGAGGAGTTCGAGGCGCGGGCCCAGGACGCGCACCCGGGCGCCGGGCAGCGGCCTGCCGATCGGGACGCGCCCGACGGCGATGTCCTCGTCGGTGACGACGTGGTAAGTGGTCGTGTTGGTGCACTCGGTGGGCCCGTACTGGTTGACCAGCCGCAGCCGTTCGGGGGTGCCCAGTGCCCGTCGGGCCGTCTCGGCGAGCGGCGCGGTGAGTGCCTCGCCGGTCGTCAGCACCAGCCGCAGGTCGGCGGCCGGACCGGGCGACGCGGCCACCACCAGGGTGAGCATCGACGGGACGACGGACAGGAGCGCGGTGATCCGCTCGCTGTGCAGCAGCCGGGCCAGCGCGTCCGGGTCGTCCGCCTCGTCGTCGGTGGCCAGGACGAGCCGGGCGCCCGTCGCCAGCGGCGCGAACAGGTCGCGTACCGACGGGTCGAAGGTGAGCGCGGTCCGCGCGAGGACGGTGTCCCGCTCGCCGATACCGAACGTGCCGGTCAGCGCGGCCAGATAGCCGGTGATCGCCGCGTGCGGCACCGCGACGCCCTTGGGGCGGCCGGTGGAGCCCGAGGTGTAGAGCAGATAGGCGAGGTCACCGGGGCCGGCCGTGACGGGCGGCGCCGTCGCCGGGAGCGCGTCGATCAACGGCTGCTCCCGGTCCAGGTCCAGCACCGCCACACCGTCCGGGAGCCCGGTGACCGGGACCTGGCCGGACGGCCTGTCTGTCAGTTCGGTGGCTGGGACTCCGTCGGACGGCCCGTCCGGGAGTCGGGTGGCCGGGACCTGGCCGGACGGACTGTCTGTCAGTTCGGTGGCTGGGACTCCGTCGGACGGCCCGTCCGGGAGCCGGGTGGCCAGGACCTGGCCGGACGGACTGTCTGTCAGTTCGGTGCCCGGGACCCCGCCGTGCGACCCGTCCGGGAGCCCGGTGCCCGGCACCTGGCCGGACAACCCGTCTGTCAGCCCGATGCCCGGCCCCCCGCCGTACGACCCGTCCGGCCGCACCCCGGTGCCCAGGACCTCGCCGGACGACCCGTCCGTCACCACCACCCGCGCCCCGCTGTCGGCGAGCACCGTACGGACACGTTCGGCCGGCTGACGCGGGCTCACCGGCACATACGCCGCGCCCGCCTTGAGCACGGCCAGCACGGCGACGACCGTACGGATCCCGCGCCCGGTCATGACGGCGACCGTCGACCCCGTCACGGCGCCCAGCTCCCGCAGCCGCCGGGCCAGCCGGTTGGCGTCGGCGTCCAGCGCCCCGTACGTGAGGGAGCGTCCCGCGCAGGTCACGGCGACGGCGTCGGGCCGGCGGCGGGCCTGCTCCTCGACCAGGGCGTGCAGGGTCGCCGCCCGGGCCGGGAACTCCCGCTCACCGGGCGCGTCCGCGCCGAGCAGGGCGGTGCGTTCCGCCTCCGTCAGCACCTCCAGCCGGGACAGCGGCGCGTCCGGGTCGGCCGCCGCCGAGCGCAGCAGCCGCGCGTAGTGGCCGGCGAAGCGCTCCATCGTGGCGTGGTCGAACAGGTCGGACGCGTAGCTCAGCGTGCCGGTCAGGCCGCCCGGGTGCTCGGTGATGGCGAGGCTCAGATCGAACTTGGCCGTGCCGTTCGCGGTGTCCAGCGAGGTCGTGCGCACGCCCTCCAGCGGAAGGGTGTCCAACTGCTCGGGGTGGAGCTGGAAGAGGACGTCGAAGAGGGGGTTGCGGCTCAGGTCGCGCTCCGGACGCAACTCCTCCACCAGCCGGTCGAAGGGCACGTCCTGGTGCTCGAAGGCAGCCAGCGCCGTCTCCCGGACCCGGCGGACGGCCTCGTCGAACGTCGGGTCGCCCGACAGGTCGGTACGCAGCACCAGCGTGTTGACGAAGAACCCGACGAGCGGCTCCAGCTCGGTACGGTCCCGGCCCGCCACCGGGGAACCGACGGCCAGGTCGTGCTGCCCCGTCCACCGGGCCAGCAGCGACTGGAAACCGGCGAGCAGCACCATGAACAGCGTCGCCCCCCGCTCCCGGGCGAGGGCGCCCAGCCGCCCGGCCAACTCCGGCGGCAGCTCGAAGGTGAGCTCCGCGCCCGCGCCGGTCCGGGTGCGCGGCCGGGGACGGTCCGTGGGCAGCTCCAGCGCGGGCAGGGCGGCGAGCCGCTCCCGCCAGTGCGCGATGCCCCGGTCGGCCGCGCCCCCGGCCAGCCGGTGCTGCTGCCAGTGCGCGTAGTCGCCGTACTGGACGGGCAGCGCGGGCGGTGCGGGGCGTTCCCCGCGCCGCAGGGCCGCGTAGCCGTCCGACAGCTCACGCCACAGCACGGGCATCGACCAGCCGTCGCCCACCGTGTGGTGCAGGACGAGGACCAGGAGGTGTTCCCCGGCGTGCACGCGGACCAGACGGGCCCGCACCAACGGCGCCCGGGACAGGTCGAACGGGGTGGCCGAGTCCTCGTGCGCCAGGCCGAGGGCCCTCGACCGGGCGTCGTCCGGCGACAGCCCGCCGAGGTCGGTCAGCAGCGGCACGAACACCTCGGGCGGCTCCACCATCTGGACGGGCCCGTCCGGCCCCTCGGCCAGCCGCGAGCGCAGCACCTCGTGCCGTACGACCACGGCGCGCAGCGCCTCCAGCAGGGCGTCGGCGTCGAGTTCGCCCTCCAGCCGGACGGCGACGGGGATGTTGTAGTCCGCGCGGCCCGGCTGGAGCCGGTCGAGGAACCACAGGCGCTGCTGCGCGAAGGACAGCGGCGCCGGGCCCCCGGCGGGACGCGGTACGACCCGGTCCACGGCGGTGTCCGGCGCGCCGTGCCGCAGCGCGTCCAGCGCGGCGGCGAACCGGTCCAGCACAGGGTGTTCGAAGAGCAGCCGCAGCGGCACCTCGGTGCCCAGCCGCACGCCGAGCCGGGACACCGCCCGGGTGGCGCGCAGCGAGTGGCCGCCGAGCGCGAAGAAGTCGTCGTGCCGGCCGACCCGGCCGACGCCCAGCACCTTGCCCCACACCTCGGCGGCGAGCCGTTCGGCGTCGGTGCTCGGCGCCGCGAACTCGGCCCTGCGCAGCGCCTGTTCACCGGGGGCGGGCAGGGCACGCCGGTCGAGCTTGCCGTTGGGCGTCGTCGGCAGGCCGGGCACCGGCACGATCGCGGCGGGCAGCATGTACGCGGGCAGCCGGTCGGCGAGGGCACTGTGCAGCTCCGCCGGGACGACGTCCGCGCCGGGCGCGGCCACCACGTACGCGACCAGGCACGGCTCGCCCGGGGTGTCCTCACGGACGACGACCGCGGCGCGGCCCACCGCCGTACACCGGGCCAGCTCGGCCTCGACCTCGCCCGGCTCGATACGGAAACCGCGGATCTTCACCTGCTGGTCGGCGCGGCCCAGATAGTCGACCGTGCCGTCCGGGCGCCGCCGGGCCAGGTCCCCGGTGCGGTACATCCGCGCCCCGGGCGGCCCGTAGGGGTCGACGGCGAACTGCCGAGCCGTCAGACCCGGCCGGCCCAGATAGCCGCGCGCGACCCCGGTACCGCCGACGCACAGTTCACCGACAGCGCCCTCCGGCACCGGGCGCCCGCGCTCGTCGAGCACGTACAGCCGCGTGTCGTCCAGCGCCGAGCCGATCGGCACCCGACCCGCCACCGTGTCCCCGGCCCGGGCGTCCAGCCGGTGCGCGGTGGCGAACGTGGTCGTCTCGGTCGGGCCGTAGACGTTCACCAGCACGGTGCCGGGAGCCGCCTCCAGGGCCCGGCGGAAGGACGCGGTACTCGCGGCCTCACCGCCGGTCCACACCTCCCGCACCTCGGTGAGCAGTTCCACGCGCTCCTCGACGACCAGGTCGAACAGGGCGGCGGTGAGGAACAGGGCGGTGATCCGGTGCTCGCGCACCAGCCGGGCGAGCGTGTCGGTGCCTATCCGGCCAGGCGGCGCCATGACCACCGTGCCGCCGCTCAGCAGCGGCGTCCACACCTCGTACGTCGAGGCGTCGAAGGCGAGCGGGGAGTGGGCGAGGACCCGGCGGTGGGCGGCGCCGAAGGCGGCGTCGCGGGCGAGGGCCGCGATGTTCCCCCGGGTCACACCGATGCCCTTGGGCTCACCCGTCGACCCGGAGGTGTACATGACGTAGGCGAGCTGTTCGGGTGTGCACACGGCAGGGTCGAGCGGGGCTGTGCCCGGGGCCGGGTCATCGGTGGCGTCGAGCACCGGCACGGGGGAGCCCGTGACGGCCTCGTGCCCGGCCAGGGCCGGATCGGTGAGCAGCAGCCGGGCGCCGGTGCGCTCCAGCATCCAGTGCAGACGCTGTACGGGGAAGGCGGGGTTCAACGGTACGTAGGCGCCGCCCGCCTTCAGCACCGCCAGCATCGCCACCGGTACGTGCACGGAGCGGTCCATGAGCAGCGCCACCGGCGTCTCGCGGTCCACCCCGCCCGCCCGCAGCCGCACCGCCAGCGCGTCCGAGCGGGCGTCGAGTTCGGCGTACGTGAGTCGGTCGGCGCCGCAGACCACGGCCGTAGCGCCGGGGGAGTGGCGCACCTGCTCGGCGAAAAGGCCGGCCGGTGTGGCGGGGGCCAGGTCCTCGCGGACCGTGCCGTGGCCGTCGGCGACGAGACGGGCGGCGGTGCCGGCGCCGGGCAGCAGCTCCGCGAGCGGCCGGTCCGGGGCACCGGCAGCAGCCGACAGCAGCTCCAGATAGTGACCGAGGAGCAGTTCGGCGGTGGCGGGGTCGAACAGGTCGGTGTCGGCGACCAGCGAGCCGGTGCAGCGGTCGGCCCCCTCCGAGACGAACACGCTCAGGTCGAACAGGGACGCCCCGAAGTCGCAGGGCACCCTCTCGACGCCCACCCCGGGCAGCCGCAGCCCCGCCGTCTCGTCGCTCGCGGCGGCGAACATCACCTGCACCAGCGGGTTCATGTCACCGGACCGCTCGGGGTTCAGCCGCTCCACCAGCCGGTCGAACGGCACCTCCTGGTGGTCGAACGCGTCCAGCGACACCCGCCGGACCCGGCCCAGCAGCTCCCGGAAGCCGATGTCGCCCGACAGATCGGTGCGCAGCACCAGGGTGTTGACGAAGAAGCCGATCAGCGGCTCCAGTTCGACCCGGTCACGGCCCGCGACCGGGGTGCCGACCGCGATGTCCGTACGGCCGGACACCCGGGCCAGTACCGCCTGGAAGGCGGCGAGCAGCGTCATGAACAGGGTGACACCCTGCGCCTCGGCCAGCCGGCGCAGCCGGTCGGTGAGCTCCGGGTCGAGCGTGAAGTCGAGGCTGTGCCCCGCACCGCTGCGGCGGGTGGGCCGCGGCCGGTCGGCGGGCAGTTCCAGCGGCTCCAGACCGGCCAGCCGCTCCTCCCAGTGCCGCAGCCCGGCGTCCAGGGCGCCGCTCTCCCAGCGCTCCCGCTGACGGCGGGCGTGGTCCTGGTAGGCGACCGGAAGATTCGGGGTGCGCGGCTCAACGCCCCGCAGGAGGGCCGCGTAGCCCTCGGACAGCTCCTGCCACAGCAGGGCCATCGACCAGCCGTCGGTGGCGATGTGATGGACCACCAGCACCAGCACGTGGTCGTCCGCGCCCAGGCGGATCAGCAGGGCGCGCAGCAGCGGCCCGGCGGCGAGGTCGAACGGCCGGCGCGCCTCCTCCCGCGCCAGGTCCAGGGCCCGCCGCACGGCGTCCGGCGCCGGGGCGCCGTCACCGGCCGAGCCGAGGTCGAGGCGCGCCAGCGGCACCTCGCCGGGCGCCGGGAGCACCACCGGGACCGGCTGCCCGTCCCGCTCCTCGAACACCGTGCGCAGCGGAGCATGCCGCCCCACGACCGCGGTCAGACTCCGCCGCAGCAGGTCCTGGCGCAGCGGCCCGCGCAGCCGTACGACCTCCGGTATCGCGTAGCCGGGGGCGCCGCCGCGCACCCGGTCCACCAGCCACATGCGCTCCTGCGCGAACGAGGCGACGGGCTCGGCGCCCGGGCCGTCGCCGGCCGTCGGCGCCGGAGAAGCGGCGGCCTGGGCGAACGTCCCGCCCGTGCCCGCCGACGCCTCCGCCATGGCCGACCGCACCCGGCGGCGCATCAGTTCACGGGCGGCGGCCAGCCGGCTGTCGACGGCTTCCGGCGTGCTGTCCTGGATGGTCACGAGGTCTCTCCCTGCGCTGCGTGGGTCACGAAAGACGTGGTGGAGGTGTCCGACGCGGGGGCGGTGCCCGACGCGAAGGACATGGGGGGATGGGCGTCGTCCGCCGTCGAGGCGGCGATGTCGGCGAGGAGGGCCGTCTCGACCGCCGCGGCGAGCGCGGCGACCGTCCGCTGTTCGAACAGGGTGTGCAGGGGCAGTTCCAGTGCCAGCGACTGGCGCAGCCGCGCCGCGACCCGGGTGGCGGTCAGCGAGTGGCCGCCGAGGGCGAAGAAGTCGTCGTGTCGCCCGACGTCCGCGATACCGAGGACGGCCTGCCACACGGCGGCGACCAGCTCCTCGATCTCGCCGTCCGGCGGCTCGTGTCCGGTGGGCGCGGCGGCCGGCGCGGGCAGGGCACGGCGGTCGAGCTTGCCGTTCGGCGTGACCGGCAGCGCGTCCACGGCCATCACCAGCGGCACCATGTACTCGGGCAGACCGCGCCCCAGGGCGGTACGCAGCGCAGCCGCGTCCAATACGGACTCCGGCGCCGGTACGACGTATCCGACGAGCCCCCGACCGCCCGGGGTGTCCTCGCGGACCACGACCGCGGCCCGTGCCACCCCGGTCTGCCGGGCGAGCGCGGTCTCGATCTCGCCGAGCTCGATCCGGAAGCCGTGGATCTTCACCTGGTCGTCGGTGCGGCCGAGATACTCGACGGCGCCGTCCGCCCGCATGCGCGCGATGTCACCGGTGCGGTACATCCGCGTCCCCGGCGGCCCGAACGGGTCCAGCGGGAAGCGTTCCGCGGTCAGCGCGGGCCGCCGCAGATAGCCCCGGGCCAGACCTGCACCGGCCAGGAACAGTTCGCCCGGGAACCCGACCGGCACGGGCCTGCCCGCCGGATCGAGCACGTACAGCCCGGTGTTCCAGATCGGCCGCCCGATCGGCACCGGCCCCTCGTCCGCGCGCCGGCACTCCCAGTGGGTGACGTCGACGGCGGCCTCGGTGGGCCCGTACAGGTTGTGCAGCGGTACGTCGAGGACGTCCAGGAAGCGGTTCTTCAGCTCCTCGGGCAGCGCCTCGCCGCTGCACACGACCCGGCGCAGCGAACGGCAGCCGGCGGCGAGGGGCTCCGCCACGAACGCGGCGAGCATGGAGGGCACGAAGTGCGCGGTGGTCACCGACTCCGCCTGGATCACCCGCGCGAGGTACGCCGGGTCCTTGTGCCCGCCGGGCTCGGCGACCACCAGGGCGGCGCCGGTCAGCAGCGGCCAGAAGAACTCCCACACCGACACGTCGAACCCGAACGGCGTCTTCTGCAGCACCCGGTCGTCGGGCCCGAGCCCGTACCGGTCCTGCATCCACAGCAGCCGGTTGACGATCGCGGAGTGCTCGACGACGACGGCCTTGGGACGGCCGGTGGAGCCGGAGGTGTAGATGACATAGGCGGGATGGGAGGGCAGTGGCCCGGCCGGTACGCCGGACACGGAGGCCGTGACGGGCGTCGCGCCGGAGTCTTCGGCGTCCAGGAGCAGCCGGGGTGTCCCGGCGTCGGCCGGGAGCTCCGCGCCGACGCCGGAGGTGGTCAGCAGCAGTACCGGCGCCGCGTCCGAGAGCATGAACGCGATGCGCTCGGCAGGCAGGGAAGGGTCGACCGGAAGATAGGCCGCGCCCGACTTCAGGACGGCGAGCAGCGCCACCACCAGCTCCGTGGACCGCTCCAGGGCGACCGCGACGATCTCCTCCGGACCCGCGCCCCGCGCCCGCAGCCCGGCGGCCAGGGCCTCCGCGCGGGCGTCGATTCCGGCGTACGTCAGACGTTCGTCCGCGAACACCGTCGCGAGGGCGTCCGGGGTGCGGGCCACCTGCCGCTCGAACAGCTCCACCAGCGTGGTGTCGGGCACCGGCACGGCGGTGTCGTTCCACTCCGCGATCAGCCGGTGCTGCCCGGCGGACAGGACGTCGACCTCGCCCACCGGAGTCTGCGGCTCCTCGGCCAGCGCCGTCAGCAGCCGCTCAAGTCCCTCGGCGACACTCAGCGCGCCACGCGCGTCGAGGACGTCGGGCCGGTGGTCGAGATGCAGCCGCAGCCGCTCGCCCGGCAGGACGAGCAGGTTGACGGTGTAGTGCGTCGCGTCCGTGCCGTCCACGGCGGTGAGCCGCACCTCACCGGCGAGGTCCCGCATCTCGTCCAGGTCCAGCGGATAGTTCTCCACGACGACCGCCGTGTCGAACAGGGTGCCGAGTCCGGCCGCCCGCTGGATGTCCGCCAGCCCCAGGTGCTGATGGTCCATCAGCGGCGCCTGCTCGTCCTGGAAACGGGCCAGGGCGGCGAGCAGACTCTCCTCGTCCCGCACCCGGAAACGCACGGGCAGGGTGTTGATCAGCAGCCCCACCATCTGTTCGATCCCGGCGACCGGTGCGGTGCGCCCGGAGACCGTGCCGCCGAAGACCACGTCCGTACGGGCCGTCAGCCGGGCCAGCAGGATCGCCCACAGGCCCTGGACGACGCTGTTGAGGGTGATCCCCGCCGACCGGGCCCGAGCGGTGAGCCGGGCGGTGGCCTCCGCCGACAGCTCCACCGTGGTCCGCTCGGGCAGCGCACCGAGCCTGTTCGGGTCCGACGAGCCCAGCAGGGTGGGCTCGTCCAGGCCCGCCAGCGCGCCGCGCCAGGCCGTTGTCGCCGCCTCCCGGTCCTGACCGGCCAGCCACGCGAGGTGATCGCGGTAGGGGACCGCGGGCGCGACGGCGGCGCGGGGCGCGGCGCCGGTCAGGTCCGCGTACCCGGCGAGGAGTTCACGCAGCAGCACCGCTGAGGACCAGCCGTCCCACAGGATGTGATGGTTCGTCATCACCAGCCGGTGCCGGGCCTCGCCCGTGCGCACCAGGGTGAAGCGCGCCAGCGGTGGCCGCTCCAGGTCGAAGCGCCGGGCCCGGTCGTCGGCGAGCAGCCGCTCCCAGGCCGCGTCACGGTCCCGCACCGGAAGAGCGGTGAGGTCGGCCGAGGCCCACGGAACCTCGACACCGCCGGTCACCACCTGCACCGGCCGGTCCAGCCCACGGTCGGTGAAGGCCGCCCGCAGCGCGTCGTGCCGTGCCATCAGCGCGTCGCAGGCCCGCCGCAGGGCGCCCGGGTCGAGCGGGCCGTCCAGGGTCAGGATGATCTGGCCGGTGTAGGCGTCGGTGCCCGTGGCGTCGTAGGCGGTGTGGAAGAACAGGCCCTCCTGAAGGGGCGACAGGGGCAGTACGTCGGTCAGCCCCGGGTGGCGTTCCGCGAGGCCCTCCAGATCCGTGCGGGACAGACCGGCCGGCGCGAGATCCACGCGGACGGGACCGTCCTGGGCCGCCCGCACCGACGAGCCGGCCAGCAGGCGCAGGGCCGCCAGCCAGGCGTCGGCCAGCGCGTCCGCCTCGTCGTCGGCCAGCAGCGCCGCCGGCCAGGTCAGTACGGCGGTGAGGGACGGACCGGCCGCCTCGTCGGTTGCCAGCGCGTCGATCTGGAGGCAGTGGTCGAGGGGCATCGCGGGATCGGCGTGGGCGGCCAGCCCGCCCGCGCCCGGGGCCGGACTCCAGGGCGCGTCGCCCGCGCCGTCGAACCGGCCCAGGTAGTTGAAGAGCACGCGGGGCTGGGGGAGTACGGCCAGTTCACCTGCGGTCGCCGGGTTCAGACGGCTCAGCAGCCCGTAGCCGGTGCCGTGGTCCGGGACGGCGGCGAGACAGCCGCGCACCCGCCCGGCCAGCCCGGCGAGCGCGTCGCCGTCGCCCTTCCCGGCCGCGTCCAGGTCGAGACCGCGCAGGTCGAGCCGGACCGGGTACTGGGTGGTGAACCAGCCCACCGTGCCCGACAGATCGTGCCGGCCCGTACGGTCCGCCCGGCCATGGCCCTCCAGATCCAGCAGCAGCGAGTCCGGGCCGATGCCCCCGGCGACACGGGGATCGTGGGCGGCCAGCGCGAGCGCCGTCAGCAGCACCTCGGCGGGACCGGTGCCCAGCGCCGCGGGCACCGACGTCAACAGGGGTCCGGCGATCTCCGCCGGGAGGGACAGCGTCCGGGTGCGGGCGGTGCCCACGGTGTCCCGGGCCGGGTCGGGCACCCGGTCCCACGGCGCGGAATGCCCGTCCCCAGGGGAGTCCGGTGCCAGGGTCCGGCGCCAGTAGGGGAGTTCGGCCAGCACCTCGGGGGAGAGGGCCAGCTCCTGGAGGTGCGCGGCCCAGGCCCGGAACGAGGTGCCCGCGCCCTGCGGGGGCACCGTCCCGCCACCGGCTGTCGCGTCCCAGGCGGCGGCGAGGTCGTCGAGCAGGATGCGCCAGGACACGCCGTCCACGGCCAGATGGTGCACGCACAGCAGCAGCCGGTCCGGCAGCCCGCCGAGGCCCTCCCACCGTACGGCCCGTACCAGCACGCCGTTCGCCGGGTCCAGCTCCGCCGCCGCGTCCGCCCCGGCGGTCCGCGCGTCGAAGGGCTCCCGCGCCCGGCGCAGCACACCGGCGGCGTCCACCGAGCCGGGCTCGCCGACGACGAGAACGGGCCGCCCGTCCGGGCCCCCGGCCACCCGCGTCCGCAGCGCCGGGTGCCGGTCCAGGACCGTCTGGAGGGCACGGACCAGCCGGGCGTCGTCCGCTCCGGCGGGCAGGGTGAGGATCATCGACTGGCTGAACCGGCCGATCGGGCCCGGTCCGTCGAGCAGCCACCGCATCACGGGCGTCGCCGCCGACTCCCCGTACGCCTCCGCGCTGTCGGCGGGCAGCGGGGCCGTGCCCGGTGCGCCGGCCGCGACGGCCAGACCGGCCGGGGTCTTGTGGGTGAAGACGTCGCCCAGGGTGAAGGCGAAACCGTGGGCGCGGGCGCGGCTCACCAGGGTGAGCGCGGCGATGCTGTCGCCGCCGAGGAAGAAGAAGTTGTCGTCCGGCGCGACCGCACGGCCCAGCACATCCGCGAACAGGGCGCACAGCGTCCCTTCGGGGCCCGTCACGGGCGCCCGCGACGGCTCCTCCGCCTCCGCGTCCGGTTCCGGGGCGGGCAGCGCCCTGCGGTCGACCTTTCCGTTGGCCGTCAGGGGCAGCGCGGCCAGGGCGACGAACGTGTGGGGAACCATGTAGTACGGCAGGAACTCCCCGAGATGCGCGGCCAGTTCGGCCGAGGAGGCAACCGCTTCGCCTGGCTCCGGGGCGACGTACGCGACGAGGCGCCGCCCGCCGCCGGGAGCGGGCCGCACGTCGACCGCCGCCTGCCGCACCGAGGGATGACGGCCCAGCACGGTCTCGATCTCGCCCAGCTCGACGCGGTAGCCGTTCACCTTGACCTGCTGGTCGACACGGCCCAGGTACTCCAGGTCCCCGTCCGCCGACCAGCGCACCAGGTCACCCGTGCGGTACATCCGCTCACCGGGGACGTCCGTGAACGGGTCCGGCACGAAACGCCCGGCGGTCAGCGCGGGCTGCCCCGCGTACCCGTGCGCCAGACCGGTGCCCGCCACGCACAGCTCACCCGCCGCGCCGGGCGGCAGCAGCCGCAGCCGGGAATCCACCACGTACGCGCGGTGGTTGACCATCGGCCGACCGATCGGCGGCACCCGGCCGCCGGATCCCGGCGCGCACCGGTGCATCGTCACCTCGACGGTGGCCTCGGTGGGACCGTAGCCGTTCCACACCTCGCGCCCGTCGGCCGCCCAGCGGGCCACCGCGTCGGCCGACGGCGCCTCACCGCCGGTGGACAGGAAGCGCAGCGCGGGCACCGCGCCGGGGTCGAGCAGCGGCAGCAGCGCGGACGGCAGGTCGGCGACCGTGACCGCCTGCCGGGCCATCAGCGACTGGAGCCGGTCCAGGTCCGTCCGCTCCTCGTCGGTGGCCAGCACCAGCGTGCCCCCGCTCAACAACGCGCCGAACACATCGAGCACGGACACGTCGAAGGACAGCGCCGCGAACCCGAGGAACCGCTCGCCACCGCCCCGACCGGGCGTGACACCGGCCACCGCGAGATGGGCGTGCACGAAGTCGACCGCGGCCGAGTGCGGCACGACGACACCCTTGGGCTCACCCGTGCTGCCCGAGGTGTACAGCAGGTACGCGGCCGAGAGCGCGGGCACGGTCGCGGTAGCCGATTCCCGCGCCTGCGCCGCCGCCTCTCCCACCGGTATCACCACCGCGTGCTCCGGCAAGGACCCGGCGGTGTCGGGACCGGCGACGACCGCGCCGATCCCGGCCCGGTCCATCACGTACGCGACACGCGCATCGGGCAGCGCCGGGTCCAGGGGTACGTAGCAGCCGCCCGCCTTGAGGACGCCGAGCAGCGCCGCGACCATCGCGGGGGAGCGGCGCACTTGCACACCGACCGGCCGGCCCGGCTCCGTCAGCGGGCGCAGCCGCCGCGCCACGTCCTCGGCCAAGGCGTCGAGGGCGGCGTACGACAGTTCCTCCCCGTCGCAGACGACGGCGACGGCGTCCGGGGTGCGCGCCGCCTGCTCCTCGAAGAGTTCGTGCAGACAGCGGTCGGTGGGAGCGGCGGCCGACCCGCCGTCCGCGAAGGCGGCGAGGCGGCGCTCGTCGCCGGGCGTGAGCAGGCCCAGGGAGTCGACGACGGCCTCCGGACCGGCGGCGGCCAGGGCGGCCAGGAACCGGGTGAACCGCTCCCGGTGGGCGTGCGCCTCCTCCGCGTCCACCTCGGCGGCGGCACCCTCGACCTGGAGCGTCAGCGGGCCGTCGCCGCCACGGTCGTACACGTTGAACGTGAGGTGGTCCACCGGACCGACCGACAGGTTGTGCGCGGTGGCCGGGGCACCGGCGAAGGACAGGCCGTAGTCGAAGGACATGAGGTTGACCGTGGCGTCCCACAGCCGCGCCCCGGTGTGCACCTCCTCGACGCGGTACCGCTGATGCCTCAGCACGTCCTTGATACCGGCCGAGGTACGGCGCACCAGGTCGCCCAGCGTCGTCGTCCCCGTCACCGCCAGACGCAGCGGCAGGACCCGGGAGAACATGCCGGGCGTCCGCCGGGCGGCCGGCGTGGCACGGCCGGTCACCGGCAGGCCCAGCACCACGTCCTCGGTGCCGTTCACCCGGTGCAGATACGCCGCTGCCGCCGCCATGACCAGGGCCGACCAGCCCGTCCCGTACACCCGGGCGGCTTCGCGCAGCAGCCGCGCACCGGCGACGGGCACCTCACCCGCGACCCGTACGACCGGACCCCCCGGCGCGGCGGAACCGCTCCCGGCGGGCAGTCCCGCGAACCCGACGGGCTCGGGCGCGTCCGCCAACAGGTCCCGCCAGAACGCCCGGTCGGCCTCCCGGGCACCGGAGACGAGGTACGCCTGCTCCTCCGCCACGATCTCCCGCCACGACGCCGCACCGGACGGCGGTACGGGTTCACCGGTCACCAGCGCCGAGTAGTGCGCCGCGACCCGGCGGGCGACAAGGGTGCCGCCCACGCCGTCGGCGACGATGTGGTGGTAGCCCTGCAGCCAGCAGTAGGACTTCGGGCCCGTGCGCACCAGCAACTGCCGGTGCACATCACCGGTCGCCGGGTCCATCGGCCGGTCCAGCTCGGCCCGCATCCGCGCCTCGGCCGCGGCACGCGGATCGGGGGCGCCGCTCACGTCGACGGTCTCCAGCCGGAACGGCGGCCGACCGGCAGGCCGCTGCCGCACCTCGCCGTCCACCTCCGTGAAGCACATGCCGAGCGCCTCGGTCTCCGCGAGCATCCCGCGCAGCGCTTCCTCGAAGAGTGCGGGGTCCACGGCCCCGTGGATCTCCAGGTACTCGCCGACGGCGTAGTCACGGCGCAGGGGGTCCAGTTGCTGCGCGAACCAGACGCCGGCCTGCGCTGAGGTCAGGGGCAGCGACCCGCGGTCATCAGTGGGCATGGGACGGTTCTCCTCGGGTTCGTTCGACGACGACGCGAGGATCACTCTCCGTGCTGCTCAACTGCCCCGAAAGTCCCAGGAATTCGTCTCTTGACAGGGAACGGGCAGGTCCCGGGCGTTCCCGGTCACGGGAACCCGTGACAACGCGTAGGCGGGTATCCGGCCATCAGGAGACCGGAGTTGTCGCGCGGACCCGGAAAAACAGCCTTCTGCCACAGCCGTGTAACAGCGGGCCGCGCCGGTACAACTCCTGCCCCGCTCCGCCGGTCTCACCGGGTGAGTCGCACAACTGTGCCGGTGCAGAACCGGTGTTGGGCGGTGCGACTCCTCTGGTCCTGACCGAACTCGGAGTTGAACTGTGCTGACGAAGTCCCTGCCGACGCGGCTTGCCGCCACCGCCGCGCTGCTGCTCGCCGCGGGTGCCCTGACCGTGCCCACCGCCTCGGCGAAGTCCGCCGCCCCGACGCGCGCCTACGTGCTGACCGTGACCACCAACCCGGCGAGCACCGACTACGACCACCGTCGCGTCGACGTCACCGGCACCCTCACCAAGGCCGACGGCACCCCGGTGCCCAACACCCCCGTCGAGGTCCAGGAGGTCGTGAAGTTCACCACCTGGAACCCGTGGGGCGACCCGATCGACCCCACTTACTACGAGCCGCGCGACCTGGGCAAGCCGGTCACCGACGCCAAGGGGAAGTTCACCATCCCCCACGTCTCCATCGACCACGTGGGCGACAGCAGCCTGCTCAACGTCCAGCGCAAGGTGGCCATCACGGCCTCCTACGACGTGGACGGCAACCCCAACACCCCGCAGGACGGCTACTACTCGGAAGCCGCCGTGACCACCAAGGCCAAGGCCAGCTCCCTCACTTACTCGGTCAACAAGACGAGGGTGAAGAAGGGCACCATCCTCACCGTCCAGGGCAAGGTCACCGTCCCCAGGGGCGTCGAGCGCGGTGGCAACGAGGTCTTCCTGCAGACCAACTGGGAGAACGAGTACAGCGTGAAGACGACCACCGAGGAGGACGGCTTCTTCGTGATGTCCGTGCGTGTCCGGGCGGACGACAAGGACTTCGAGCTGCGCACCGCTCCGAGGGACCTGTACGTGTCGGGCGTGACCAAGAAGCTCCCGATCACCAACACCTCGGCCCCGCGCGGATAACCCTGCGAACGGCGGGGCCTCGGCCCCGCATGGAAGGGGGCTCAGGGCCCCGGGCGAAGGGTCACCCCCGCAGAAGCGGAGGGTGACCCTTCCGGTCGCACCCGGCCCACGAGACCTGGGCGCTGCCGCACGGCCGGAACGGAGCGGAGCCCGCATCCGAGCCCGCAGCCGAACCAAAGGACGATCCAGACGGCCTTCCTCCGCCGCCCATCTCGCTGATCCAAAGCCACGACATACGGGCGGCGCCGAGACCATCGTGGCGCGGGCAGCCGGGCAGCCGGGC
>NZ_LIQQ01000213.1 GCF_001418565.1 Streptomyces graminilatus | reverse complement strand
GTGAGTACAAAGGAAGCGTCCGTTCCTTGAGAACTCAACAGCGTGCCAAAAATCAACGCCAGATTTGTTGATACCCCGACTCGCGGAATTATCTGTGAGTTCGAGGTTCCTTTGATGCAGTAAACACAGCGAGGACGCTGTGAACGGTCGGGCTTATTCCGCCTGACTGTTCCGCTCTCATGTGTGTGACCCGATTACGGGTTGACATTCACGGAGAGTTTGATCCTGGCTCAGGACGAACGCTGGCGGCGTGCTTAACACATGCAAGTCGAACGATGAAGCCCTTCGGGGTGGATTAGTGGCGAACGGGTGAGTAACACGTGGGCAATCTGCCCTTCACTCTGGGACAAGCCCTGGAAACGGGGTCTAATACCGGATAACACTTCTGCCCGCATGGGTGGGGGTTAAAAGCTCCGGCGGTGAAGGATGAGCCCGCGGCCTATCAGCTTGTTGGTGAGGTAGTGGCTCACCAAGGCGACGACGGGTAGCCGGCCTGAGAGGGCGACCGGCCACACTGGGACTGAGACACGGCCCAGACTCCTACGGGAGGCAGCAGTGGGGAATATTGCACAATGGGCGAAAGCCTGATGCAGCGACGCCGCGTGAGGGATGACGGCCTTCGGGTTGTAAACCTCTTTCAGCAGGGAAGAAGCGCAAGTGACGGTACCTGCAGAAGAAGCGCCGGCTAACTACGTGCCAGCAGCCGCGGTAATACGTAGGGCGCAAGCGTTGTCCGGAATTATTGGGCGTAAAGAGCTCGTAGGCGGTCTGTCGCGTCGGATGTGAAAGCCCGGGGCTTAACCCCGGGTCTGCATTCGATACGGGCAGACTAGAGTGTGGTAGGGGAGATCGGAATTCCTGGTGTAGCGGTGAAATGCGCAGATATCAGGAGGAACACCGGTGGCGAAGGCGGATCTCTGGGCCATTACTGACGCTGAGGAGCGAAAGCGTGGGGAGCGAACAGGATTAGATACCCTGGTAGTCCACGCCGTAAACGGTGGGAACTAGGTGTTGGCGACATTCCACGTCGTCGGTGCCGCAGCTAACGCATTAAGTTCCCCGCCTGGGGAGTACGGCCGCAAGGCTAAAACTCAAAGGAATTGACGGGGGCCCGCACAAGCAGCGGAGCATGTGGCTTAATTCGACGCAACGCGAAGAACCTTACCAAGGCTTGACATACACCGGAAAACCCTGGAGACAGGGTCCCCCTTGTGGTCGGTGTACAGGTGGTGCATGGCTGTCGTCAGCTCGTGTCGTGAGATGTTGGGTTAAGTCCCGCAACGAGCGCAACCCTTGTTCTGTGTTGCCAGCATGCCCTTCGGGGTGATGGGGACTCACAGGAGACTGCCGGGGTCAACTCGGAGGAAGGTGGGGACGACGTCAAGTCATCATGCCCCTTATGTCTTGGGCTGCACACGTGCTACAATGGCCGGTACAATGAGCTGCGATGCCGTGAGGCGGAGCGAATCTCAAAAAGCCGGTCTCAGTTCGGATTGGGGTCTGCAACTCGACCCCATGAAGTCGGAGTTGCTAGTAATCGCAGATCAGCATTGCTGCGGTGAATACGTTCCCGGGCCTTGTACACACCGCCCGTCACGTCACGAAAGTCGGTAACACCCGAAGCCGGTGGCCCAACCCGTAAGGGAGGGAGCTGTCGAAGGTGGGACTGGCGATTGGGACGAAGTCGTAACAAGGTAGCCGTACCGGAAGGTGCGGCTGGATCACCTCCTTTCTAAGGAGCATCTAGGCCGCCAGGCATTGTCTGGTGGTCCAGGGCCATTACGTCGGCAAATGTCCGACGGTGGTTGCTCATGGGTGGAACGTTGATTATTCGGCCGGTTCACGGGCCGGAGGCTGCAAGTACTGCTCTCGTAAGAGAGTGTGGAAAGCATGATCTCCGGGCGGGATACGGTCGGGCACGCTGTTGGGTGTCTGAGGGTTCGGCCGATTGTTGGTCGCCTTCAGTGCCGGCCCCGGTAAAAACCTGCGCTTGCGGGTTGTGACGGGTGGTTGGTCGTTGTTTGAGAACTGCACAGTGGACGCGAGCATCTGTGGCCAAGTTTTTAAGGGCGCACGGTGGATGCCTTGGCACCAGGAACCGATGAAGGACGTGGGAGGCCACGATAGTCCCCGGGGAGTCGTCAACCAGGCTTTGATCCGGGGGTTTCCGAATGGGGAAACCCGGCAGTCGTCATGGGCTGTCACCCACATCTGAACACATAGGGTGTGTGGAGGGAACGCGGGGAAGTGAAACATCTCAGTACCCGCAGGAAGAGAAAACAACCGTGATTCCGGGAGTAGTGGCGAGCGAAACCGGATGAGGCCAAACCGTATGCGTGTGAGACCCGGCAGGGGTTGCGTATGCGGGGTTGTGGGATCTCTCTTTCATGGTCTGCCGGCCGTGAGACGAGTCAGAAACCGTTGGTGTAGGCGAAGGACATGCGAAAGGTCCGGCGTAGAGGGTAAGACCCCCGTAGTCGAAACATCAACGGCTCGTTTGAGAGACACCCAAGTAGCACGGGGCCCGAGAAATCCCGTGTGAATCTGGCGGGACCACCCGTTAAGCCTAAATATTCCCTGGTGACCGATAGCGGATAGTACCGTGAGGGAATGGTGAAAAGTACCGCGGGAGCGGAGTGAAATAGTACCTGAAACCGTGTGCCTACAAGCCGTGGGAGCGTCGCGCGCCAAGTTTACTTGGTGCGTCGTGACTGCGTGCCTTTTGAAGAATGAGCCTGCGAGTTTGCGGTGTGTTGCGAGGTTAACCCGTGTGGGGAAGCCGTAGCGAAAGCGAGTCCGAATAGGGCGGTTTAGTAGCGCGCTCAAGACCCGAAGCGGAGTGATCTAGCCATGGGCAGGTTGAAGCGGAGGTAAGACTTCGTGGAGGACCGAACCCACCAGGGTTGAAAACCTGGGGGATGACCTGTGGTTAGGGGTGAAAGGCCAATCAAACTCCGTGATAGCTGGTTCTCCCCGAAATGCATTTAGGTGCAGCGTCGTGTGTTTCTTGCCGGAGGTAGAGCACTGGATAGGCGATGGGCCCTACCGGGTTACTGACCTTAGCCAAACTCCGAATGCCGGTAAGTGAGAGCACGGCAGTGAGACTGTGGGGGATAAGCTCCATGGTCGAGAGGGAAACAGCCCAGAGCATCGACTAAGGCCCCTAAGCGTACGCTAAGTGGGAAAGGATGTGGAGTCGCACAGACAACCAGGAGGTTGGCTTAGAAGCAGCCACCCTTGAAAGAGTGCGTAATAGCTCACTGGTCTAGTGATTCCGCGCCGACAATGTAGCGGGGCTCAAGCGTACCGCCGAAGTCGTGTCATTCACACAATAGGGCCAACGCCTGTGTGGATGGGTAGGGGAGCGTCGTGTGCCGGGTGAAGCTGCAGCGGAAGCTAGTGGTGGACGGTTCACGAGTGAGAATGCAGGCATGAGTAGCGATACACACGTGGGAAACGTGTGCGCCGATTGACTAAGGGTTCCTGGGTCAAGCTGATCTGCCCAGGGTAAGTCGGGACCTAAGGCGAGGCCGACAGGCGTAGTCGATGGATAACCGGTTGATATTCCGGTACCCGCTGTGAAGCGTCAAACATTGAACCAGGCGATGCTAAGTCCGTGAAGCCGCCCCGGAGCCTTCGGGCAAGGGGGAGTGGTGGAGCCGACGGACCAGACCTGCAGTAGGTGAGTGATGGGGTGACGCAGGAAGGTAGTCCATCCCGGGCGGTGGTTGTCCCGGGGTAAGGGTGTAGGCCGTGCGATAGGCAAATCCGTCGCACACAAGGCTGAGACCTGATGCCGAGCCGATTGTGGTGAAGTGGATGATCCTATGCTGTCGAGAAAAGCCTCTAGCGAGTTTCATGGCGGCCCGTACCCTAAACCGACTCAGGTGGTCAGGTAGAGAATACCGAGGCGTTCGGGTGAACTATGGTTAAGGAACTCGGCAAAATGCCCCCGTAACTTCGGGAGAAGGGGGGCCATCACTGGTGAGAGGATTTACTCCTTGAGCTGGGGGTGGCCGCAGAGACCAGCGAGAAGCGACTGTTTACTAAAAACACAGGTCCGTGCGAAGCCGTAAGGCGATGTATACGGACTGACGCCTGCCCGGTGCTGGAACGTTAAGGGGACCGGTTAGTCACTCTTCGGGGTGGCGAAGCTGAGAACTTAAGCGCCAGTAAACGGCGGTGGTAACTATAACCATCCTAAGGTAGCGAAATTCCTTGTCGGGTAAGTTCCGACCTGCACGAATGGCGTAACGACTTCTCGACTGTCTCAACCATAGGCCCGGTGAAATTGCACTACGAGTAAAGATGCTCGTTTCGCGCAGCAGGACGGAAAGACCCCGGGACCTTTACTATAGTTTGATATTGGTGTTCGGTTCGGCTTGTGTAGGATAGCTGGGAGACTTTGAAGCGGGCACGCCAGTGTTTGTGGAGTCGTCGTTGAAATACCAGTCTGGTCGTGCTGGATGTCTAACCTGGGTCCGTGATCCGGATCAGGGACAGTGTCTGATGGGTAGTTTAACTGGGGCGGTTGCCTCCTAAAGAGTAACGGAGGCGCCCAAAGGTTCCCTCAGCCTGGTTGGCAATCAGGTGTTGAGTGTAAGTGCACAAGGGAGCTTGACTGTGAGACCGACGGGTCGAGCAGGGACGAAAGTCGGGACTAGTGATCCGGCGGTGGCTTGTGGAAGCGCCGTCGCTCAACGGATAAAAGGTACCCCGGGGATAACAGGCTGATCTTCCCCAAGAGTCCATATCGACGGGATGGTTTGGCACCTCGATGTCGGCTCGTCGCATCCTGGGGCTGGAGTCGGTCCCAAGGGTTGGGCTGTTCGCCCATTAAAGCGGTACGCGAGCTGGGTTTAGAACGTCGTGAGACAGTTCGGTCCCTATCCGCTGCGCGCGCAGGAACATTGAGAAGGGCTGTCCCTAGTACGAGAGGACCGGGACGGACGAACCTCTGGTGTGCCAGTTGTCCTGCCAAGGGCATGGCTGGTTGGCTACGTTCGGGAGGGATAACCGCTGAAAGCATCTAAGCGGGAAGCCTGCTTCGAGATGAGTGTTCCCACCTCCTTGAGAGGGTAAGGCTCCCAGTAGACGACTGGGTTGATAGGCCAGATCTGGAAGCCCGGTAACGGGTGGAGGTGACTGGTACTAATAGGCCGAGGGCTTGTCCTCAGTTGCTCGCGTCCACTGTGTTGGTTCTGAAACCACGAACAACCCCACATCCCTATTGGTCACGGGTGTGGTGCGGTTGAGTGTTTCATAGTGTTTCGGTGGTCATAGCGTGAGGGAAA
>NZ_LIQQ01000212.1:36552-36719 GCF_001418565.1 Streptomyces graminilatus | reverse complement strand
GCGGGGGCCGGTGTCGCGGTCGGCCGGGAGGCGGCGGCGCGCGGTACGTCCATGCGCAGGACCCGCAGATGGGCGTCGGTCACCTCCGGACCCGGGCGGACGCCGAGCTGGTCGTCCAGACGGTCCCGCAACGCCGCGTACAGGCTCAGGGCGGCGGCCTGCTCGCC
>NZ_LIQQ01000212.1:0-36521 GCF_001418565.1 Streptomyces graminilatus | reverse complement strand
GTCGGCGAGGGCGGGCAGGGCGCGCGAGGCCAGGGCGGTGAACCGCGCCGCGTCCGACTCCTGTTCGTCCAGGTCCAGTACGTAGCCGGTCCCGGTCCGGCGCAGTGAGCCGCCGGGCGGGTCCTCGAGGTGTGTCGCCGGGGTGAGCAGCCGGCGCAGCCGGGCCACGTAGGTGTGGACCATGTTCGGGGAGCTGGCCGGGGGCCGGCCGTCCCACAGGATGTCGACGATCTCGTCCTGCGACACGGCGGTGCCCGGGTGCAGACCGAGCAGGGCCAGCAGGGCGCTCTGTTTCGCCGCGCCGGGTTCGACGGGCCGGCCCGCCACCTGGAGCAGGAGGGAACCGAGGACGTCGAGCCGGAGCCGCCGTTCGTCGCCGGGCTCGGGCGCGGTGTCCGGTCCCAGTGCCTCCCTGAGTCTGAGCACCGAGGGGCTGTGCGGTGACCGTGCCCGGCCGCGCTCGATCTCGCGGATGGTGCGGGTGCTGACCCCGGCGAGTTCGGCGAGCTGCGGCTGACTCAGACCCAGCTGCGCCCGACGGCCACGGAGCCAGGCCCCCAACTGCTCAGGCATGCGCCCCTGCTTCTCCCCGCGTCCCCGCCGCCCGGCATCGGCGGCGGCCTCACCAGGCGGAACCTCCCGCCACAGGAAGATGACAGTACGGGCGCGGCCGCCGCGTGGAGAGATCCTTCTCCGCCAACCACTGGCCGAAAAGTCTCCGGCAGAATTGAGCTGACGTCACTTCAATTTCCTTTATATGCAGGCACCTTGCGCAGGGAATGTAGAGCTTTCCCCGCCCGAAGCCGCCCGGCGGGGCAGCGCACGAGACGACCTCCGCACCATCCGGACAGCTGGGCGGATGAAGCCTCCCTCTGCCCGGAACGAGGGCGGCAGGGCGGCTCCGCCGCACGCGACGGAGCCGCCTCTTCGAGGATCTACTTGCCGGCCAGCAGCTTGGTCACGATCGCGACGGCCTTCTCGGTCGTCAGACCGCTCTTGCCTTCTGCGGAGCCCTCCGCGAACAGCAGCTTCGTCACAGCAATGGCCAGATTCGCCACAACGGCCACGTTCACGACCGCGACCTTGTTGGTCGTCACGAAACTGATCGTGCCGGCGCCCACGCCGGCGTTGGTGTTCTTGCCTGCCACGATCACCGCACCGGAGCCGGTGCCCGTTTCAGTGACTTCGTTGCGGAGAGTCGCGGCCATGGTGTCCAGCCGCTCCAGCCCGTCACGGACCCGGTACGGGTCACCCGAGGTGACATCCGCGCGGAACGTTTCGGCGAACCCCGACTCCTTCAGCGTGGCCAGCGCCAGAAAGACCTCCACCTCCCTGGGGGTCGCACCGACGACCTTCCCGGCCACCAGCGCCAGATCCGGATACTGCTCGGCCACCACCCCTTTGCCCATGAACCCCAGGATGATCTCCGCCGCCGTGTACCCCGCACACTGCTCATCCACGTTCTTCGACTGCACCGACGCCCCCGACACACCCGCCGTACCCGTCGACGCAACCACGCCCACAGCCACCGCGACCGCCACCGCGCGCGCCCCCACAACCAGACGACCTCGGCTCTTACGCATGATGAGTTCCCATTTCTTGTCGAATTCGGTTTCCACACGGCATGGAGCGCCCCCGCCCAGAGACGACCGACCGGGGGCGATGCACGTAAGGGGGCGATGCCCCAAGGGATGTTCGGGCCGCCGAAGCGTCCCTCACCCGGGAACGAGAGTTGTTTCCCGCAGCGATGTGTCGGCCGCCTCGTCGTCACGGGCCGCGCGCCGCGCTCGTAGCGCCGCGAACCGGGGAAGGGCGATGTTCGTGGTCGGAACCCGGTAGGCGATGACCAGGGCGCCGAACATGATGAACGCGAAGCTGAAGAGGCCCATGAAGAGCGCTATCCCCGCGTGGAGAGCGATCCCCAGCCAGAGCGTCCTGCGGCGCACCTCGGCCTTCCAGAAGAGCGAGAACGCCAGGGAGAGTTCCATGACGAGAACTCCCCAGGTGAGGGCGGCGACCGTGTACGGGTTCTCCAACAGGGGCTGCATCACGGGCTGCCAGAACGGCAGGAGACCGAAGGACGGATCGTTGAGCCAGTAGGCGAGCGCGGTACCGTCGGCCCACTCCGCCACGCCGAACTTCGCCACAGAGGACTGGAAATAGATGCCGGCCACCTGGATCCGGATGGCCCAGTGAGTGACGTAGCAGAAGGCGGCCGCGGAACCACCGAGCTGCTTCGAGCCGCCCTCGGTGCTCCAGTGCCACCTTCTGTCGTCCACCAGCCCGAAGGGAACAATGGCCAGCGTGAGAATCAGACCCACCATGTCTCCGCCCTCGGGCAGACTGAGCGAGGAGGCGATGCTGAACGCGACCCACCAGTGCGGTATCACCCAGAACCTCGGCCGCCAGCCGATCATCACGGGGATCAGAACGGCTGCCAGCAGATAGCGGCGCACGTCCGGACTCAGCGCGTCCCCGCCGACGCAGAATCCCGAGATCGCGGACAGCCCGTCGCAGTACGGGGCGTCCTTCATGCCGATGACGGGATGGAACAGGGCCGCGGCCGGGGTGAGGAACAGTGTGGCGAACATGCCCACGGCCATCAGCGTGCGCATCAGACCGTACACATTGGTGCGCGGGTCGAACCGTTCGGCGGCTTCCGGCACCGCCGGGATCCTGAGTCTCAGCACTGGATGTTCACCTCCGCCGCCTTCGTGACCCGGTACTGGCCTTCTGTCAGCTTCCGCCAGGCCCATGGAATCGGTTCCTCAATGGTGAGCACGGTCTTCCCGCACAGCGTCGGGATCGGAGAATCGTTGCGGATCTTCGGAGCCTTGCCGAAATCGCCGACGCCACAGTCGGAGACCGTGTACCCCTCACATTTCTTCCAGGCCCGCCCCGGTGTGGCATACATCAGGGTTGCCAGCTCGGGGCCCTGGGCCCGTGCTCTTCGGCTCGCCCCGAACGCGTTGGACGGACTGGCGTTGGGTCCGATGAGCAAGCTCCGTGGTGGCCCGTCGGAAGAAATCCTGTAAGCACCGTTCGATGGGCTCCGGGGGCTCTTTGTGAAGAACGACCAGCCCTGGGGCCACACCTTGCTGACGTATTGACGCGATTCGACGACTCCCGGCGAACTGACTGCCGAACTCGGCAGGGCCACCAGCAGCGACGTCACACCGACCGTTCCCCACAGAACGGCTCCGCCGAAGAAAGCTATGCGAGACATGTCTCTACACCCCCAAGGCGGCTCCGCCGCACGCAGCGGAGCCGCCCTTTCGAAGACCTACTTGCCGGCCAGCAGCTTGGTCACGATCACTACGGCCTTTTCGGTCGTCAGACCGCTCTTGCCTTCCTCGAAGGAGGCATCGATGATGGTCAAAATGTAATTCGAACGAAGGCCGGTGCCCGTGTCCACGGGCTTCTCGGTGACGTCCTTGTGGATGGCCACAGACATGGTGTCCAGCCGCTTCAGCCCGTTACGGACCCGGAACGGGTCACCCGAGGTGACATCCGCGCGGAACTTCTCGGCGAACCCCGGCTCCTTCAGCGTGGCCAGCGCCAGAAAGACCTCCACGTCCCTGGGGGTCGCCCCGACAGGCACGTGCACCAGCGCCAGGTCCGGAGACTGCTTGGCCACGACCCCCTCACCCATGAACCCCAGGATGATCTCCGCCGCCGTGTATCCCGGGCACTGCTGACTCGCGCGCACCGACGGCGCCGACTGCGCCGACGCCGACGACATACTCGCAATACCCGTCGACGCCGCCACGCCCACAGCCACCGTGAGCGCCACCGCCCGCGCCCCCACGACCAGACGTCCCTGGCTCTCGCGCATGATTCCTCGTCTCTTCTTGCATCGGCTTCCACATGACACGGAGCCCGCATCCATCGGCTGCGGCGTCTCCGCTCCTCGACTCTAGAAAAACGGGACAACAGAAGGCTGGACCGATTCTGGACCCACCCACCACCCAGCTGACCTGCACAAACACGCCCGGCGGCCCGCACACAGGCAGCGGCACCGGCAGTTCCTTGCCGGTAACCGGAAATGCACGGCTTACCGAGGCAGTCGACCGGCCCGCATTCAACCGGCCCCGGCCTCCGCCGGAGAGTCCGCGTTTCGGTTCTTCGGCACGTACGCGCGCTTGCTGTGTCTGATTCCGCGCCGTCAGCGGACCGGGCAATTCGATGAACGCGGAGTATGGCTGCGCGCGTCAGCACAGACGGAGCGGCACTTGGGTTCCGTCGGCAAACGTTTTCCGCTGGTTGCCGTCCGCTGTCGCCCCAATTTCGCTGTACGCCTTTTCGTGGAGTCGAGCCCCGGCCACCGAGCCGTCGCTCCGCCGGCCATCCCGGATGCCCCGCATCCGCTTTCCTGGTACGCGTTTCCCTTCAGCGGGAGGTCTTGTGCCGAAAACGCCAACAGGTCATGCGCCCACGGGCGATGAGGTCCACCACACGGACCTGGGCCCAGGACAGCGTCGTCCAGGCGGAGCGTCCAGGCTGATGGGGCTTCAGGAATGACGGGGACCGGCCTGGTCACCGCCCGGCGCGAGGTCGACGGCAAGACCAACGAGTCTCTGTATCCGGCATACGGGACGTCGGCGCAGCCGTGAAAACGGGGAGCGGCTGCCACCGCGCCGTGCGACCGGTTGATGGGGAGGCGAGGGTGACGGCGAGCGAAGAGACCGATTTCGAGCCGGAGCCGGTGGAGAGGGTCACGGCGACTGATTTCAGATCACACTGCCGTCGGTCCTCACTGACATCTTCGGACACCACACCTGAACGACGTGGCCCTGGTGTCCGGCCGCGGGTGGCGGTCGTTGGCTGGGCATGGCGAAAGGGGCCGCACCGGGATGCGGCCCCTTCGTGGTCTTGTGCGTCAGCAGCTGGAGGCGTTCCCCGGGCGAGGGTCGCGGGTGTACGGCCTGCCGTTGATGCTCCCCTGGACGCCGGGCGGACAGGTCTTGATCCACGCGTTCCCCGCGTCATGGTTCTTGACCTTCTTGTCACTGCAGTACTCGACGCGGTCCACGGTCTTGAAGCACTGGTAGGCCGGGTAATCGCTGCTGTTCGGGGACCCTTCACCGGAGCAGCTGAGGGCCTCCTCCGGACGGGGGTAGCGGAGGTACGGCTTGCTGTTGATGCTCCCCAGGACGCCGGACGGACAGGTCAGGATCCACGCGCTCCCTTCGGCATCGTTCCTGACCTTGCTGTCGCTGCAGTACTCGTCGAGGTTCACGGTCTCGAAGCACTGGTAGGCCGGGTAACCGCCGCCCTGCGGGGACTCTTCAGCAGTGCCGGCGAAGGTGGTTCCCGCCCCGACGAGGAGGCCGGAGACGGCCAGAAGGGCGGCGGGCAGGACGGCGCGGATACGCATGGCTCTCCTGTGGATGCGATCGGGGTGTGAGTCGGGCCGATTTCCTCTGGGCTTCTCGCGAAGCCCCCTCGGTCGGCCGCTTTCCGAGTCAGAGCCTAGGAAGCGGCCCCACAGAAGAGGATGGAGCCGTTCTGGATCCGCCGGACCGGTCTGCCTATAGCTGCTGACCTGCAAAAACGCCGCTCATTGAGTGCGGTGGCGCATCGGGACCGGCAAGACGGCGTGAGGAAACCGGCAATCGACCGGCAATCGCGCCGCGGGGCGGTGTCGTTCAAGTGATCTGACCGGTTCGATCACGTGATGCCCACCCGGGCCGATCGGCTCCTTCGTCACGGAGCAGACCGCTGGTGAACCTTTTCGTTCTGGCCCCTGTGCCTGTCCGACCATCTGCCCGCCAGGCAGGGCCACCGTCACCCGCCAACTCGTAGAATCGCTCACGGGCCTTGACCCGGAATCTGGGACACGGGTTGTGCGGGTTCGTCGAATCATTCACGCATCGCGCGGTCGAGAGCATCGTGAAGGGCGCTGACGTCCTGCTCGGAAGGCTCTTGCGCCTGGTCCTTGGCTGCGGTGAGTCGGTGCATGAGGTCGGTCTCCAGGGTGGTGGGGCCGCGCCTGGCGACTGCTCGCAGTACTGCCCGGCACAGGCGGAGAGTCTGGATCTGTACGTCCAGAGCATTGGCGTGCACTTCCGCGACTTCCGCTACGGACGCCTCCCGGTCCAGCACCTTGCGCACCGTCGCCAGGTCCAGCCCGAGATCGTGCAGACTCAACCGGGGCCAGGACTCCCAGCGGTGGGCGGCGAACCGGTAGCTGCGGACCCCGCTCGGTGACAGCCTCAGTGCTCCCGCATGCCGGCCCGTGCTCTACAGACCGGCCCGCCGCATCCGGACCACCGCGACCCCGCCCTCCAGATCCACCGTCGTCCGGTTCGGCGGTGCCCCGTCCTCCTCGTCGTCCCGCATGATGAGGGCCGACTGCCGTTCCTTGAGTTCGCTTTCCTTCCCCGGGGAGAAGGTCGCGTGGAGCTGCTCGAAGCCGGTCGACGATATCTGGCCCTGGCGGGCGCTGTTCCGCCAGGGAAGCCGGCCTGCCCGGCCCGCCCGCATCAGCAGTTGATCCGCGAAGGCCGCGACGGTCAGCAGGATGACCAGCCCGGGCAGGGTCATGAAGACGGCGAATTCCATGGTCCGCAGTATCCGTGGCCAAGGGGTGCACCGACAGTGCTTGCCCTGAATCAGCCCTGCGCCGCGTGCCGCCCGCCTCGTCGCCGCCCGTTCCCGCGCCCCCGGACCTTCCTGCCGGCCGGAATCATCAGCCCCGCCAGCAGTCCGACGGCCATCGCGTACGGCCACCAGCCGAACCCCGAACTGTCCGCCGCCAGGGCCGAGTCGGTGTGCGCGTCGGCCGTCGCCACCTGGTCCGGGCCCGCAGCCGATTCCGGAGTTGCACCTGCCCCTGCCGCCGGTGAGGCACTCCTGTCGACCGCCCTGAGGACCACGTCGTTGCCGTCGCCGCCCCGATAGGTGATCCGGTACGTCCTGTCGGCGAGCTTCAGCGCCGCGCCCTCCTTCAGGCCGCTGAACGCGCCCACTGTCCTCGCGCGCCCGGTGTGGTTCAGCACGGTGATCGTGTCGGAGAGGGGCGAAGCCGAACCCACCGCCGACACGTCCAGCGTCCCCGCCAGCCGAACCGCTCCGCCCACCTTCAACGGCTGGTCTTGCAGGACGAGTTGGCCTCGCGCGCTCTGCGTATAGGTGCCGGTGACCGTCAACCCACCTGCCATCACACCGTCGTTCGTCACCGAACCCTTCACCGTCCCCGACCCGGTGAGCGTCGTCCCCATGCGCAGGCCCGCGCCTCCCGCATCGCCCGCGTCCAGGCGCGCGGCTGCCGTGGTCAGCCGAATCGCCTTGCTGTGGGCCAGAGTTGCCCCGCCCCTCAGCGCCAACGTCCCCTTGGTGACCGTCGTGCTCCCGGCGTACGTCACCGCGCTGCCCGTCAGTGTCGTCGTCGCCGCGCCCGCCTGGGTGAACGAGCCGCTGCCGCTGATCCGTGACAGCACCAGCGCCCTTCTCGTGTTCCGGACCACCAGCGAGCCGTTGTTCACGACCTTGCAGAGCGAACCCTTCGTGTACAGGCCGCCGTCGCCGCCCGGCCTTCCGCTGCCGAGGCGCAGCACCGCGCCCTTCTCGACCGTCGTCGAGCCGTCGTAGTACTGGACGGCGGCGAACGTGACGTCGTTGCCGCGCGTCCCCTTGATGACGAGGTCCCCGGCGCCGGGCGCGGACAACGTGTCGTGGTACCTGCCGCCGCCGATGGGCGCACCCAGCGTCACCGGGCCGTTGTAGTCGAGCGTCAGGAGCGAACGGGAGCTTGCCGCGAGGAGGTTGATGTACACCGTCTCGGCGGTACCCGGCATGAAGATCTTGTTCGTCGTGCCGTCGCCCCACTGGACGTTCGCGCCCTTGATGTTGGTGCCGCGCTTGTTGACGTTCTTGCGGGCGGGCGTCCAGTTGAGGGCGGGGTCGCTGAGCGACGGGTCGGTGTCGCCGCCCCGGTCCGACCAGCTGTACTGGCCGGTCAGCACCACCTTGGAGCCCGGGCGGGACTGGACGTTGATGTCGCTGCCGTACTCGCGCTGGTAGAAGTCCATCCCCATGGTGACCGTCTGGCCGAGTGGGGTGTCCACCGTCCAGGTGCCCTGGTTGAGAACCTTGCGCACGCGGGGCAGTGACGTCGCGAACTCCGGCCGTCCCGCGTTCACTTGAGTGCCGTTGTCGATCACTCCGGAGAAGGGGTGGACGCCCGAGAGGTCCCAGGTTCCCCAGAGGAAACGGGGTTGGGTCACGAGTCCGGCGCCGCTGATCGTGCCCAGGTTGTACGCGCTCTTCAGCGACAGGCGCAGGGTGCCGTCCACCCGGATGTTGTCCTGGTTCAGCCGGAACGCCGGTGTGTTGTACGGGAAATGGCCGATCAGGCCCGTCGTGCCGCCGTTGCCGTACTGGAGGGTGGCTCCCCTCTCGACCGTGATCGCCGGCGGGTCGGGGTGCGTCACCGTGACGTACGGATGGTTGCCGCCCAGGACGCGCACCCGCTGCCCCTGCCGGGACCTGGGCAGCGTGAAGTCGCTGTCCCTGGTGAGGATCAGGGTGCCGGTGCCGCTCACGGTGAGGGTGCCCTCGCCCTGGAGGACACCGTCGTACGTCGTCGTCCCGGCGGGCACCCGCACCACCGTGTCGCCGGTGAGGGTGACGTTCCGGCCCGCGAGCACGTCGGCGGTGGCGTCCCGGGGGCCGGCCGCCGACGCGGGCGGGGCGCCGAGCAGGAGGGCGGTCGTCGCGAGGGCTGCGGCAGCCGTCGCCGTCCTCCGGACAGGGCTGGTGGTCGGGCTGGTGGTGGGGGAGTCGCTGTGCACGTTGTCGGAGACGGAGCGGACTCCTCGGTAATAACAGAAAGTTGCCCGAGGCTTTGCTACTGGTGGCTGGTGGCTGGTGGCTGGCTAGGCAAGCAGGTCGAGCGCGTCGATCGCCGTCCCGGCGCTCAGGTAGGAGGTCGTCCCCGAACCGCTCACCACGTTGATCCTCAGCACGTTGTACCGGCTGGTGTCCGTGAGCCAGGCGCTCGCCGGGACGTTGTAGGTGAACGTGTTGTTGTTGCCCCGGTAGGACCCGTTGGTCAGGGACCGGGTGCTCGGCTGGGTGGGCGGGGACGGGATGGGCGATGTCCAGGTGTCGTTGACGACGACCTGTGGGCGGCCGTTGGCGTAGGCCGTCGTCACGCCGATGCGCAGGGTGTGCGCGGCGGCGGCCTGGGCGGCGGTCAGCCTGAAGTACACCAGCAGGCCGCTGTTGACGTCCTTCCAGATGTAGCAGGGGAAGCCGGATGTCTCGGTGCCGCTGCCGATCACCACGTTGCCCGTCCAGGGGGCGGCCCGGACGTCCGACGGATGCGCGTACGTCATCAGGTCGGCGTTCTTGAAACCGCTCGGGGTGCCGTTCCAGTCGTTGATCCGCCAGATCGCGTTCGCGTTGCTCGGGTCGTTCGAGGACGGGATCGCGATCGAGTTGAGGGTGGTCGTACCGCCGGCCTTGACCGTCACCGAGGTGGTGTACACCGACAGCTCGCCCTTGAAGACCGTCAGCGTGTACGTCCCGGGAAGGACACCCGCGATGGAGAAGTGCCCGTCGGAGGAGCGGGCCGAACCCCAGTACTGCGCGGCCGAGTTGGCGAGCCCCACCGTGTACGCGTACGCCGTGTTCCGCCCGGTGATCCCGACGCCCGCTACCCGGCCCCGGCCGCTCGCGGCGACGTAACCGGAGATGCCGAGCGAGTCCGCCCACGGTGTGGTGAGCGTCCCCGGGAAGAGCGACGGGGAGGGTGTGCCGCCGTCCGTGAAGGCGATGACGTACGGACCCTGGAGGCCGAACCGCTGGGCCTCGGTCTGGTTCTGGCCGTAGTGCAGGATCTCGTACAGGCCGCCGCCGTCCGCGCTCTGGTGGCGCAGGAGAGAGCGGTAGAACGGGCCGCCGGAGGCCTTCTCGTGGTTGCTTCGCACCACGTACAGGCCCACGCTCGCGGTCCTCCAGCCGACGTGGTCGTAGTCCATGACCCGCAGGTTCGAGTAGTGCTTCGAGCGGGTCTGGCCGTCGGACTTCGCGAAGACGTCCGACGCCTCGATCGTGCGGTTCGTGTACGTGTACGAGTCGGGCTCGTCGTTGAGGAACAGGCCCGCCCTGACCCGCAGGATGAACCGGGTCGCCGAGACCGAGTCGTCGGCCTTGTTGGTCCACAGGTAGACGTTGTTCTCGCCGCTGCGGGCCGCGTAGTAGTGCCTCAGCGTGCCGTGCGTGACGCTGACCAGGATCGTCGAACCGGACCGCTGGATCGTCACCGTGGAGGAGCCGAGGCCGGACTCGATGTGCGAGTTCATGCCGCCGTAGCCCTGGTACTCCGTGCCCCGGTGGACCAGCGAGGACAGGTCGCCGTTGGACTTGCGGACCTTGAACACGAGGCCCGCGCCGGTGTCGATGACGTAGTTCGTGCCGTCGTCGGTGTAGCCGAAGGCCGCCGCCCGCGCGGTACCGGGCAGGGCGATCCCGGCGGCGCCGGCCGTGGCACCGAGAACGAGCGCACGGCGCCCGAGACGGGTCCCGGAGTGCCCGGGGTGTCTGTCGTCGGCTGCGGACATGTGGGGTGTCTCCTTCGGAGGTGCGGGGGACGCTCGGTGGCGATGTCCGGAAGACTGACAGTTGAATCGATTTCGCGAAAGCCCTTTCGGGGTAAGGAAGTTGGAGGCCCCGCGAACGCGTGCGGCACGCTGGAAAGCCCTTGTCGGGCGGTGTACGGTCCTGCCGCCGGGCCTTGTCGAGCGGCAGAGGAGGGGGGTGGGAGCCGTGATGAGACGTTTCAGTCGAGCCGTGCTCGCGGCCGTGACCCTGAGCACCGCCACCCCTACGCTCGCCCTCGGCGCCGTACCGGCCGCCGCTCACGAACGGCCCGCTGCCCACGGCCCCCGCGCCCTGGGCATCGACAACTGCACCGGCACCGCCGTCATCGCCTGCCACTTCGATGTCGCACCCGGCACGTACGACGTACGGGTACTGCTGGGCGGTGAAGGCGCCGCCAGTACGGCCGTCAGCGGTGAGACCCGGCGCGCGCTCCTCCCGGAGACCGTCACGGCGGCGGGCGAGCGCGTGGCCCGGAGCTTCACCGTCGACGTCCGTACACCCGAGGGCGAACCGACCGGGCCCGTCGGCACCCCCGGCCTCGACCTGGTGTTCGGCGGCGCGGCGCCGGCCCTGGCGGACATCCGGGTGACCCCCGCCGGCCGCCGCACCCGGCAGATCCTGCTGGTCGGCGACTCGACCGTCTGCGACCAGCCGGGCGCCCCGTACACCGGCTGGGGCCAGATGCTGCCGCAGTATCTGCGCAAGGGGCTGGCCGTCGCCAACTACGCGGATTCCGGGGAGAGTACGGTCACCTATCTCGCCAACCCCGCGCTCTTCCCGGCCGTTCGGCCGCTGATCCGCCCCGGCGATCTGGTCCTCGTCCAACTCGCGCACAACGACAAGCAGACGGACGGGCCGACGTACCGCGCGAACCTGGAGACGCTCGTCGCGGGTGTCCGCGAACGAGGGGGAGATCCGGTACTGGTGACGCCGATCGTGCGCCGCTGGTTCAACTCCGACGGCACCCTGAACAACGGCACCGCCCTGCTGGTCAACGGCCTCGGCGTCGATCACCCGGCGGTGATCCGCGCGGTCGCGGCGGAGCGGGGCGTACCGCTGATCGACCTGACGGCGAGGACGAAGGCGCTCGTGGAGTCCCTCGGCGTCGAGGGCTCCAAGGCCCTGTACCTCTACGACGAGAAGCGCGACAACACGCACACGTCCGTCCACGGGGCCACGGTGTACGCCGAGTTGGTGCGCGACGAGCTGGTGGCGCGGCGGCTCGTACCCCGGGGCGGAGTGCGGTAGCGCCTCCGCCCCGGCAAGAACGCCTGGGGCGCCCCGACCGGAACCGGGGCGCTCCAGGTACGACGCACAGCAAACAGGGTGTGGGGTGGGGACGGGGCGCCGTCGGCCCTCGAAGGACCGCCCCCGTCAGCTCCGTTGCCGTCGGCGGAAGTCCAGCATGCAGAACACCTTGTCGTAGCGATGCTGGCCGACGGCGACGAAGTCGGGCAGGCGGCCGTACTCGGTGAAGCCCAACGACCGGTAGAGGCGCAGGGCGTTGGTGTTGTCGCCACGCGCGTCCAGGGTGAGGACCTCGATGCCCGCCTCCCGGGCGTCGTTGATCAGGGCGGCGGTCAGCGCCCGGCCGACGCCACGGCCGTGGGCACTCGCGTCCACCGCGATCTTCTCGAGGTCGGCGTGCGGCCGATGGGTCGGCCGGGCGTAGCGGAGCCAGTACCCCAGCCCGACGAGCCGACGGTCGAGGCAGGCGACCCGCAGGGCCGCGTCCCCGGCCCGGGCGGCGGAGACGACATGGCCGAGCAACTCCGCCACCTCGTCCCGCGAAGGGGGTTCGACCCAGCCCAGCGCGGCCCCTCCACCGACCAGGTCCGCCAGGATCCGGTGGGCCGACTCCGCGAACCGTGCCTCCAGCTCCGGATCGGCAGCCAGCTCCACGGCGTCCAGGACGGCCGCCTCGACGGCTGATTGACCGGCCGACCGAATGACCGGCTCAGGGGCCGGCTCAAGGACTGGTTCAGTGGCCGCGCCGCTGCTCAGGGCCGGGTTCATGATCCGCAGCCTAGACCGGTCGAGGCCCCCAGGCGCGGGAACTGCCGGCCGTCGGCGTCGTAGGCATCAACCTGGAGGACGGACTCGGACCGGCCGCCCTGCGCGCCGGGAAGATCGCCGCCGTCGAGGCCGCCGCCCGGGGCCTCTTCGTCGCCACCGGCGCCACGGTTCCGGGATCACCACCCCGGCCCCGGCCCTGCATCCTGCCCCGTCCGGGATCAGCCGGCCGGAACCAATGTCTCCTTGAGCCGGGCAGCGAACTCCGCCGGGTGGGTGAGCGGTGCGAGATGGCCTCCGGGGAACTGGCGGGCGGTGCTGCCGGTACGGCGGGCGAGTGCCGTGGCCGTGCGGTGCAGGAGCTGACCGGCCGAGTCGATGCCCATGGCCACCGTGAGCCGGGGGGAGGAGGCGGAGAGGGCGGCGAGGTCGGGATCGTAGGAGCTGAACGGGACCAGGACGCGGGTGAACATGATCTCCATGGGGGTCAACGACCCGTCGTCCGGGGAGGTGTGTCCGGCTTCCTGGTCCGACCCCTTCGCCAACTCCTCGGGGGTGAGGGGCCGTTCCTCCAGGCCTGCCGTCATCCGGGCCGCCGCTGCCTCGACGCCCCGGGTGCGGTAGGTGTCGCGCACCTCGGCGAACATCGCCCGCTGCCGCTCGGCGTCCGGCAGGACCGCCATGACCGGTGGCTCGTGCGCGATCACATGCCGGACCCGGCCCGGGTGCCGGGACGCCAGGTCGAGGGCGGCGACGGCACCCGCGCTGGTGCCGAACACGTACGCGGACTCGCCCTGGGGGAGGACCGCTTCCAGTACCCGGGCCGCGCCCTCGCTCCACCACTCGGCGCGTTGTTCCTCGACAGGTTTGCCGAGCCCGCCGTGGGCGAGGCCGAGCGGGTCGTACGTCACGACGGTGAAGTGTTCGGAGAGGGGGATGGTGATGTTCTCGAGGCCCATGGGGTGTCCGGCGCCGCCGGGGATGATGAGGAGGACGGGGCCGGAGCCGCGCACGTCGTAGTGATCACTCATCCGGCCGAAGTTACCTGCTGGGAAGCCCCGGCGCGGAATGATTTTCCCGGCCTGTGTGGCCGCGTAAGGGTGTCCTGGCGTGCGGATGTGCGAACGGGCGGACACCGGAAGGGTGTCCGCCCGCACAACAGCGGTGTTACCGAAGCGAGTTGGTCGGAGATCAGACGATCGGTGCGTACACCACGCCCAGCTTGTCGATCTCGTCGCCCGAGCGGCCCGTGAAGCCCACGATCTGCCAGCCCGACGGCGCCGTGAACGTCGCGGTGTCGTTCGTGACCGAGCCGGAGGTCAGGGTGCGTGCCTTGTCCGTCGTGAACGAGGCCGAGAAGATCCGGGTCCGGCCGTCCTTCTGACCCTGTGTCACCTTCACCGAGGTGAGGTGCTCGTCGGAGCCCAGGGTGAGGGACTTGGCGGTGCCGCCCGTGCCGCCGTGGGTCAGGGCCGTGCCGCCGTCGAGCGCCAGGGACACCGAGTCCAGGCGGGCGTCGCCGCGCAGGGTGAGCGTACGGGGCGAGGGCGTCGCCGGGAGGGAGTTGGCGTCGTTGAACGACGTGCCGTGCGGGCCGCCGACGATGTCGCTGGCGCGCAGGTTCGAGGGCAGCTTCCAGGAGAAGTCGACCGTGTGCGGGAAGTGGTCGGAGAGGTTGCCGCCCGCGGAGTCCAGAAACGACGCCCACTCGTTGTTGTAGCGGGTCGCGGAGAGGTTCACCAGCTTGCTGCTGCGGTAGAGGACCTTGTCGACGACCTCGCAGTTGTTCGTCGGCGCGGTCGTCGGGCACATGAGCGGCTCGGCGCCCTGCGTCGGCTGCGTGCCGCCCTTCACCAACTGGACCCAGGCGTCGGTGAGACCGTTGTCCGACACGAGCGTGCGGATGTTGTCGGGCGTGCGCGTGTAGCGCGTGTTCGTGTCACTGCCCACGATCACCGCGTTGCCCGCGGAGTTGGCCTGGATGAAGGCCGACAGCTGCGAGATGTTGGCGCGGCGGGCGGCGTACGCGTCCTCGGAGTCGTCCGCGTTGGGGTGGGCGTTGTACACATCCACGTAGACGCCCTCGGCCAGGCGCACCCGGGCGAGCGAGAAGCCCTTGGGCGTAAGGCAGTTGGTGCCGGTGCACTTGTTCCACTTCACCCGCTCGAAGTCCGTGAAGGCGTAGTTCGAGAGGGTGTTGAGACCGTCACCGAACGGCACTCCGCCACTCGTCGCGGTACGGAACGGGTGGTTGTCGTTCGCGTACAGCGCCGCGTGGTAGTTGAAGTCCTCCTGCACGTTGATGATGTCGTACGCGCCCAGACGCGGGGATATCAGCGGGGTGTTCGTCTTGGGCTTGCCCGAGCTCAGGCCCTCCGGCAGGCCCGCGACGTTGTACGTGAGGAAGTTGAACGTGCCCGAGGGGGCGACGGCCTCCGAGGCCGATCCGGTCCCGGCGGCTGCCGGGGCCGAGCCCGACGCGGCGAGCCCGGCGAGGGTCAGGGCGCCGGCCGCGAGGGTGCCGATGAGTCTTCTCATGGTGTGGATGTCTCCAGTGGGGGTAGGTGAACCGTGCTCAGGTTCACGGCCAACAGTGTGCTGTACAAGGGCTGTTGGGGGAACAGCGGGTGGAGTTACGATCCGACGTGCCCGGGTCGCCCGGCGATCATCCGTTGGTTGAACAAGGTTCATGTTTCACATCGATTCTCCTCAGGCGGCGCACTACTACGGGCGTCACGCGATCGAGGAGACACCGCAAATGGGCCATGGGCACGGGCACTCGCACGGACACGGGCACGGCGATCATCACCACCACCACGGCGACGGTCACGAGGGTGGTACGGAGCTGCCCGCGGCCTTCGACACCTCCGTGCCCGACGAGGCCCTGAGCCCCGAACAGCAGTCGCGCCGCACGATGTTGCGCCGGACAGGGCTGCTCGGTGCGGGCCTCGCCGCCGCGAGCGTCGTCGCCCCGGCCGCCGCTCCCGCGTACGCCGCCACCAACGGCAGCCGCTCGAAGGGCTTCCAGTGGCTGTCGGGTGACCATCACATCCACACGCAGTACAGCAACGACGGCAAGTACCGTGTCATCGACCAGGTCCGCCAGGGCGCGCTGCACGGCCTGGACTGGATGGTCATCACCGACCACGGCAACGTGACCCACTCGAAGATCGGTGTCGAGAAGGTCAACCCGGACATCAGGGCGGCCCGGGACGTCTACGACGAGACCCTCGTCTTCCAGGGCCTGGAGTGGAACATCCCGGCCGCCGAGCACGGCACGGTCTTCGTGCACCCCGGCAAGAACGAGGTGTCCGTCCTCAAGCAGTTCGAGACCGACTACGACGGCGGCGTGAAGAACGCGACCAACTCGACGCCCGCCAACGAGGCGTTGGCCATCGCCGGCCTCAACTTCCTCGCGGAGCAGGTGAAGCAGCGCACGGTCCAGGACGTGCTGATGCTCGCCAACCACCCGGCGCGCAAGGGCATCGACTCGCCGCACGAGATCCGCGCCTGGCGTGACGCCACCTCGGAGCGTCGTATCGCCGTCGGTATGGAGGGCGCCCCGGGGCACCAGGCCGCCGGAATAGCCGCGGGCATCGGCATGGGCCGGGCCCGTGGCCTGTACGACAACAGCCCGGGCTCGAACTCCTTCGCGGGATACCCGCTGGAGAGCTACCGCACCTGGGGCGGCTTCGACTGGATGACCGCCACGGTCGGCGGCCTGTGGGACAGCCTGCTCGCCGAGGGCAAGCCCTGGTGGATCACCGCCAACTCCGATTCCCACAACGTCTACACGGACACCGCGGTACGCGGCCCGAACAGCGACTTCGATACCAACGGCAAGCAGGACGACCCGGTCTACGGCGGGAAGATCGACCTCACCGAGGGCGACTACTGGCCCGGCCAGTACAGCCGTACGCACGTCGGCGCCGACCGCCGCTCGTACGCCGCCGTCATGGACGGCATCCGGGCCGGCCGGATCTGGGTGGACCACGGCCAGTTGATCGACGCCCTCGACGTACGCGTCTCGGGCGGCGGCAAGTGGACCACGCTCGGCGGCGCCCTACAGGTGAAGCGGGGTACGAAGGTCACGCTGACGGTGGACGTGACACCGGCCGTCGGCCCCAACTGGGCGGGATTCGTACCGGCGTTGGCCAAGGTCGACGTCATCCAGGGCGATGTCACCGGCCCGGTCGCGGACCGGGACACCTTCACCGCGCCGACGGCGAAGGTCGTCAAGACCTACGCGGTCGACCCCACCACCGGCTCGGTCCGGCTGACGTACAACCTCGGGCGCGTCGACCGTCCGGTGTACGTCCGCCTGCGCGGCAGCGACGGCAACCGGTCCGCCGTCGGCGCGATGGGCGCGGCGGTCGACCCGGCGGGCCCCGCCATCGACGTCGTCGGTGACGCGGACCCGTGGAAGGACCTGTGGTTCTACTCGAACCCGGTGTGGGTGCTCCCTTCGTGACGCGGTACACCCTGTGGGCCGACACCCCGGTGTCGGCCCTGCGCCCGGCAGATCATCTGCTCCTGCGCCTGGCGACCGAACTCGCCCTCCCCGAGGGCACGTTCGGCTGCACCCACCTCGTGCGCGGCGACCGCCCCCGGGTGGCCCTGTCGTTCACGCTGCCGTCCGAGCCGCTCCTGCGCACCGCCGAGGAGCGGCTCACGGCACAGGGATACGAGGTGAGGCCAGGGGCGCCCGACGCGGTGGGCCGGGCGGTCCTCTTCCCGGGCGCCGACGCGCTCAACGGCACGCTGACGGTGGGGGAGTTGCTGGCCCGGAGCGCGATCGACCGGGTGACGGTACTGGGCGCTACCGGTCAACCGCCCGCAGAACAGCGGATGGTGACGCGGGATCATGTCCGCCCACAGTGGGAGGACGGCGAACTCGTCCTCGCCGCGATGCCCGCCGTCGGGGGCACACTGGTGCCGTTCGAGGTGCCCGATCCGACACCTTGCTGCGCGGATCACTGAGTCGAGGGCGTGGGCGGGCTCACTGCGTCCCGACCTCGTCACCGTCCCGAATCGAGGGCGCTCCCCCGGCCAGGTCATCCTGGTCAGCCGCAAGGGCGACCCGAATCCGATGGTCAGTAATCTCCGGCCGGCGGCCCAGGCCGTGCTGACCGCCCCGGCAGCCTGACCGGGAGCAGCGCGGCAACACAAGTGACGGCCGGTCGGCATCTCTGCCGACCGGCCGCCGACAACTGTCCGGCAGCGTCGGACAGTTGATCAATCAGTCAATCGGTTACTCGACGGCCGCGAACACGAACGTGAACTCCGCCGGCTCCGCCTTCAGGAAGTACTGCGGCAGCACACCCGGACCGCAGGACTGCGAGCCGATGCCGTGCTGGCCGTGGTCGAGGTTGACCCAGACCGTGTCGCCCGGGGTGAGGTCGCTCAGGTGCTGGGCGGCGTCCAGTTGCTCGTTGGTCCAGCGGCGGGCGCTGAACCAGAACTCCGGGTCGCCCTCGATCAGCAGGTTGCCGACCTCCACCCAGCGGACGTCCGGACGGGCGCCGTTCTCCTGCGGGCGGAGGTACGGCGTCTGGAGTTCCTCGATGGTCATGTCCCAGTGAAGGCTCTTCGCGGCGGCCCTGGTGTCCGGGTACGCCTCGACGCCACTGCCGTACCAGTGCGCGGAGTCGGTGCTCTCCGCCGGCAGTCCGAGGCGAACGCCGAGCCGGGGCAGCGGCACCTTCCAGTCGCCCTCGGGGACGACCGAGACGGTCAGGCGCAGCCGGGTGCCGTCGGACGTCCACCGGTACACCGTGCGCAGACCCACCTCCCGGGCGGCGGGCGCCACCCGGGTCCGTACGGTCAGGGCGTCGCCGTCCGACTCCACGCCCTCGATGCGGTGTTGCATGCGGTGCAGGCCCAACTGCCGCCACAGCACGCCGTACCGGGTGTCGTCCTGCCAGGACGCGCCGTCGTCGTTGTCGGTGGTGGCACGCCACACATCCAGGCGCAGGCCGGTGACCTCCACCCCGCCGACGGACAGCAGGGCGCCGCTGCGGGCGTCGAACGTGGCCGGGCCGAGCGTGATCCGGTCGCCGTCGGCAACGGGGCCGGTACCGGTGGCGGCGGGGAGGGGGGCACGGGGAGCGACTGTCCGCTGCGCCCACGCCACCTCGTGGTCCTTGCCCGCCCAGAGGGTGTCCTCGGCCAGCAGCGCGCGGACCGTCCACTGGACCTCGGCGCCGTTGCCGTCGGGCGCGGACGCCGGCAGCTTGACCTCGGCCGACTCACCCGGTGTGAGGGGCGGTACGGCGAGCGGGTGCGCGGCGACGGGGGAGCCGTCCACCTCGTACGAGAGCTCGAAGCGGAGATGCGAGAGATCGCCGAAGTCGTACGCGTTCGTCACCCGTACGGTCCCGACCGTGCCGTCGCTCTCGATGCGGACCGGCTCGATGACCTTCTTGTACTCGATCAGGCCGGGGGAGGGTGTGCGGTCGGGGAAGACCAGGCCGTCGCAGACGAAGTTGCCGTCGTGCAGCTCCTCGCCGAAGTCGCCGCCGTAGGCGTAGCCGAACCGCTCGTCCTTGATGCCGTGGTCGATCCACTCCCAGATGAAGCCGCCCTGGACGCGGTCGTGGGCCTCGAAGATCCGCTGGTAGTCGGCGATGCCGCCGGGGCCGTTGCCCATGGCGTGGCCGTACTCGCAGAGGATGAAGGGGAGCTGGCGGCGCTTGTGGGTACCGCCGTCCAGGCCCTGGCCGATGCGCTCGGTCTCCGCGTGGTCGGCGTACATGCGGGAGTACATGTCCGTGTCGCGGCAGTCCCAGTCGCCCTCGTAGTGCACGAGCCGGGAGCTGTCGCGGCCGTGGATCCACTCGGCCATGGCGGTCAGCCCGCGCCCGGTGCCGGCCTCGTTGCCCAGTGACCAGATGACGACCGACGGGTGGTTCTTGTCGCGCTCGACCATCCGGGACGCGCGGTCCAGCAGGGCCGGGGTCCAGCGGTCGTCGTCGACCGGGTTGTCGCGCCAGTTCTGCTCGGTGAAGCCGTGGGTCTCCAGGTCGCACTCGTCGATGACCCACAGGCCGTACTCGTCGCACAGGTCGAGGAAGGCCGGGTGCGGCGGGTAGTGCGAGGTGCGTACCGCGTTCACGTTGTGCCGCTTCATCAGCAGCACGTCGGCCCGCATGGTCTCCAGGTCGAGGGTGCGGCCCTTCCCGGGGTGCCACTCGTGCCGGTTGACGCCCTTGAAGAGGACGGCCTTGCCGTTGACCTTGATCAGGCCGTCCGCCAGCTCGACGGTCCGGAAGCCGATGCGCAACGGCACCCGCTCGCCCGCCGTGACCAGCACACCGTCGTACAGGCGGGGCGTCTCGGCGGTCCACGGCTCGACGGCGACCGTCACCGGCTCACCGGTGCTGACATCGATGTCCAGCTCGGGGACGGTGACTCGCCCGTCGACGTCGGACTCGACGCGGAGCGTGCCCTCGCCGGTCGTGTGGTCGTACGAGGAGTGGACGAAGAAGTCGAGGACGCCGCCCGCCGGGCGGTGCAGCAGCGTGACGTCACGGAAGATGCCCGGCAGCCACCACTGGTCCTGGTCCTCCAGGTACGAGCCCGCCGACCACTGGTGGACCCGGACCGCGAGGACGTTGCCGCTCGGCTTGAGCAAGTGCCCGACCGCGAACTCGTGCGCCAGGCGCGAGCCCTTGAACTCGCCGATGTCCGTGCCGTTCAGCCAGACCCGGGCGCACGACTCGACGCCGTCGAAGCGCAGCACCGCCCCGCCGTCCGACAGGTCGGGCCAGTCGGACGGCAGGTCGAAGACGTGCAGGTGGTCGCCGGTCGGGTTCTCCGTCGGCACGTGCGGCGGGTCCACCGGGAAGGGGTAGAGGTGGTTGGTGTAGATCGGCGAGCCGAACGCCCCGTCGCCCTGGAGGACCCAGTGACCGGGAACCGTCACCTCGGCCCAGTCCCCGGCGTCGAAGCCCGGCTCGGCGAACGAGTCGTCCGCGCCGTCGGCGGTCGGCGACAGCCTGAAACGCCAACTGCCGTTCAAGGACAGCGAGCCGGCGTCGGAGGACGCGTACCAGGCGCGGGGCGGAAGTGCCCCGCTGCCGGGTGAGACGTCCTCGACGTAGTCGGTCGAGGTGGCCGTGGTGCGGAAGGACATCGGTCTCCTAGTTCAGCCGTGGTTCAGCCCGATAGGCGGCTCAGCCCTTGATGCCGGTCTGGGCGATCCCCTGTACCAGCCAACGCTGGAGGAAGAGGAACACGAACACCAGGGGCAGGATGGAAAAGGCGGTGGCCATGAAGATGATATGAAACACGACGGTCTGGTTGGTCATGTAGTTCGACAGCGCGACCTGAACGGTCCACGCGTCCGGACTCTGACCGATGACCAGCGGCCACAGGAAGGAGTTCCAGCCGTTGATGAAGGTGATGGTCGCCATGGCCGCGAAGAAGTTCAGCGAGTTGGGAACCACGATGCGCCAGTACGCACCCCAGTAACCCAGTCCGTCCACGCGCGCGGCCTCCTCCAGCTCCTTGGGGAACCCCAGGAAATACTGCCGGAACAGGAAGCAGGTGAAACCACTGAACAGGCCGGGGATGATGAGACCCCGGTAGGTGTCCACCCAGCCGAGGGACGATACGAGTACGAAGCTGGGCACGAAGGTGACCGCCGTCGGGACCATCAGGGTGCCCAGGACGGCGTAGAAGACCTTGTTCGCGTGCTTGTACGGGATGCGGGCCAGACCGTAACCGGCCAGGGAGCACACCAGCAGGACACCGGTGGTGTGCAGGGTGGCCACGACCGCCGAGTTCCACATCGACTGGGCGAAGGGCACCGTTTCGTCGGTGAACAGTTCGGAGATGTTGCCCCACTGGATGTCCGTGGGGAAGAACTTCCAGTTCTCGCCGGTGATGTCGGCGTCCGTGGAGAGCGCGTTGCGGATCAGCAGGTAGAACGGGACCAGGAAGAGGAAACCGGCGGTCCCGGTGGCGATGTAGAGCCCGGTGGAGCTCATCACGCCGCCACCACCGCGCTTGACGCGAGGGGGCTTGTCCGGCGAGGGCGCGGATTCCCGTACGCCGGGTGCCCCGGGCATCGTGGTGGTCACTTGGACTCCTCACCCCTTCCGAAGCCCATGAACCTGCCCTGGAGCAGGGTCACGGCACAGATCAGCACGGTCAGGACGACCGCGCCCGCGCTGCCGGCGCCGTAGTCCTGGCTCTCGCCCAGGGCCTTGTAGTACAGCTCGACGAGGGGTGGGCGGCCCCAGGTCGTCTTCGACAGGAGGTTGTAGAACTCGTCGAAGGCCTGGTAGGCGGCGACGAGCAGCAGCAGGACCACCGCGGTGGACGTGGCGCGCAGCTGGGGCAGCGTGATGTACCGGAAGGTCTGCCAGCCGGGCTTGGCGCCGTCGATGGCGGCGGCCTCGTACAGCTCGCCCGGGATGTTCTGCAGCGCCGCGATGAACAGGATCATGTAGAAGCCGGACTGGAGCCAGAGCCGCGCGCTGACGATGACCACCCAGTACCAGGGCGGATTGGGGTCGACCAGCCAGGCGATGTTGTCGATCCCGAACCAGTCGAGGACCGTGTTCATCAGGCCGAACCGGACACCGCTGAAGATGGACATCTTCCAGATCAGCGAGGCGGCCACATAGCTGCACGCGGTCGGCAGGAAGAAGACCGACCGGAAGAACGCCCGCATGAAGCGCAGCCGGTTCACCAGCAGGGCCAGGCCCAGCGAGAGCGCCCAGGTGGTGGGCACGATGAACGCGGCGAAGGCGGTGAAGGTGACGAGCGAGCCGACGAAGTCGTCGTTCGTCAGCATGTACGTGTAGTTCTCCAGGCCGACGAACTTGTCGGGTGTGACGGTGAAGCGGGCCTCGAAGAAGCTGAGATAGAGGCTCCAGAGGATCGGCGCGTAGACGAAGACCGTCAGGCCGATCAGGAAAGGCCCGGTGAAGAGCCAGAAGTTGACGGTGGGGCTGCCCCGCAGGGCCCGCCGCGGCTTGGCCGGTGAGGCCTTGGCCGCGGCGGGGCGCGCGAGCTCGCGCGTCTCGGTCGTCGACATGTCGTGGTCCGTCCCGCGGCCTATCCGAACAGCTTCTTGAGCTCGCGGTCCACGGCCTCGTCGGCCTTGTCGAGGGCCTTCTCCGGGTCCATGTCCTTGCGGACGGCGTTGGCGAAGACGTCTTCGAGCGAGGTGCGCATGGCCTGGGTCCAGCCGATGTTGTCGAAGTGGCCGAACTCGTTGAAGAGCTTGACGCCCTCGGCGGCGTTGCCCGACTTGAGCTTGGTGGCGGTCTGCGCGAGCGAGGTGCGCGGGGGGATGTGGAAGCCGTAGGAGGTGGCCCAGTCCTCCTGGTACTCCTTCTGGTCGATCCACAGCCACTTGACGTACGCCTTGGCCGCCTCGACGTTCTCGCTCTTGGCGTTGACGAACATCGACCAGCCGCCGTTGTAGACCGACGGCTTGCCGGAGTCGATGGTCTTCGGGAAGGGGAAGACGCCCCAGTCGTCGCCGAGCGCGGCCTGGATGGCCGGCATCGCCCACATGCCGCAGAACTGGATGGCGCACAGGCCCTGGTTGAGGGAGGAGGGGTCCCAGGACGCGGTCGGCGCACCGAGGAGGAGGTCGCCGCTGGTGAACAGCTTGCGCATCTTCTTGATGCCCTCGATGACACCGGGGGTGTGGTACGCGATCTGGTTCTTCTCGTCGAGGTGGTCGGCGCCGGCCGACCAGATCATCGTGTCGATGACGCTGTGCAGGTCGTCGCCCAGGTACAGGCCCTTGACCTTGCCGGTGGTGAGCTTGGCCGCGGCCTCCATCAGCTCGTCGAGCGAGGTCGGCACCTCGACCTTGGCCTTCTCCAGCATCGACTTGCGGTAGAAGAAGAACTGCGGGTCGTCGATCATCCGGACGCCGTAGATCTTGCCGTCGACCGTGTGCGACTTGATGTCGGCCGGGTTGAACTCCGACTTGACCGGCTCGATGATGTCGGTCAGGTCCGCCACCTGGCCGCTCTTGATCATCTGGATCTGCGGGTGGAACTCGAAGAGGTCGGGCGCGCTGTCGGTGAGCAGCGTCGCGAAGAGCTTGCTCTCGAAGTCGGCGCTGGTGATCCACTGCGTGGTCACGTTGGCCTTGTCATAGGCCTTGGCGTACTTCTTGATCGCCTGCTCGGTGCCCGCCTCGCCGTACGCGTGGAAGAACTGCGTGAGGTTCGTGCCCGAACCGGCCCCACCGGAGCGGCCGTTGTTGCCGCCGCAGGCGGTCAGCGCGCCCGCCGCGGACAGGCCCGCCGCGGCTCGCAGGATGGATCGGCGGTCCCAATTGCTGCTCATGGCCGACATGGTGACGTCCTTGTCTTTTGTGCGGCTGCAAGCCACGGGCTCGACGCCGAGTGGCTGGAACGGGAGGTGCGGAGCGGGACGTTAACCTTCGGCTAAGGCTTCGGCAAGGGGTTGGACGAAGCCCGTTCGAAACGTTGCGGGGTGTTCGGGATTTCGGACGTGACGGATCGTCAGGTCACCTCAACTGCGGTTCGCGCAGGGGTGGTTGAAGGGTGGATGCGGGGCGGTTGAGGGGTGGATCGGCCGGATCGGGCCCATTTCGGTCCGGGCCGGATCCAAGGTTCGGCCCTATGTCGGTCCGGGCCTACCTCAGTCCTACCTCAGTCCTACCTCAGTGATGTCGCGCCACCGCGCCGGGCCGCCGCCGACCGCTGGGTGACCGAGGCGAGGGCGCCTTCGAGGGCGAAGGTCGCCGCGCCCAGGCACACCGGGTCCCCGGGGATGGGGGAGAGGACGATCTCGGTCGCCGCCAGGGGCCGCTTCAGCGCGTGCCGGGCCACGGCCTCGCGCACCTCGGCGACCAGCGGCTCGCCCAGTGTGGCCGCGACCCAACTGCTCAGCACGACGACCTCGGGGTTGAGCAGGTTCACCAGGTCGGAGATGCCCGCGCCCAGATAACGGGCCATGTCCCGGACCACCCTGACCGCCACCGGATCACCGGCGGCGACGCCACGGGCCAGCGCGTCGACGGTCGCCGTCTGGTCCTCGGGCCGCAGCAGCGCGCCGCCCGGGTCCAGCTCGGCCAGGTTCAGCATGATGCCGGGCGCGCCGACATAGGTCTCGACGCATCCGCGGTTGCCGCAGTGACAGGGTCGCCCGTCCAGCACGAGCGTCGTGTGCCCCCACTCCCCGGCGCTGTTGCTGACCCCCCGGTGCACCCCGCCGCCGATCACCAGACCGGCGCCGACGCCCGTCCCGAGGTTCACCACGACCGCGTTGGCGTGCCCGCGCGCGGCCCCGAACCACAGCTCGGCCACGGCACAGGCGCGCAGCGGGTTGTCGAGGTGCAGCGGATAGGCGATGTGCTCGGCGAGCAGTTCCAGCAGGGGCACGTCGTGCCAGTCCCAGTTCGGCGCGTACTCGGCGACACCGCTCGCCCGGTCCACCTGCCCCGGCACGCTCACCCCGACGCCGAGGACCCGGGCGCCTTCGATCCCGGCCTGCGCGACCACCGAACCGACGGCCGTGGCGACATGCCCGACCACCTGCTCGGGCCGGCTCTCGCCGGGGCGCATGTCCTCGGCGGCGCGGGCCAGGACGTTCAGCCCCAGGTCGAACAGCTCGACCCGGACGTACGTCTCCGCGATGTCGACGCCGATCAGCGCGCCGCCCGCCGCGTTGACGGCCACGAGTCCCCTCGGGCGCCCGCCCGCCGAGTCCTCGAAACCGACCTCGGTCAGCATCCGCAGGTCGAGGAGTTCCCCGACGAGCGTGGCGACCGTGGCCAGACTGAGCCCGGTGGCGGCGGCCAGCTCCTGGCGGGACGTCGGCGACTCGGCGATGATCTGGCGCAGCACCTCATAGCGGTTCGCGGTGCGGATGTCACGTGACGTGCGCTTCACCACCGGGCATGTCCCCTCGCCGTACGGACCTCGGTACAGACCTCAGTGCGGATCCCGGAACAGGATCCCGGTGCGGACCTGAATGCGGACAGACCGGATCAGGACGGCACTGGCGCGGCGCAAGGCTATGGGCAGCGGGGGAGGTTCGACAAGGGGTTAGGAAAGGGGCTGAAGAAAGCCCCTCCGCACGTGGTACGGCATCCGGCCCCCGGGTCAGTCGCCGAGCACGTCCCGGACGAACGCGTTCGTGAACTTCTTCGAGGGGTCAAGATACGCCGCCAGCGCCGCGAAGTCCGCCAGCCGCGGATACCGTCCGCGCACCACCTCGGCCGGTACGGCGAACACCTTGCCCCAGTGCGGACGCGAACCGTACGGGTTCAGCGCCGCCTCGACCCGCCGCACCACCGGCAGCACCGCGTCGGTGTCCGCCACCCAGGTGAAGTGGAGCGCCACGCTGTCCCGCCCGTACGCGGGGCTCAGCCACTGGGTGTCGGCCGCGATCGTCCGCACCTCGCACACCTGGAGCACCGGCGCGACGACGTCCCGGATCGCGTCGAGCGAGCGCAGGGCGTCCAGGGCGTACGGACGCGGCAGCAAATACTCCGACTGGAGCTCCTCACCGCTGCTCGGTGTGAACTCCGCCCGGAAATGCGGGAGCCGCTCGTGCCAGGGCCCCGGCACCCCGAACTGCTCGGTGCAGTGCACGGCCGGCATCCCCGGCACCGGGTGCATCGCCTCGGTGGCGGGCGCGGCCCATGGGAAGTCCGGCGCCGCCTGATCGGTACGCCGCTTCACCCACACCTGTCCGAAGCCCGGCGCACGCCAGTCCGTGAACAGACTCACGCTGTACGCGGCACCGGCCACCGCCTCGAAGTCCAGCCCGTCCAGCGGCAGTTCGGTGAACACGTACTGCTCGACCTCGAAGTCCGCCTCCAGATCGAGAGTGAGGGCCGTGACGACGCCCAGCGCGCCGAGGGCGGTGACCGCGCCCCCGAACCGCTCCTCGCCCCGCGCGATCGTCACCGTCGAGCCGTCCGCCGTGACCAGCTCGACCTCGCGCACCGGGGCGGCGAGCGGACCGTTGCCGACCCCCGAACCGTGCGTACCGGTCGCCACCGACCCCGCCACCGAGATGTGCGGCAGCGACGCCATGTTCGGCAGTGCGAGACCGCGCCCGTGGACCGCTCGCGCCAGCTCCGCGTACCGGACCCCGCCCCCGACCCGTACCGTACGGGCCGTCGTGTCGACGTCGATCTCCGGCGACAGCCCGGCCAGGGAGAGCAGCACGCCGTCGGCGCCCGGGTCGGCGATCTCGTTGAACGAGTGCCCGCTGCCCAGTACCCGCACCCGCGCGCTCCCGGCCACCAGCGCCCGCAGGGCGTCCAGGGAGCCGGGCCGGTGCAGCTCCGTGGGCGTGTAGCTGATGTTGCCCGCCCAGTTGGTCAGCGTCTTGGCCATGGGGTTCGTCCCTCCGCATCGATGCTCGACCTTCTCACGCGGCCCCATGAGACATGCCCGAGGGGCCCCGTGGCCACCCACACACAGGCGGGGGCATACCGTGAGGAGTCGAACGCCGGAGTACGCCAGAGCTGGAGGAGACACGGGATGGGCAGCCGCACCGCGCTGGTCGAGGATCTGCTGGAGCGCTTTCCGCACGTACCGCGGGAAGCCGTCTTCAAGGAAGACCTGCTCAGGGGTGGTGTGGCCTTCGACGCGTCGGCGCTCAGCGACAACGAGAGCGGCGACGTCAAGCCGAAGTCGTACTTCATCTTCTCCTTCGACCACGGCACCCTCCCCGAGCTGGGCGAGGCCGCGCTGCGCCGCCCGCCGGAGGAGATCATCCTCACCGGCGGCCCGTACGACCTGCGCCGGACCGTCGTCTCGGTGCGCGTGAACCCCGCCTCGCCCTACCGGGTGGCCGCCGGCGACGACGGCCTGCTCGGCCTCTACCTGGACGGGAAGCGGATCTCCGACGTCGGGGTGCCGCCCATGCCGGAGTACTACCGGCACACCCTCTCCAACGGGAAGTCCGTCATGGAGGTCGCCCCCACCATCCAGTGGGGCTACCTCATCTACCTGACCGTCTTCCGGGTCTGCCAGTACTTCGGCGCCAAGGAGGAGTGCCAGTACTGCGACATCAACCACAACTGGCGCCAGCACAAGGCCGCCGGGCGGCCCTACACCGGTGTGAAGGACGTCGACGAGGTCCTGGAGGCCCTGGAGATCATCGACCGCTACGACACGGCGAAGGCCTCCACCGCCTACACCCTCACCGGCGGCGCCATCACGTCCAAGCTCCAGGGCCGTGACGAGGCCGACTTCTACGGCATGTACGCCAAGGCCATCGAAGAGCACTTCCCGGGCCGCTGGATCGGCAAGGTCGTCGCCCAGGCGCTGCCGAAGGACGACGTCAAGCGCTTCAAGGACTACGGGGTGCAGATCTACCACCCCAACTACGAGGTGTGGGACGAGTACCTCTTCAAGATGTACTGCCCCGGCAAGGAGCGTTACGTCGGCCGCGACGAGTGGCACAAGCGCATCCTCGACTCGGCCGACGTCTTCGGCGCGCGCAACGTCATCCCCAACTTCGTGGCCGGCGTGGAGATGGCCGAGCCGTTCGGCTTCAAGACGGTCGACGAGGCCATCGCCTCCACCACCGAGGGCCTGCGCTTCTTCATGTCCCAGGGGATCACGCCCCGCTTCACCACCTGGTGCCCCGAGCCCACCACCCCGCTCGGCAAGGCCAACCCCCAGGGCGCGCCGCTGGAGTACCACATCCGCCTGCTGGAGGCCTACCGCGCCACGATGGACGAGTTCGGCCTCGACTCGCCCCCCGGGTACGGCGAACCGGGCCCCGGCCGCGCCGTCTTCTCCGTCAGCTCCTTCATGGACAGCCTGCCGGCCAGGGACGGTGCGCCGACGGTCTGAACGGAGGGCCACCGCGATCCGTACCGGTCCCTGTGGGGGGGACGCCGGGCGGACCGCAAGAGAGCGAATCCGGTCGTTTTTTCCGCCTCGGACCCCCTTGCGGCGAGCCCGGGTTGACATGTGACGACATGTGAAGACGTCGCTTGTCAGTTGTGCGCGAGACGTGAAAAGCTCGGGCTCCGTTTTATGAAACGCTCCCCAACTTCCCTGTTCTTGGGGTCAGTTGACGTTCGACCTTGACCTTGACGTTGGCGCGTGCAAGCCGTTGATGCTGGAGTCCCCCCAAATGCCAGATCTGCCGACCCCTCAGGACGCCGCCGAGACAGCGCTGTTCTCCGAGTGCTGGGACGCGGTCCTCTCGTACGCCGACCTGTGCACGTCCGGCTCGCCCGCCGGCACCGACCTGGCCACCGAGGCCTTCACGCACGGTATCCACGCGGCCCGGGCCGCTGACGCCGGGGCCCGCAGCACCGGACGCCGGATACCCCGCCTGCCCTGGATACCCCTGCTGCTGGCGGCCGTTCGCAGCAGCGCCGCCGCCTGGGAGGAGACCGGGCACGGCAACCACCTCGACCCCGACCTGCGGCTGTGGCTCAACTCCGACAACGCCGCCCGCTATTCGGGGCCGCCGCTGCGCCGCCCGCTCGCCCTGCGCGCCCTGCGCGACATGCAGGAACCGGACGCCGCCCTGCTCTGGCTGGCCGAGGTGGAGGCGCTGCCGCTGTCCCAGGTGGCCCGCCGGCTCGGCCTCGACCCTTCGACCGTCGCGGACGAACTCGCCCAGGTGCGCGTCCTGTTCAGGGACCGCTGCCAGCGCAACCTGCTGGACACCCCGCTGAGCCCCGACTGCCGCAGCTACGCCCGGCTGCTCGACGCGGTCACCCGCTCACAGGGCGCCGAGATACCCGACGACCTCTCCTGGCACCTCGCCACCTGCGTGGAGTGCGCCGAGGCCGCCTCCTGTCTGCGGCTGCACGGCGGGACCGGCGGGCTGCCCGTCGCGCTTGCCGGCGGTGTCATCGGCTGGGGCGGGCTCGCCTACCTGGAACGGCGCCGCCGCGCGGCCGAGGCAGGTCTGCTCGGCGGGCGCCCCGAGGCGGGCGCCGACGCCGGTCGCCGCAATCTCCTCAAATGGGGAACCCGCCTGCGCGTCCGCCGCAAGAAGGTCCTGGTCGCCGCCGTCGTCGTCTCCGCGCTGGGGCTGACGATCTCGATGATGCCCTTCGGCGGCTCCGGCGACGGCTCGGCGAAGGGGGGCGCGATCGACGCGAACACCGTGCTCGACCCGTCGTCCGGCCTGCCGGCCGGCGTGACCGTCATCGCGGGCGCCACCAGGTCCGCGACTCCCGGCCAGCCGGGCCCGGACGGGCTCCCGGGCGCGCACGGGAGCCCCGACGGCCGGACCGACCCGGAGCCCCTGGGCACCTCCACCCCGGCCGCGAACGGCGAGACGCCGGGGCCCGGCTCACCCTCGGGCCCGGGCACCGACCCGGGCTCCCACCCGGGGCCGAACCCGAGCTCGGACCCGGCCACGGACCCCGGCACAGACCCTGGGCCTGGCCCCGGACCTGGCCCCGGACCTGGCCCCGGACCCGGTCCCGGCCCTGGTCCCATTCCTGGTCCCGGTCCGGTCCCGGAGCCCACCAAGAGCGAAGACCCGGTCTACTGCCATGTCGAGTACGAACTCGTCAACGAGTGGCCCGACGGCTTCCAGGCCACGGTCAGGTTCACCTCCGCGCAGGCCCTCGACGGCTGGCGCGTCTCCTTCAGCTTCCCCAACGGCCAGCAGGTCACCCAGATGTGGGATGCGAGCGTCTCCCAGTCCGGCTCCCGTGTCACCGCCACGGCAGCCGACTACAACAGGTCCGTCGCGCCCGGCCGCACGGTCTCCTTCGGCTTCCTGGGCAACTGGCACGGGAAGAACGGGGACCCGTACGGCTTCACAGTGAACGGCAACAGCTGCACCTGACACACACGGGCGCGGGATACGGGCCTGCCGCGAGCCCGGCGGCACTGGATTCACGGCAGGCCCTGGCACGAGTTCGGTGTGCGCACGGTGTCACTCGCTTTCCGGCTGATTCTGGCGACCTGTCCGGCGTTCAAGTGGCATGGGTTCCTGATGGGGTTCGACCTGCCGCACCTTCCTGGCCATCAGCGCGCCGCCGATGCCGCAGACGATCAGTAGCGTGAGCGCTGTACGGAGATCTGTGGCGCCCGCGACGACGCCGATGACCGGTGACGCCAGGAGGAAGCCGGGCCACTGTCCGAGGGTCACCGTGGAGACCCCCTCGCCGGCGCTGACGTCCGGCTGTCTGCCGGCCAGGCGGATCACCGCCGGCATGACGCAACCGATGCCGATGCCCGCGAGGACGAACCCGGCGACGACCGTTGCCGTGGAGGGTCAGAGGATCACCGTCGCGATCCCCAGCGCGGCGATGAGGAGCGACCACTGCAGGAACGTCCGGACGGCGACGCGCCGCATGATGAGGTCGCCGACCAGCCTGACGGCCAGGATGGCCACGGTGAAGGCGGTGTAGATTCCGGCAGCCAGGGCGGCGTTCGCGCCCGCACTGTCGGTGGCGTAGACGGCGGACCACTGGCCGACCGTTCGGGACGACCATGCGGCATTGGTCAGCCCCAGAGCCGCGAAGAGCAGGCAAATGGCGATACGTGCCCGCAAGGCCTCCGATTCTGATTCGCTCCTGCTCTTCTTCCAGGACGACCTGCTCTCAGTGATTTCCGGTCACCTTCCTTGCGGCGCCTGCTGGAGGACCGCACCCTGCCGCCGATTTCCCGATAAAACAAAGAGAGACCCACCGGCAGGTCACCCTCCGCCGCGATCCAAGCGCCGGACCGTGGGCCCCCTGGACGAAGACCGTGGACCCCTGGACGAAGACCGTGGGCCCCTGCACGAAGCAAGAACTCGGCGGGGACGGCTTCGCGCAACGCGGATGCGAGGTCAGATCACCTCGGTCTCGCTCCGGTCGGCGCGCTCCCAGAGGGTGTGGAAACGGCCTTCGCGGTCGGTGCGCCGGTAGGTGTGGGCGCCGAAGTAGTCGCGCTGGCCCTGGGTGAGGGCGGCGGGCAGCCGCTCGGCGCGCAGGGTGTCGTAGTACGACAGCGCGGCGGAGAAGGCGGGGACCGGCACACCGTGCCGGGCGGCCGTGGCGACGACCTCGCGCCAGGGGACCTGGGCGGCGGCGATCTCGCCCGCGAACCCCTCCTCGGTGAGCAGGGTGACCCGGCAGGGATCGGTGGCGTAGGCGGCGCGGACCCGGTCGAGGAACGCGGCTCTCACGATGCAGCCGCCGCGCCAGATCTTCGCTATCGCGCCGAGGTCGATGTCCCAGCCGTACTCCGCCGACGCGTCCAGGATCATTTTCCAGCCCTGGTCGTAGGCGATGAGCTTCGACGCGTACAGGGCGTGCTCGACCTGACAGGCGAACCGCTCCGCCTCGTACGCCGTCAGCTCCCAGCTCGTGCCCCCGGGCAGCTCGCGATAGGCGGCGCGCAGGGCCCGCTGGCCCGAGGCGGCACGGGCGAAGGTGGCCTGGGCGATGGCGGTGACCGGGGAACCGAGCTCCAGGGCCGAGCGTACGGTCCACTGGCCGGTGCCCTTCTGCCCGGCGGCGTCGGCCACCACGTCCACGAAGGGCCGGCCGGTACGGGCGTCGGTGTGGGCGAGCACCTCGGCGCTGATCTCCATCAGATACGAGTCGAGGCGGCCCTTGTTCCACCGGCGGAAGACCTCGGCGATCCGCGCCGGTTCATAGCCGCCCACCTGGCGCAGCAGATGGTAGGCCTCGCCGATCAACTGCATGTCGGCGTACTCGATGCCGTTGTGCACCATCTTCACGAAGTGCCCGGCGCCGTCCGTGCCGACATGGGTGACACAGGGCTCGCCGTCCACCTTGGCACTGATCGTCTCGAACATCGGCCCGAGCGCCTGGTACGACGCCGCCGAGCCGCCGGGCATGATGCTCGGCCCGTGCAGCGCGCCCTCCTCGCCGCCCGACACACCCATGCCGACGAAGTGGACGCCGAGCCCGCGCAGCGCCTGTTCCCGGCGCCGGGTGTCGGCGAAGTGGGCGTTGCCGCCGTCGATGATCATGTCGCCGGGTTCCAGGAGCGAGGCGAACTCGTCGATCACCGCATCGGTGGCCGCACCGGCCTGCACCATGATCATGACCCGCCGGGGGCGCTCCAGGGCCGCCACGAACTGCTCGGCGGTCTCGGCCGCCACGAAGGCGCCCTCGTGCCCGAAATCCTCGACCAGCGCCTTGATCCTGGCGGGGGTCCGGTTGTGGAGAGCCACGGTGTAGCCGTTCCGGGCGAAGTTCCGGGCCAGGTTGCGGCCCATCACGGCCAGGCCGGTGACGCCAATCTGCGCGGTCGCCTTCATGGTGTGCTCCTTCGCTCGGGGCGGTCCGGGCCGCCACACAGTTCAGTTACGGCTGGTGGGGCCCAAGTTGTTCATCCGGATACCGGGTGGCGCCGGGAGCGGGGCCCGCCAGGGGTGAGAGAGCTTTCCCGGCAAGGCCGTCGCAGGCCGGGTGCGGGTCGCTGCAAGTCCGCTGCAATCCCTCGGCAAGACCTCAGGCGGATCTTGTTCACGCGGGCCGAAGGACTGTGTCCCTCGGCGTCCATCACCGCATCCGTAAACGGAACCGTCAGGCCCTGCTCGAGGCATGTGGGCAGGCCGATCACTTCTGGAGAGTCATGCGCACTCGTGCTCTTACCGCCGCTCTGTCGGGCGGCCTCGCTCTCGCCGCCGTCTCCGCCCCGGCGGCGCAGGCGAGCCCGACCAGTCCCACAGTGATCACGAGTGTCGTGGTCAACGGTGGCAAGCCCATCGTGGTCGGTACCACTGGGACGACCGTCACCGCCACGGTGACCGGGACGAACGACTCGGGGATCGGAGGAGGGGGGTCCGTCTTCCTCTGGCACAGTGGCAGCGACTACGACCACCGGGACGCCGTTCTCTCGGACCCCGCGTCCGTCTGCAGTTCCCCCAGCGCGACGGGTACCTGCACGTCGAAGATCCCCGTCATCCCCGCTCTGGGGGGCGACCTGGCTCTGAACAGGAACTCACTCGCCGGAACCTGGCACATCGGTGCCGTGCTGTACGGGAACAACCACGTGCCCGCCTTCGCGTACGACTACGCCAAGATCAAGGTGCTGCGCCAGTCGCAGCTCACGGCCGACGCGACGCCCGAGCCGGTGAAGAAGGGCAAGACGATCACCGTCTCCGGCAAGCTCAGCCGTGCCGACTGGGCGACGGCCGGGTACGGGGGCTACGGCGCACAGTCCGTGGCGCTGCAGTTCGAGAAGAAGGGCAGTTCCTCCTTCACCACCGTCAAGACGGTGGTGAGCGGCGCGAGCGGCACCGTCAAGACCACGGTGAAGGCGTCCGTCGACGGCTCCTACAGGTTTGTGTTCGCGGCCGACAGCAGCACCTCGGGGATCGCGTCGGCGGCTGACTTCGTCGACGTCAAGTAGCCGGACCGGTAACACCATCCGCACCATCTTTGGGAGAATCATGCGCATACGCGCGATCATCGCCGCCGTGTCGGGCGTCCTGGCCCTTGCCGTCCTGGGAGCCCCGGCGGTGCACACGTCCGGAAGCGACGACAGCACCACGGTCAGCTCGGCGAAGCACAACCCGCCGTCGGATCTCATACCGCCCGATCCGTACGTCGCGTCATGAACTGAACCGCGTACGCGGCCTTGATACGGCCGCGGAGGCTCCGTCGCCGCGAACACGGGACGGAGCCTCTCCGCGTGCGGCGGTGCCGAGGTGGTTCACGCCCGCGCCGCGGCCTCGGCGCGGCCCAGCTCCAGCAGCACCTCGGGCCGCACGTCCGGGCCGGGTGGTTCGAGCAGCGCGCGGGTGAGATAGGTCGTGGCCACGTCAGCCGCCCCCCTGGCCGCCGCCCCGGCCGCGGCCGCACGCAGGACCTCGACCGCCCAGGGCTCCCCGCGGTGCGGGACCAGCAGCAGATGAGCGGCGATCCGCTCCGGGACCGCACCGGCGGCGTGCAGAACCCGGGCGGCCCGCTCGTGCCGCAGCTGCAGTTCGCCCGCCTGTACGTTCCGGTGGACCGCGTCGGCGACCAGGGGGTGCACGAAGCCCAGCGGGTACTCGTCACGCAGCACCTCCACCCGTACGAGGAGTGCGGTCGCGGCGGCAACTGCCTGCTCCGACAGCTCTGTGCAGGCCGCGACCACCGGCAGGGAGGCGCCGTCGCCGAGGACGGCGACCGCCTGGGCCACCGCCGTGGCCGCGTCCGGCAGTTGTGCCAGCCGCACCAGCACCATGCTGGAAACGGCACGCGAACCCACCGAGGCGACGGTGTCGGCGGCAGCGGCGTCCGGCCGGACGCCCGCGCTCGCCAGTGCACCGAGCAACTGTCGCAGCAGCAGCGGGTTGCCCGCCGTCGTCCGGTGGCACGCGGCGACGAACAGGTCGTCCGCCGGCTCGCCCAGCCGGTGGCGCACCAGAGCGGCGACCCCCTCGGGGCTCAGCGGTCTCGGGCGTATGTGCGTTGTCAGCGGGTCACCGGCGAGGTCGGCCAGAAGCTGCTGGTCGTCGTGCGGCTCGCCCGTGCGCAGGGTGGTGGCGATGAGGACCGGCAGTCCTTTGACGCGGGGCGCGAGGTAGGCGAGGAAACGGAGTGATCCGGTGTCGCACCACTGGAGGTCGTCCACGGCGATGACGAGTGGCTGGTCCTCGGTCAGACGCACGATGAGCAGGTACAGGCTATGCAGGACGGCGAAGTTCTCCGGGCGCGAGGCTCCCGGGGCCTCCTGGCCGTCTAAGACCGTGGCTGCCGCGGCCACCGTTCCGGCCGGCAGTTCGCTGTCGTGCCCGGCGACCACCGGATCGAGGAGCTGGCGGACGACACCGAAGCCGTAGTCCTTCTCCAGCCTGCTGCCGTGTGCGGCCAGCGTCAGGATTCCCTGTCCGGCGGCCAGCCGGCGCGTCTCGGCGAGCAGGCGGCTCCTGCCGATTCCCGCCGGACCTTCCAGGCACACGATCCCGGCACGTCCCGCGAGGACATCGGCAAGACAACCGCGCAGCACGGTGACCTCACGGTCGCGGTCGACCAGATTGCCGGAGGGCGGGTGCGGGGGCGCGGGTGTGGGCGTATCGAGACGGGGTGACTGCGCCAGCACCTCGGATTCCAGGAGGCGCAGCGCCGGGCCGGGATCGATCCCCAGCTCATCGGCGAGCGTGCGCCTGGCGTGCCGCAGCGCCGCCAGGGCGTCGGCCTGCCGGTGCGAGCGGTAGAGGGACAGAACCAGCAGGCGCCAGCGCTCCTCGCGAAGTGGCTCCTCGGCGACGAGCGCTTCGGCCTCGGGAACGACAGCCGCGCTGTCACCGCACTCCAGGCGCGCTGCCAGCAGCCGTTCGCGGGCCACCTCGCGCAGTCCGCCGAGGCGGTCGGCCTCCGTCCGTGCCCACGGCTCGTCCGCGAACCCGGCGAATGCCGGGCCGTGCCAGAGGACGAGCGCGCCGGAGAGGACGGCTGCCGCGGCGGCGGATTCCGTGAGTTTCGCGGCGTGGTTCAGCAGTTGTTCGAACCGCCAGGCGTCGACCGCGGTCTCGGAGATCCGGACCGCGTATCCGGAACCCTCGCTCACGATGACACCGCGTCTGTCCCTGGCGACCCGGTCGGATTCGAACTCCCGCCGCAGACGGGACACATACACGCGCAGTGTGCGGGTCGCGCCCGGTGGCGGCGCGTCGCCCCACAGTGAGTCGGCCAGTTGGTCGCCGGTGACCACATTTCCCCGTGCGGCCAGCAGACGAGCGAACACGGCCCGCTGCCGGGGCCCGCCGAGGTTCAGATCACGTCCCTGGCTGGTCGCGGCCAGTCGGCCGAGTACGGCGATCCGCAGCGTGCTCTCGACGGCAGCGCCCGGACCGTGCCCATCGGCCCGCCCCGGTCCCGGCCCGCCGTCAGGGGCGATCATGGTTACCTCCTCGACGAAGTGCAGCCGTGGCGGCGCCGCTCGGTGTCAGCATATGGGCAGTCCCGGGTGGTACGGGTGGCACCGTCCGCCGGCCGGCGGAGGAAC
>NZ_LIQQ01000211.1 GCF_001418565.1 Streptomyces graminilatus | reverse complement strand
CTAATTTTCAGCGCGCCCCCCTCGTTCGGATCGCCGATCGCAGTTCGAAATATCGAACAAAGAATTCCGGGAATCGCAACGCCGCGCCCCGGAAAGGAGCCGCATGTATCCCCCGCCGCGCTCATCCCTTCTCACCCGCACAGTGATCCGCGCCCTCGCCCTGGCGACCGCGGCGACCGCAGCCCTCCTCTTCGCCCAGCCGCAGGCTGAAGAAGGAGGAAGAGCGACCACCCTCGACACCGCCCCCGTGGCCGCCTCCACCCGCCAGATCCCGGTCCCCGCCGCCCCCATGGGCTGGGCCTCCTGGAACAGTTTCGCGGCGGTGATCGACAACAACGTGATCAAGAACCAGGTCGATGCGCTCGTAGCCTCCGGGCTGCCGCAGGCCGGCTACAACTACGTCAACATCGACGAGGGCTGGTGGCAGGGCACCCGGGACGGTGCCGGGAACATCACGGTCGACGAGTCCGAGTGGCCCGGCGGTATGAAGGCCATCGCCGACTACATCCACAGCAAGGGCCTCAAGGCCGGCATCTACACCGACGCGGGCAAGGACGGCTGCGGCTTCTACTTCCCGACCGGCCGCCCCGCCGCCCCGGGCAGCGGCAGCGAGGGCCACTACGCGCAGGACATGCTCCAGTTCTCCCAATGGGGCTTCGACTTCGTCAAGGTCGACTGGTGCGGCGGCGACAAGGAGGGCCTCGACCCGAAGACGACGTACCAGGCCATCAGCAACGCCATCGCGACCGCCACGGCCACGACCGGCCGCCCGATGACCCTGTCGCTGTGCAACTGGGGCCGCATGAACCCGTGGAACTGGGCGCCGGGACAGGGGGCGATGTGGCGGACCAACGACGACATCATCCTGTTCGGCAACAAGCCGTCCATGACCAACCTGCTGACCAACTACGACCGGAACGTGCACCCCACCGCCCAGCACACCGGCTACTACAACGACCCGGACATGCTGATGATCGGCATGGACGGCTTCACCGCCGCCCAGAACCGCACCCACATGGCCCTGTGGGCCATCTCCGGCGCACCGCTCCTCGCGGGCAACAACCTCGCCACGATGACGACCGAGACGGCGGACATCCTCAAGAACCCCGAGGTCGTCGCCGTCGACCAGGACCCGCGCGGCCTCCAGGGCGCAAAGGTCGCCGAGGACACCACGGGCGCACAGGTGTACGGGAAGGTGCTGTCCGGCACCGGCAAGCGTGCCGTCGTACTCCTCAACCGCACCTCCTCCGCCCAGAACATCACCGTCCGCTGGGCCGACCTCGGTCTGACGAACGCGTCAGCGACCGTCCGTGACCTGTGGAGCCGCCAGAACGTCGGCTCGTTCGCCACCGGCTACACCACGAGCGTCCCGGCCGGCGGCTCGGTCCTGCTCACGGTCACCGGCGGTACTGAGGCCCCGAGCAGCGCGTACGAGCCCGGCCCCGGCACGAGCTACACCGGCGTGAGCGCGGCGAACACGGGTATCGCGGTCGCCGACTTCACGTACACCAACAACACGAGCGCGGCCCGTACGGCGACCCTGAAGGTCAACGGCCAGACGGCGACCACGGTGTCCTTCCCGCCGACCGGCCCGACCCCGGGCACGATCTCCGTCCAGGTCGCCCTGGCCAAGGGTGCCGCCAACACGCTCACCGTCACGAACGGCCCGGCCCTGGGCACACTGACCGTCGAGCCGGTCCCGGGCACGAACGGCAGCCTGGTCACCGGCAAGCAGTCCGGCCGCTGCCTGGACCTCTTCGACAGCACGATCACCAACGGCACCCAGGCCGAGCTGTGGGACTGCAACGGCGGCTCCAACCAGTCCTGGACGTACACCTCCCGCAAGGAACTCGTGGTGTACGGCAACAAGTGCCTGGACGCCTGGAACAGCGGCACGACCAACGGTACGAAGGTCACCATCTGGGACTGCCACGGCGGCAACAACCAGAAGTGGAACGTCAACGCCGACGGCACGATCACCAACGTCAACGCGGGCCTCTGCCTGGACGCGCTGAACGCGGCCACGGCCAACGGCACGAAGATGATCCTGTGGACCTGCGGCACGGGCGACAACCAGAAGTGGACCGTCGGCTAGCCCCACGGCCACCACTCGGCCCCGCAGCCCGGCCCGCGTCCAGGACTAGGACGCGTGCCGGGCTGCTGCCGTACCACCCCCGCCGCGCACCTCAAGGCCGTCCAGCAGTTCGGCCGTGGCCGACGCGATGACATCGACGGCGTGTTCGAAAACCTCGCGGTTGTGGGCGGCCGGCGCCCGGAAGCCGGAGACCTTGCGGACGTACTGGAGCGCGGCGGCCCTGATCTCGTCCTCGGTGGCCTCTTCGGGGATTACGGGTGGGCGAAGGGTCTTGATGCTGCGGCACATGACTCCAGTCTCGCGCGTACGGGGTGATCCGCGCCGCTCGCATGCCGAATGCCCAATACCGAATGCCGAATGCCGAAAGGCACGTGCCCCGCGCCCGTCCCGGCTGCGATCATGCTCCGCGAAGCGGCCACCTGTCAGGGGCCGACCGAGGAGAGGTTCGAACAGACATGCCGACGAATACAGCGACGGGCACACCCGCAGACCTACGCCAGGACCCGCTCACCATTGCCGTACTGGGCCCCGGCGGCGTCGGCGGCCTCCTCGCCGCCCTGCTCTCCCGCGCCGGCCACCGCGTGCTCTGCCTGGCCGGTGACGACACCGCGCGGACGCTCCGCGAGGGCGGAATCCGCGTCCGCAGCGCCCAGTTCGGCGAGTTCACGGCGACGGTGGACGCGGCACCCGAGCTGCCGGAGGCATCCGGCCCCGCCGAAGCCGTCGACGCGGTCCTTGTCACCGTCAAGCACACGAACCTCGACGCGGCCCTGGAGCGTCTCCCGGCGAAGTCGCTGGGCGACGACGCCCTGGTCGTACCGTTCCTGAACGGCGTCGAACACCCGGCCGCACTGCGCGCCCGCTACGGCGCCGACCGCGTCGCCCCGGCCGTGATCCGCGTCGAGTCGACCCGTACGGCACCCGGCGTGATCGAACACGCGAGCCCCTTCGTGGAGATCGACCTGGCCGGCGACCCGGTCCCGCGCGAGCGTCTCGACGCACTCGCCGCCGCCTTCACGGCCGCCGGACCGGCCACCCGCGTACTGCCGGACGAGGCGGCGGCGCTGTGGGCGAAGATGTCGTTCCTCGCCCCCTTCGCCCTGCTGACCACCCTGTACGGCCTCCCGCTGGGCGAGGTCCGCACCCGCCACCGCGACGAGCTGACCGCCCTGGTCGAGGAGACGGCGGCGGTGAGCCTGGCCTGCGGCGGCCCGGCGGATCCCGCCCAGGCCCTGGCCCGCTACGACACCTTCCCCCCGGCCATGCGGTCGTCGATGCAGCGCGACGCCGAGGCGGGCCGCCCGCTGGAGCTGGACGCGATCGGCGGAGCCCTGCTGCGGGCGGCCGAACGGCACGGCGTGGAGGTGCCGGTGGCCGCACGGGTGGTGCGGGAGCTGGCGGCCCGGGGCCGCTGACCGTGCGCTGTGGCCCGGCCGTCGGGGCCGGGCCACCCGTTCGTGTGAAGCGGAAGAGGAAGTACCGGAAGAACTCGCATCATAAAATCGAACAGGCGTACCATTACCGCGTGGCGACGACCTATGACTTCCCGAGTGACCTCCTGGCCGGCCAGGAGGAGCTGCATCAGGTCCGGGCCGAGCTGTCCGCACTGCTGAAGCGGCTCCCCTGGTCGGTCGAGCCGCTGGACGGATTCAGTGACACCGGCGGCTGGCGCAAGGTGGAGCGCCCCGCGTCACCTGGCTGGACGGCCGACGAACAGGCCGAGGTGGAGAAACTGCGCCGACGGGAACACGAGCTGGCTGTGTTCGTGAGCGGTCACCGCTACTGGGCCGAGGTCACCGGACCGGACCGGGTGGACGCGCGTACGCGGCTCAAACACGCGCACGGAGAAAGCGACAAGGACACAGACGAAGCCTGAAGCCCGCGCGTCCGGGGCCCGGCCTCAGGAAGTGGACGTGGGCGTGATGCGGAATCCTTCCCGCACTCGGTCGAAGACCGGCCGGAAGGTGTCCCACTGTTCATCGGGCGCCGAGAGGTAGATGTCGTACTCCCGGCCGCCCTCCTGGCCGAAGCCGAGCTCGATGCCGTGGAAGACCCGCGCCCGGCCCTTGAAGGTGAACTCCCAGATGGCGGCCTTCTGGCCCTGGTACGTCGTCCGCTGCATGTACAGCCTGCGGTACTTGTCCCCGGGGTAGTTGTCCTTCGTGTTCGTCTCGATCTGCGTGAGGTGGGTGAAGGGATCGCCCGCAGGGTCCACGATGCCGATCTCGATTCCGGCCAGCTTGGTCTCGTCGACGTAGCTGGCCGCGCCGGACGTCCGCTTGCTCAGTGTCCAGCCGTCCGGCACCGGGAAGGCGACGCCGAGCTTCCCCTCCGTGACCAGGTGGTAGCCCTCGGGGACCGGCGCGGGCGTGAACGTCGAGGTGGGGCTCGTCTCCGAGCCGGTGCTCTGGGTGCCCTTGCCCGACGAGTTCGCGTAATAGACGCTGCCCGCCGTCCCCCCGGCGATCAGTATCACCGCGACCGCGCTCCAGAGGAGCGTACGGGCGCCCTGCCCGGCTCGGGACTCCGGACGGCTTCCGCGCCTGCCTCCGGGCTGCGGAGGGACCGGGGGGACCGCCGTTTCGGCTGCGAGCCCCCGCCGGGTGCTGCCGGTGTCACCGGTCCTCTTCCGATGGCCGCCGGTTTCACCGGTACCTCTCCGGCTGCTGCCGGTGTCACCAGTGCTCCTCCGGCTGCTGCCGGTGTCGCCGGCATCCTGGAAACGCTCCGGTATCGACAGCGGAACGGACGCCGTCCACGAGCGGGGCTCGGTGTCCTCGGACACCGACCGCAGCATGAACTCCGTCTCCTGCGCCGAGGGCCGGTCGGCCGGGTCCTTGGCGAGCAGTGCCGCGATCAACTGCTCCAGGGGACCGGCCTGCTTCATCGGATCCGGCGGGGAGGTGACGATGGCGTACGCCGTCTCCATCGGTGTGAGCCTGCGGAACGGCGGCTGCCCCTCCACCGCCTGGTAGAGGGTCGCGCCGAGCGCCCAGAGGTCGGAGGCGGGGCCGGGGGTCCCGCCCTGGATGCGCTCGGGGGCCATGTAGTCGATGGAGCCGACTATCTCGCCGGTCTTGGTCAGGGTGCTGGTGCCGGTCGCGGTGGCGATGCCGAAGTCGGTGAGGACGACCCGGCCGCCCTCGGTCAGCAGGACGTTGCCCGGCTTGACGTCACGGTGGAGTACGCCGGCCTCGTGGGCGGCCTTGAGCGCGCCGACCATGCCCCGGCCGACGCGGGCGGCCTCCTCGGGGGAAACGGTTCCGCCGCTCTTGATCAGGGCGCCGAGGGTGGTGGAGGGCACGTACTCCATGACGATGCACGGCAGCCCGTCGTCCTCGACGACGTCATGGACGACGACCACGTTCGGATGGGCGATCCGGGCCGCGCTCTGCGCCTCACGGCGGGTGCGCTCGTACATCACGTCGAGTTCGGCGTCGGCGTGCCGCAGGTCCTCGTGCAGGCGCTTGAGCGCCACGCTGCGGTTGAGCATCTCGTCGGCGGCCAGCCAGACCGTGCCCATGCCACCGCGGCCGATCTGCTCGGTAAGCCGGTACCGCCCGGCGATGAGCCGTCCCTCGTCCGACACGTCCGACCTCTCTGATCCCACCGGTACGGGCACTCACGATATCCGGCATGAACACGGGGGTGATCCGAACGTCGCGCACACCACACCCCCGGCGAGGAAGTGGGGGAAATGGCCGCGATGTGGACCCGGTCATGGAAACGGCCCCCTGCCCGATCATGGGCGGGAGGCCGAACCACGTGCTCACCTGCGATCGTTCCTGGTGGGCGCGGACGGTTTCGAACCGCCGACATCCGCCTTGTAAGACGAGAGGCTTTACTCTGGCCCACTCCGGGTGGCTCCAGTCACTCCGGAGTGGGCTGGTCAGTAGGGGTGCCAGCTCCGGTCCACCCCAGCTAATCCGGCCCACTTCGGGACCTCCGCTCACGCAGCGCTCACGCAATCGTGGGGTCCCGGACCGGCCCTGAACTGGGCTGATCCATTGTCTCGCAGACGGTTCGGGGCACGCAATGGCCAAGGAGTCAGTCGTCGAAGACGCCTGCCCCTTGCAGATCCCGCAGGAGTCTCAGAGAGTTCGCGCCTTGCAAGTCGACCGTGACGGTGACCTGCCAGCCTTCACCCTCCACTGCTGTCGGCTCCAGCTTGAAGGCGTGGTTGGCGGTGACGAGCGTCGCTGTCAGAGCACCGATCTGATGCAGGTCGATGGTCCCGCTCTGGAGCTGCGCGGTACCGGAGAGGTTGATGCTGGAACCCATGGTGACCTCCTTGAGGCGGCCCCGAGTGGGGTCAGTGTGCGCCTCGCCGCAGCGGTCCGCACGTGGAGCGGCCCGCTGCTGGCCCGAAGGGATATCGATCATGGCATCCCTCCACGCCACCGGGCCTCGCTCTGCCAGCCTGATCGGGTGTCACTCACAGAGGAGCCCACCATGTCTTCGTGCCCCCGCTTGGACGGCCAGTTGGCCAACCCATCCAAGGGTGGTGGCTGGGGTGTCAGGTGACCTTGAGCAAGACCCGGAAATCATCCGAGTGGTTCGCCCCGGCGACTTCGACAAGGCGCTGGAGGCGGCCAAAGGTGCCTGGGCTCTCAACTACGGCGTACTGCTGAGGACCGTGCTCGTGCGTGACAGCCTCGAAGAGGACAGCCTCGTCGAACGGTACGAGGTTGTCGTGCTGGAGCGGCCTCCACTTGTCGAAGGCGAATCGGAGGACGACACCTGGAAGGTCGAGTGGTAGCCGAGTGAAAGCTCTGGTCGGACGTCTGGACGTGTGAGTCGCACGTCCAGCTCGCGGCAGACATGGAGCGGCCCCGGCCGGGAGACGCGCTCCGGCCGGGGCCTGGTCCCGCCCGCCCTCAGGTGTTCACGGGGTGCGGGGCGGGCGGTTCAGGGCTGGGTGTCCTTCTCCCGGTGGGCCCATATGCGGGTCATGATGCGCAGGGCGTCCGGGTCGATCCGGTCGACGAGGTCGGCATGCTCACGGTGCGCCCAGATGCTGCGGCCGGGCCCGGAGTTGCCGTGCTCGTAGGCGACCTCGACCGCGTCCTCGGGGTCCAGGATCAGACCGTCGCAGTGGCGGCACACATGCAGGGTCGCGGTCATGACCAGCTGTTGCCGGACGTGTCGGCGGGAGAGTGGCGCCCGTTGTAACTGTCGAGGTGACGGCCGCTGTGGTGCGGCGGACGGGTGCAGCGGCCGGCCCCGGCCGGATTGCCCAGCCAGCAGTAGCCGGCCGCGCGCCCGGCCTCCAGCGACTTCCGTGCGTCCTCCGGCGGCGCCTGCTGCCCGGTCATCGGTACCTCCGGGCGATCTGGTTCAGGGTGCGGCCCGTGTCGCAGCGCAGGCCGTCCGTGGCGCACTGCCCGCATCCGGGCGCGTGCTTGTGCAGGGCTTTTAGGGCGGCGGCCTGGACGTCGCGGCGGCAGGCTCGGGGGAACCACCGCAGGGGCTGTCCGCCGCGCTGCGTGGTGCGTTCGCCGAGGTCGACGGCTGTCTCCGTGTTCAGGGTCTCGCCGCCCCAGATGCAGGCGGTACCGCGGATCTGCCGCTCGGACAGTCCGCTCAAAGGTGGTAGCGGGAGCACTTCCTGCTCTTCAGCGGTTGATGGTGAGGCTGTAACTTGCCTCATGTCGACGCTCCTTCACGGTGTCGGCCGCATCCCGGGGCCGTTCGCGCGGTCGCCGGGATTTCTCATGTCTGCCGACGCTAGGAGCGCGTACACCGCCACCGCCAGGAATGTGCACGGATGTACACGTGACTTATTTGCCGTCTTGACCAGCTAAGGACTGTGCAAGACGGTGGTGTACATCTCTGAACACAAAACGTGCAGGAGGCGGTCATGGCCCTACAGTTCATCGGGATCGACCCGACCACGGGCACAGGTGAAAGCCCCACGGTGTGGGTCGACGACAGCACGAACGAACTGGTCATCCAAGGCTGGAAGCCAGGCCCTGAGCTCGAAGAAGAGTGCGCTGTTTTCGAAGTTCCCGGGCATGCGGCAGGGATCCCCGAGCATGAGGCAGTTGTCCGTATCCCGGCCCGCATGGTGCCGATCTTGAGGAAGGCGTGCGATGCCGCAGAACGTGCCCAGCTTCGATGAACTCCTGGACGGAGCCCAGCACTCCGCCGTGCACCTGGAAATGCGCGACTCTTACGGAGTTGCCGGTGAGGCCGACGACTTCGCCCGCTGGAAGAGCACCGGGGAGCGCGACACCGACCCCCACTCGCCCTACTGGGGTCCGTGGGTAGCGCTCATCCACCGCACGGTCGCCCGCGGCGTGACCGTGCGCCGCGCCCGTATCGTCTCCGAGCCGGTGAGCGACTACATCCGATACGAGCACGCGAGCACCGTCGTGAACGTGGAGGCTGGCGAACAGGTGAGGTGGCTGCCGCGCCGTCAGGCCAGCGACATCGCGCTGCCGGGCAACGACTTCTGGCTGATCGATGGCCGCCTGATCCGGTGGAACCACTTCACCGGTGAAGGCGCCTCTGGTGGCGGCGAGATCAGCGAGGAACCCGCTGCGGCCAAGCTGTGCGCCGACGCCTTCGAGGCGGTGTGGGAACGCGCCGTTCCCCACGACAAGTACAAGATCAGCTAACGCGAAAGTGACCAGGCCATCTCATGCCCCTCTCCCCGTCCTCGTCGGCACAGGCCGCCCGCGAAGCCGTCGCCGGGCGTCTAAAAGAACTACGTGCCGACGCGGGGATCACTGGGCCTGAGCTGGCTGGGCGCTGCGGCTGGTCCCACCCGAAGACGTACCGGATCGAGGGCGCCCGCACCCCGCCCTCGGCCGACGACATCCGCCGCTGGTGCGAAGCGTGTGGCGCCACCGGCCAAGCCGACGACATCATCGCCCAGTCCCGCAACGCCGAATCCATGTACATGGAGTGGCGGAGGAAGGTCCGCACCGGGCTGAAGCAGTTGCAGAACAGCTACGTCCCCCTGTTCAAGTCGACGCAGCTGTTCCGGATCTACTCGCCGACCCTCGTCCCCGGTCTGCTGCAGACCGAGGGGTACGCGGCCGGCCTGCTGTCGTCGATCGCCGAGTTCCGGGAGATCCCCGACGATGTCGCCGAGGCTGTGGCCGCCCGGCTGGAACGCTCTCGGGTCCTGCACGAGCCGGGCCACCGGTTCTCAATGGTCATCGAGGAGCCGGTGCTCTACTACCAGTTGGGCGACGCGGACGCCATGGCTGCCCAACTCGGCTACCTGCTGACCGCGGGGGCCCTGCCAGCGGTATCGCTGGGTGTCATCCCGAGTGCGACCCCACGACGGCGGATGTGGCCGCAGGAGTTGTTCCACGTATACGACGAGGCGCTCGTCTCGGTCGAGCTGCTGTCGGCGCGGGTGCAGGTAACTCAGCCGTCGGAGATCGCCATGTACGTGAAGGCGTTCGAGCAGATGCGCAGCATGGCCGTGTACGGGCCGGAAGCGAGAGCCCTGATCGTGAAGGCCATCGACGCCCTGAACTGACCCTGGACGCACGAAAGCGGCCCCGCCCTCCGAAGAGAGCGGGGCCGCAGTCATCTGGCGAACAGGGCGACAGCGCCCGTCGCGGCGCCGGCGAGTCCGGCGAGGACACCGATCGTGGGCATCGGCCAGCGGGCGCGTTCCAGGGTGCGGATCCTGAGCTCATGGTCTTGGACATCCGAGCGGATGTCCTTCGCCTCGTCGATGAAGCCGTCCACCTTGGACTCGATGCGGCCGACCGTCTGAGCCAGGTCCCTCACCTCCTGATACATCTGAGCAGTGGAGATGTACACCCCGGGGTCCGGGGTGCTCACGCCTTGCCCTGCGGGTCTCTGTTGGGCACCGCCCAGGTGAAGCCGAGTGCGGCGAGGACAGCCGCCACGGCGGTCAGTCCTTCCTGGGTGGTGATGGTGCTGTCGGCCAGGGCGGTGGCGAGCGAGGCTGCGCCCGCGGCCAGTCCGGACGTGACTGCCTTCGCGTACTTCGACACCTTCATGGTCAGTTCCCTTCGGTGAGTGCGTCGCCGAGCCGGTCCAGCGCGGCGTTGGCGCCTGCCTCGGCGGCGGCCTGGACCTGTTCGGCGGTGATCCCGCCCGCGTTGCCCACCACAGCGGCGAGCGCGGTCACCGCGCCCTGCAACGCACCGATCTGCGCGGTGGTCGCGGCATACTTCGCGTCGCCGTAGCGCAGGAACGTCCCTGCCGTCCGCGCCGGGTTCGTGCCCTCAGCTGCGGTCGGCGAGTCGAGCAGGTACGCCCAGTTCTCCTTCGCCGACGCCTTGGCGATCTTGCTGATTTCCGCATCGGTCAGCGGCACGTCGTCCTCCTCGGTGGTGCCCTTGGCCAGGGCGAGCAGTCGGTTGAAATCCAGGGCGCCGGGGTCGCCGTGGTCGTTCTCCGGGACATGCATGTGGCCGCACACGCCAGCGAACGCGTTCCACTCGGCGAACGTGAACCGCGAGTCCGTCGCCCCGTATGAACTCGGGTATGCGGGCCACGCCTTCGGGCCCGCCAGCGGTACGCCGTGCTGCGCGTTCATCCACCGCAGGAACACCACCAGCTCGGCGAGCGCCCAGTCCGGGGCCTCCGGCCAGAAGATGTGCGGCTTGGTGCCCCACTCGCGGTGCGTGACGGGATCACACGTGCCGACCAGCTCGACCTGGCAGACGTTCAGGGTGTTCGTCGCCACGCCACCCGGCTTGTTCACCAGCGCCCGCGACGACGTCTCAATGTCGAAATGCTGGAACCAGCGCAGCTTCTTCGCCGCCAGATCAGGGACCGCCGTCAGGTTCGGCGCCGACCCGCCACCCCCGTAGTCGGGCAGCGCGCGACCCTCCGTGGTGTGCAGGACAACGACGTTCACCTCCATCGCGTCGCCACCGAACGTGTCCTGATACCAGGCGGCCAGGCTCGCGCCTGGATACCGCTGAGGTCCGGTCTTCACGAGCCCTCCAGAGCATGAGAAAACCCCGGCTTGCTGGCTCCGGGGCGGAATGGGTCGAGATGGGTCAGGAGAACTCTGGCTGCGGGTCGAGCAGGGCCGCGGAGACGAGCGTCATGTGCTGTCCGCACAGGCCGCACTCGATGACGACAATGCCGCCGTTGGAGTAGCAGGGGTTCACCGTGAACTCCTGACCGTTGTTGGCGCAGGCCTCGTTGTCGTCGCGGGCGACGACGGAGTACCACAGCGCGGGCTCGAAGACAGGTGCGGGGGCGGGCGTGCTCACAGGCCGATCACCATCCAGTTCACGAAGGTTTGCGTGGTGTTGGTGCGGGTGGCCCACACGGTCAGGCCCGACGAGGTGACCGAGGTGGCGCTCGTGCCGGTGACCTGTGATCCGGGGCTGGTGGTGGTGGCCACGGCGTAGCCGAGGAATGTGGTGCCCTTGACGCTGAGGCCGGTGACGGCCACCGAGGTGGGGGTGTTCGCGGCGGACGGTGTGATGGCGGCCTGGCCGAAGGCGAAACTTCCCGCGGTCAGGATTCCGGTGACGTCGAGGCCGCACTCGCCGCCGTTCTCGCTCTGCAGGTAGGCGTAGGGCGTCTGGCCCAGGAAGACCGATTCCAGCCTGAGCAGGGCCTGGTGGTCGGTTGCGGCGACCGCGCCTGAGGTCAGGGTGAGGTCGGAGTACTGGTATGCGTCGCTGTCGTAGTAGACGCGGCCCGGCACCTGGACGAGGCCGTTCTCAACGGGCCGGAACGCGAGTTCTCCGGAGCCGAGGTAGGACGAGATGTTGAGGGGGCTCTGCAGGCCGCGGGTCCACAGGCCACCCGCGCCGCTGTCGTCGGGGGCGAGCTCGGCCAGCAGGACCGTGCCGTCCGCCGAGTACAGGCGGATGTTGCTCGCCGTCGCCGACCCGAGACGGCGGGCGGCCCTCAGCTCCTTCACCTCCCGTTCCAGGGTGACGAGGCGGCGGGCGAGGCTGGTTGCGTCGGCGGGCAGCTGGTCGAGCTGTCGGGGCATCAGCTCTCCTCCACAAGGATCGGCCGGACGCGGTCGGCGCCGGCGTCCAGTTCCCAGGACCAGCAGCGGGCCGTCATGTCGGCGCCGGCGGGGTGGCGGGGCGAGGTCTCGACGGCCAGGTGGATGCTGTCGCCCAGCCCCCAGTCCTGGCCCAGGCGCGGGGCTCGGGAAGCGACCGCCTCGACGGACCACACCTGGGCTCCCTGCGCCATCAGCGCCAGGGACCGGGCGGCGTGCGCCTCCAACTGGTCGGGGTCCGTCACGCCCGTCGCGGGGGTGAACCGGTATTCCCAGCGCGGCCAGCCGTTCGCGATCAGCACGGTCGCCACGTGCGGCGACGAGGTGAGACGCGAGATTCCCTCGCCCTCGCCGCGCGCGACGACGACGGTGGCGCCCTTGCCCGCCTCGTAGGACTCGGCGAGCGTGTAGGCGGCGACGCAGCCCGGGAAGTCGAATGTGCACGAGGTCGCCGTGTGCAGGCCGACCGAGGGCCGGACCCGCAGGGGGAATTCGAAGCCGTTGTGGGCGGCGTTCCAGGTGACGTCGATGGTCCACTCGGGGCCGCCGTCCATGCCCATGAGTTCCTGGAGGCAGGACAGGATCGTTTTGTCGTCGCCGTCCTGGGTCAGGTAGTCCAGCGTCACCCCGGTGGCGGGGGCGTCGATGACCAGCGGCGGGCCGTCGGTAAGCGCGGGGGTGACGAGCGCGGTGACGACGGCGGCCTGGTCGGCTCCGATGAGGGTCTGGGTGCCGGGGTAGCGGCCGTCCAAATACCGTTCCAGGGTGGCGGCGCCGAGCTGCACGCTCTGGCCGCTGCCTCCTTCCCTCGACACGACGGCGCCGGCCCACAGCGGGGTGTCGGTGGCGGTGTCGACGGCGACCAGCAGCGTGGCACCCGGGGCGGTAGCCTCCGCCCACCCCCTCGGGGCACCGGGCAGGGTGAGGGTCGCTTGCAGGGTGGTGAGGTCGCCGAGCCTGCGGGACAGGGCTCCGGACGGGGTGAGGGCGGGCAGGTCCTCGATGATCCCGCCGGTCTGTAGATCGCAGCCGAACCAGGCCAGGGTGACGGCGCTCATCCGGCGATCGGCTCCACGATGAGCTGTCCGTCGGACACGCGGGTCACCGAGCCGATCGTGCCGGCTGCGGACACCTGGTAGACCGGCGTGATCGTGAGGGAGGCGCCCGGAGTCAGCCCGGACAGGACGTACACCCGGCTCGCGTACGTGCGGGCTCCGATCGTGGTCACCGAGTTCTTCTCGGAGGCGCCCATGGTGGACGCGCCGGTGGCCCGCCACGATGCCCATGCCGTCGCGCTGCCGGAGACGGTGTTCGCGACGGCCGCGCCGATCGTCACCCGCACCTGTCCCGAGGGCGGCACAGTCACCGTCACGGGCGGCCACTGACCGGCGGTGAAGTCGACGAAACTACCCGTCGTGAACGAGCCCGGCATGCTGATCTGGTCGGACGCAGACACGGCCAGGGGTGACACGGTCTGCCACGCGGTGCCGTTCCAGCGGCGCAGGTTGCTGCCGTCGTCGTAGTACTGGCCGGTGTACGGGCTGGACGGGGCCGTAGTGGCGGGCAGGATGCCGCCCGGTGCAACGGTCGCCGGGCGTACAGCGGTCGACACGGAGGCGGTGCCGCCGTTCGACACGGACAGCACGGTGATCGTGGCGAGCGGCATGTAGATCTGGGTGCCCGCCGGAGTCGGCGCGACGGGCGATCCGGACGGGGTGCCGGCCAGGTAGACGATGTCCGCCTTGTTGAGGCCGGAGGCGTCGACCGCGTTGTCCCACACCCGCAGATACACCAGGTCGATGCGGTTGAGGGTGGCGTGCGCGGCGGTGTAGGTGCCGGGAGACACCGAGGAGGGGAACGCCACCCGGTAGATGCCTTGCCCGGCGTAGGCGACGGCAGCCACGCCCGCGCTGCAGTTGATGGTTGTACCGGCCAGGGTGACGGTCAGGCCCGGGTCGCCGGGGCGCACCCCGGACCGGGAGCCGAGCGCGGTCCCGTTGCCCATCACGAGCATGCTGTCCGCGTTGCGGGCCTCCAGCCCGGAGAACGTCAGGGTGTCGATGGCCCACGGGTCTACCGGCATACCGGCCTCCTCACATCCATGCCGAGCGCCAAGAGGCGGTCAGCATCGCGGTCGCGTTGTAGGTGCCGGACTGGAACTGGTAGCTGACGGACGAGCCAGCGGGGATGACGGGCCAGCCCCCGGCAACGGTCATGAACCGGCGCCTCGACACCCCGCCGCTCAGCAGGACGGTCCGCGCGTCGGTGTCGATGGTCAGGACGTCCCCGGTGACCAGGTCCAGGGAGTAGATGAGCTGGCGCACGGTGCCGTCCGGGTACAGGGCGGCGATGACAGGGGCGACGACCGGGCCGGTGATGGTGAGGACCGGCCGGGTGTCCACGGTCCCGGAGTTCACGGCGTTGATGAGTCCGGCCACGGTCGCCGCCGAGAAGGTGAGGGGGAACGCGGCGGGGAAGGCGAGGCCGCCGGTGGTGGACGGCAGCGCGGTCGTGCCGGTGGACAGGGTGGTGCTGTACCGGCGCGGATCCTGCGCGGTCACCATCACCGAGTACGTCGCCGTGGTGTCGGTGACGTACTGCATGAGCGGCTTCCCGCTGCGGCGCACCGTGGCCTGCTTCGCCACCGTCTCCCACACCGTCAGCACGGTGTCGGTGAGGGCGGCAGCTGCACGCAGCCGCTCCATCGCCGCCTCCAGGAGGTCCTGCGACGGGGCGACGATGGTGCCGGCCAGGGTGATGGGGCGTGAGCCGAGGTAGACCGGGGACGCCCAGGCGCCGTGGTCGGCCTCGCGGTCGGTGAACTCCGCGCGGACCTCGGGGCTGTCCCAGCCGTCCAGGCTCTGGAGGAACCAGGCGGTGCCGTCGGAGTCGACGGCACCCAGGTTCACGCTGCCCAGGCTCGCCCTGAGGCCGTCCAGGGCGGCGCCCGGCGTGTACGGCATACCGAACCCCTTTTCAGCTGGTGAAGGCGATGATTCGGCCGATGTCGTGGGCCTGCTCGGCCGTCGACTGCTTGGCCCCGTACAGGTTCACGGTGATCTGCCGGGACACCTCCCGGGCGACGGCCGCCGAGGAGACGCCGCCGCCTCCGTACCGTCCGGCGGGCACCATCTGGTAGCCCATGGCGGCGGCGGTCTTGGCGAGCAGCGCCCTGGAGCGGGCGCTGCCGTTCCACGGGATCCACGACTCGGGCACGCGGGCCTCGCCGCCCAGGACCATGGTGGGCCGGTTGAGGATGCCGCCGGCCGCCATCGCCTTGCCGCCCTGCGCGACCCACTGCCGGACGAACGTCGCCTTGTTCGCCTCCGGCAGGCCGCCGATCTGCTTGGTCATCTTCGGGACCAGAGCCTTGATCGTCGCCGTGTCCAGCCCGGCGGCGATCAGGTCGGCATACCCGCGCCCCGGACCGCCCCGGAGGGTGGACAGCAGCACCAGCGAGTTCGCGAGGTCCTCGCCGGTGAGCGTCGACTGCGCCTTGCCGACCTGGGCGTTGGCCGCCGCAGCCGCCTTGCTGTTGCCCACGGCCTCGGAGGCGAGGGCCATCGCGGAGGCGTCACCCTGCGCGGCGAGGGCCTGGGCGAGGTCCCCGAACCCGGCCGCCGCCAGCTTCTGGAGGTCGGCGGCGAACTTCTGGCTCTCCTTCGTCGAGCTGCCGAGCTGGCTGGTGAAGTCCTTCAAGGTCGCCTTGGCGAAGTCACCGGTCTTCTCCAGCTTGGCCACGATGGACTTGAACTGCTTGTCGGACGCCCCGGCGAGGGCGTTGACGAGTGCGTAGCCGTCCTCGCCCATGCCCTCCAGTAGCTGCTGGAGTTCCTTGCCGCCCCGCTGCCCGATCTTCGACAGGTTCTTGCGCCACGTCTCCGTCGCCGCGACGCTCTCGTTCAACTGGGTTTCGTAGGCTTTCAGGTTGAACCCGCGGGGTGCCTTCGCGCCCTTCTTCAGGCCCAGTTCGGCGTCGGCGGCGTAGACGTCGGCGCGCTCCTGGCGGACCTTGGCGTCGGCCGTGCCCTTCGCCTTGCGGGCGTCGGCCACCCTGTCCTGCGCGGCTTCCAGCTGCCGTTTCGTCGGCTTCGACTTGCGGACCCGCGCGAGGTTCCGCTCGGCGTCCTTGAGGGCGTCGGTCTTCTTCCTGGCGTCGGCCAACGCTTTGGTGAGGTCGGCCCAAGCCTTCTTGAGGTCCTCGATCTCCTGGTCGTAGCGCGACTTGGCGTCCGACGGCCCACCGAGGACCGGCCTGCCCGTCGGCGCGTACGTGAAGCCGGGGATACCGCCGTCGGCGAACCACTGCACGCTGCCGCCGAGCCGCTTCACCGTCTCGGCGGCGATCTGCCGCGACCTCGGCCGCTTGTTGGAGGCGAGCGGGATGTACGCCTCGTCCCCAGCCTCGTCCTCCGCCCACACCCGCCAGGAGCCCTTGCGCGCGATCTGCGCGACGTGGTTCTCCCGCACCCCGCCGTCCGCGTAGAAGGACAGGATCGATCCGTCGGCCTGCGCCCCGTAGTCGCGGTGCGCGGGAGCAACCTTGCTCTTGGTCCCCCTCGTGTAGAACGTCGTGGTCACGGCCACAGACTTGTCCTGCAGGGCACGGATCGCGGCGGCCAGGGCATCGACGGCTGTCTTCTGGGCACCGGTGGGCACGGTGATGGTGACCTTCTTGCCCTTGGTGGTTTTGATCTTGAAGCCGAGGTCCTCCAGGGCGGTGCGCGCTTCCTTGGTCAGCGCGGACATCGTGAACGACCTGCCCTTGGTCGAGGCGACCTTCGCCTTCACCGCCTCCAGGTCCTTCATGGCCTGCGTGGTCTTCGCTTCGACCTTCGTGGGCACCACCGGAGGCAGCCGAAGGTAGGCACCTGTGAGCCGGTCGATCGCGTCCTTGGAGAAGCCCAGCGCGGACATCTGCTCCTTGAGCAGCCGGATGTCCTTCGTCAGGACCTTCTGGCCCGCCTCCTGGCTGCCCTTCTGCTCGGCCACCGCGTTGGCGTTCTCCATCGCCGCTTTGGCCGCGTCCAGGAAGGCGCCTTTGACGGCCTGCCCCTTCTCCGTGGTCACGTCGAGGCTGTGGCCGTTGTCCTTCACTGCATCGGACAGAGACTTCAGGGACTGACGGAAGGAGATCTCGGACTCGGCCGCCGAGATGGCCCCGCCGTTCAGGTTCTTCAGCGCGTCCGAGAGCTTCTCCGCCTCGGTCCGCTGGTCCTGCAGCTCGTCGGCGGTCATGCTGGCTTCCTTCGCCAGCTTGGCCTGGGACTCGGCGGTCAGCTTGGACTGGGTGTCGGTCCCGACCAGGGCCTCGTTGTACTTCGGCAGCAGGGTGCGCAGCTTCTCCGTGCTGGTGCCCTGCGCTTCGGCTTCCGCGGCCATCCGGCCGAAGGCATCGCCTGCCACGTCGGGACTACCGGAGTCCACCAGCGCGGCGAGCGCCTCGTCGAGGGCCTCGACCCTCTTGGTCGCCTTGTCGAGGCCCGGACCGCCCTTGTCGGTGCCCGGGTCGAACGACCCGAAAAAGTCCTCGACCCGGTCCATGCCGCCCGGGTGCGCGATGCGCTTGACGGCCTCACCGAATCCGTCGAGGTTGTCGCCGAACAGGCGCGTCAGCTCGCCTGCGGCTTTCCCCTTCTGGGCCAGGTCGACGAGGCTGTTGGCCATCTTCGTGGCGTTCGGCGGGGTCGCCTCGAACTGCTGGGCAATCTTGTCGATGCTCCAGCTCACCGCGGTGAGACCGATCACCACGTTACCGAGCCGCCCCAGGGCCATCATCGCTGCGCGGGTGCGGGCGGCCGTGATGCCCATGCTGACCAGTGCCGCCCGGGTCGCCGCGATGCGCGGCAGCAGAAGCAGCAGCCCGGCTCCAAGGAGGGTCACCACCCCGCCGACCCCGGTGAACAGGGTGACGGCGTGCTGGAGCTCCGGTGACAGGCCGTTGTACAGGTTGATGAGACGGGTGACCCACTGCGTCATGTCGCGCAGGGCACCGTTCGCCGACGAGCCGCCTTCGATGAGCGCGACCTCGAACGCGCCGCGCAGCCGCTCCAGGTCGCCGATCAGGTTGTCGGTCTGGACGGCGGCCATGCGGCCCGCCGCGCCCTGGTCGTTGACGGACTTGACGTACTCGTTGATGCCCTCCGAGCCCAGCTCGTAGAGGATCGTCGCCGACCGGACGGCATCCGCACCGAAGATGGTCGCCATGGCCGAGTTCCTGGCTTCGGGCGTCAGCTTCGAGAACGACGTCTTCATCCGGCCGGCCAGCTCGGACAACCCGACGAATTTGCCAGACGCGTCGTAGGCGGAGAAGCCGATGGCGTCCATCGTGCCCTTGGCCTCTTTGGACTGCGGCACCAGCCGCTGCAGCATGACCTTGAGGCTGGTACCTGCGTCCGAGCCGATCAGGGCGTGGTCGGCGAACGCCGCCAGGGTGCCGACGGTGTCCTCGATGGACAGGCCGGTCTGGTGGGCCAGCAGGCCGCCCATACGGAGCGACATGGCCAGGCCGTGCACGTCCGCCGCGCTCTTGTTGGCGCCGGCCGCGAGCAGGTCGGCGATGTGGGTGACGTCCTTGCCCGCCAGGCCGAAGGTGTTCATCGCCTGCGCGGAGACGACGGCGGCCTCGGTGAGGTCGACCTGCCCGGAAGCGGCCAGCGCCAACGACCCCTTCAGGGCGCCGCCGATGATGTCGGCGGTCGTGACGCCGGCGCGCGCGAGCTCGGCCTCCGCGCGGGCTGCTTCCGTCGCCGTGAAGCTGGTGGTCTTCCCGGCCTCCAGCGCGGCGGCCCGGAGCTTGCCCATGTCCGCTGCCGACGCGCTCGTCACCGCGCGGACGTTGCTCAGTTCTTTGTCGAACTTGGCCGCCGCGGCGGCGGCGACCGCGAACGCCGCGACCATCGCCGTGCCGGCCTTCGCCCCGATTCCGGCCATGCGGGACGTGTTGTCGGCGGCACGCCGCATGCTGCGGGTGTACTGGTTGACGTCCGCGACCAGGCGGACGTTGACGGTACGGGTGGCCACAGCTCACCCCCGTCACGTCAGGGCGCTACGGGCGCCGTTCGATGTGGACGTGCAGCCCCTCGGACTTGCCGCCCTTGTCCTGGTAGGCCTTCACGGCCGTCGCTGACGCCGTGCAGGCGTGGCAGCGGATCAGCTCAGCCCGGTAGCTGAACTCGTTCGCCGCATCGGTGGCCTCGCCCCACGGCTGCCTGCACTCCGGGCAGGCGTCCGCCTCAACCTCCAGCAGGGCGAACGCCCATGCCCGGTCCTCGGCCAGCCACAACGGCTCGCCCGGCCCGACGGTGCGCCCCATGAACACGGAGCGGGGCACGCCCCAGGCGCGGGCGGCTTCTACTTCTCGCCGCCAACGGCCGCCAGGAGTGCGGAGGCGGCCAGCGAGAAAGGGGACGCGTCGGCTGCCGCGTCGTTGTTGACCTCCCACGCGGCATCGAACAGGCGCTTCTGCTCGCCCTTGTTGACGATCTCGAACAGGGCGTTGGCCTGCTCGGGGGTCATCTTCGGGTCGACGCACGAGGCGACAATCAGCGCCTTCGGGAACGTCCGGTCGTCGAACAGCTCGTTGGCGTTGTCCGACGGGTGCGCGGCCAGGAGGTCGCTGTAGGCCTGGTCGCCGATGAACCGCAGGACGAACGGCTCCTCGGCGGCCTTGGCCGCCGTCTGCGCGATGCGCAGCTGGGCGGCGATCGTGCGCGCGGGGTGCTCGTCCGCGATGCTGGAGGGCTCCCACTCCTGCGACACCTGCGCCAGCTCGTCCGCGAGGCGTTCCGCCTCGCTGGCCAGGTCGCCCCGGACGCACACACGGACGGTGCGTTCCCGGGGCTTCGCGGCCTTGAGGATGTCCTCGATGTTCGGCATCAGGCGACCGTCGCGGCGGTCGCCGGCGGGTTGGTGACCTTCATCGGAGAGGTGAACTTCATGACCTCGTTCGCCGCGGGAGCGTTGTTCTGCGGCTCGCCGCAGGTGATCGGGTAGACCTCGGCCTTCTGCCCGGCCGTCCAGGCGGTGGCGTAGGCGACGCCGCGGCGGATGGCGAGGTAGCCGCTGACGCCGTACTTGAGCGTCGTGTAGGGCAGGTCCTCCGGGCCGGTGGTGCCGCGCTTGAACGTCGTCTCGGTGTCGAAGCCCACGCGGCCCACGGTCTTGGTGTCGAAGGTCGACGCCAGGCTGGACGTGTCGACGTCCGCCGTGGACGGGTCGATCTTCAGGCCGTCGGGGGTGATGCGGGTCGTGAAGTCCTGGCCCGCCGTCAGCTCGGCCGCGGTCGGCGCGTTGATGTTGGCGATGCTGGCAACCCAGCTCACCTTGGTCATTCCGTCGTTGATCAGGTCGGACATGAACCCTCCTCAGGGCATGAAAAAAGCCCCGGGCAGGCGGGGCGGGCGGGGCGGACGGGACAGGCCGGGCGAGGTCAGATGACGAGGCTGGCGACGGTGACGCTGGTCGTCGACGAGTAGGTGACCGACGCGCTCACCCCGTCGACCGCGGAGGCGAACAGGTCCGCCGTGATGGGGCCGATCATCTTGTCGCCGGTCGTCGCCGGGACGGTCACGACGACGTCGGCGGCGGCCTGGCCGCGGACCTTAGCGGTCGCCGTGAGCGTGACCGTCATGCTGGAGCCGTTGGTGTTCTTGACGTGCAGGAAGCTGCGTTCGCCGCACGTCACCGTGGTGGACGCGGCAGCAGCCGAGTAGGTCGGGGTCAGGCCGCTCAGTGCGACGACCTGCTGGGCGAGAAGCGCCATGAGGGACTCTCCTGTCGGGTCAGGCGGGGGTCGAGCAGATCCGGTACTGGACCGGCACGAAATAGACGGGCGGGGCGACGTCGTCGTCCCGCTGGACGGGCGGCCCGCCGAGGTCCTCGGCCGGCCAGCAGGACCGGCCGACGACCGTGAGGGGCACGGCGAGGGCCAGGCGGACGCGGGAGGCCACCCACAGGGCGCGCTCGACGTCACTGCCCACGCAGGTGACCTGCATGGTCGAGTCGAAGTGCGTGCGGTCGTCGGCGAGCGACGCCCGTACCGCCATACCCGGGTCCGGGTACAGCACGCAGAACTTGTCCGGCGGCGTCCAGCCTTCGCCGGTGGGGGCGCCGCCCACGTAGACCGTCAGGTCGACGGCCTCCAGGGCGGCCTGGACGGCGTCCATGTGCGGCAGGACATCCGGTGGTGTGGCCATCGAGTCACCACCAGGCCAGGCCGCGCGCGGCAAGCAGTTCCATCTGGGCCAGGAACTGGGGCATCTCGGTGGCCAGTGCCCGGCCGCCGTCGTTGTGGGGCGGGTTGTGCACCGACCCGTACTCCAGGATGGCGCCCAGCGGGCCCTGGATCCCGGCCTTGTCCGGGCCGATCGTGGCCATGAACAGGTCGCGGCCGTAGGCGGCGATGTCGAAGCCCACGGTGCGCGGGTAGTGCTTGGCGTGCTTCCCGCTGGTGGCCCGGGCGTTGGCCCGCCAGTTGTTCTTGACGTTGAGGGCGCCGCGCGTGGTGACCGCGCGGGCGTCCTTACGGACCCGGGGGATGCTGCGCGCCAGGTGGCGTTCCAGGCGTCGCACGTCGCGCATGTCGAAGCGTCCCGCCGTCATGACCTGTCCTCCGTACTGATCCGCCAGGCTGTCGCCTGGTCGTGGAACTGGGCTGCGACGACCCACAGGACCAGACCCGTCATGCGGGCATCGGGCGAGACCAGGACCTCGATGCGGGTACCGGGCAGTACGCGGGTGCCGCCGGGCAGGACCGTGGCCCAGGGCAGCGACACCTCGTACTCCCGGAGCAGCACCTCGCGTTCGCCGGCGGAGGTGTCCTCGCCGCCGCTCTGCCCGATGGGCTTGACCCGCCCCTTGCCCTCGTACAGCGTCGTCTTCGCCCCGGGCACCGTGGTGCCGGTGGTCCGGTTGAAGACGTCATCTGCCTGGGTGTAGAGGCGGACGGTGTCCCGCATCCGGGACTCGGCCGCCGTCCTGCCGGCGGCGAGGACGCCGTCGACGTTCACGACTCCTCGACAGGTGCGCCAGGGACGATGCTGAACGCCGACTTCTTCGGAGGCCGCAGCTCGTCGGCCTCGTCGTCGGACAGGTACACCTCGCCCCGCGAGCGGGACGAGTCGATGGTGTACGAGTAGTCGTCCAGCGACTCCTGCCGTTTCCCGTTCGGGTTGTCCAGCTTCCGCAGCACCATGGCGCAACAGACCTTGGTGGAGATGTCCGTGGGTGCGGTCGCGTACTGCGGGAACGGCTTCAGGATGAGCGCGGTCGCGTCGGTCAGCCAGGCGGTGGCCTGACGCTCCTCCGTTGCCGTCAGGTCACGGCCGAGCCGCTCGACCAGATCCGCGAGGGTTGCCAGTGCCACCGTCCGTCTCCCCGTCTACAGGCTGGCGAGGAAGCCGGTGCCCAGGCCGTGCTTGCGCTCGTTGCCGTACTTCAGGCCGACCTCGCCGTAGAGCTGGGTGCGCTCCTTGGCGCCGGTCTTGGCGAGCGGCTCGGCGAAGAAGTGACCCTTGCCGGGCGTCTCCAGGTAGACCGGCATGCACTCTTCGAGCGACGCCACCATGATCTTGTGCTTGGGCATGTGCCGGTCGAGCATGATGTTCAGCACGCCGAAGTCGGTCTGGATCGTCTGCAGGTTGACGCCGCCGACGGAACGGCTGGTCTCCTGGTACTTGCCGTAGGCGTTCGCGTAGGCGTCGGTGACGCCCCGCTTCGAGGTCGAGCCGACGACCAGCGTCGCGGTCTCCGACTCCATGATCCCGCCGTTGTCGAAGACCGTCTGCAGCAGACCGTCGATGGCACTCTTGCTGACTGCGGCGAGCTTCGTGACGTTGGCGGTGCCGTCGCCGCCCGTCAGGTCGATGGCCGCACCGCCCTTGGTCGCGGCCAGCTTGAAGGTGTTCGTGGTCACCGTCACCACGTAGTACGGGGTGTCCGCGCTGACACCGGTCAGGGTGACGATGGTGTCCAGGGTGACCTGGTCGCCGGCCACCAGGCCGTGAGCAGAGAGCGTGAACGCGTCCGTGCTGATCGCGCCGGCCGCGGAGCCGAGCGCCGAGCCGAAGCTCTGCACGTTGGTGGTGATCGCCTGGATCATGCCGCGCGTCCTGCGGACCGTCGTGTTGTCGGACGGCTTCTGGTAGAGGCCGTTCACGAAGGACCACTCGACGTCGCGGACCATCTGCTTCAGCATCTGCTCCGTCTGCCAGTCCAGCTCGTTGCGGACCGGGTTGGTCGCCTCGATGTTCAGACCGGAGTGCGCGCCGACCGCGGCGAGCTTGGTGTAGGAGACGCCGACAGTCTCGTGGTGGATCTGCGTGATGTTGTCGACCGACCCGCGCACCCGCTCCTGGTCCGTGGGCGCGTCCTGCCCCTCAAGGGCGGTGTTCTGGCCTGCGTTGCGCAGGTCGAAGGTCTGCCACTCGAACTCCTTCGCGGTGCTCTGGCCGCCGCCGGTCAGGCCGCCGATCGCGGAGAAGAACGGGGTGTCGTCGGGGGTGAGCTGGTGGAGGATGCCGGTGTAGTTGGGCAGGTTGTACGTCGTGCCCAGGGCAGTGATGCTCCCAGCCATGGGGGCTCCTTAGGGTGCGGGGCGCGGCGTCCTGCCTGCCCGGATGATCAGTTCTTGACGTTGGCGAGCTTGGCGTTTTCCAGGGACAGCACCGTTCGCCAGTCGCCCTTGGCCTTCGCCGCAGCGATCTGGTCCTCGACGCCGCCCGCAGTGCCGCCGGGGCGCGGCCCCTGAGACGGGTCCGGGCGCGGTGTGAGCGGACCGGACGGCGCCCAGTGCGGTTTCTGGGTCAGGAGGTTGTCCAGCGCGGCCGTGATGGCGGCCCGGTCGACCGTGCCGTCCGCCGTGACGAAGGTGCCGCTCTGGAGGGCGGTCACCGCGTCCTGAGGGTCCTGGAAGCGGCCCGCAGCGAGGGCCTCGACCTGAGAGCTGACCGCGAGCCGGGTGGCCTGCTCCGCGCGCTCGGTGGCCGCCTTCAGGGCGTCCGCCTGCTTCTCCGCTTCGGTCTTGTCGCGGTCCTCGAACTCCTTGAGGCGGGCCGCCTGGTCCTTCTCCCGCTGCTCAGCTTCCTTGGCCCGCTTCTTCCACTCGGTGAGGGCCTTCTCTCCCTCCGGGCCGAGCGCCGGGTCACCGTCACCCGCCGGAGGTGCGCCCGGGGCGGGCGCCGGCGGCGTTGCGGGTACCGCAGGGGCGGGGGGTGCTGCCGGGGCCGGTCCGGGGGTCGGCGGGTTGCCCGCCGGGTCGGTGGCCGGCGCTGGAGGTGTGCTCATTGCTGCTCCCGTTGCAGGAGGTGGTGACCGTCGGCGTTGCGCCGGGGTCAGGTCAGGTAGCCGAAGCGCCGCAGCATGGCGAGCGCCTCGTCCCGGCTCTGCGCGAGCCGGTAGATCTCTTCGGGCATCAGGCGTGGCGTCAGCAGCCGGAAGTTCGCGGCCGTCGTCTGCCCGGCCGCGACCGCGCGTGCTCGTTCCTGCCGGTAGAAGGCGCCGCGCCGGGTCGTGCCCTCGGTGGTCGCCTGCACGCGGCGGCCGTAGGCGGTCATCGTCGACATGCCGCGCCGGGCGTTGACGACCTGTGCCATGTCCGCTCCCTCCCGGATCGCCTGCGCGCCGGCCTGGGTGAAGACGCGGTCCTGCTCGGCGCGGGACAGGCCGTTGAAGTAGGCGCGCGGGCTGATGAACCCGCGCTCCGCGCTGCCCGGCCGCGTCGTCGGCGAGAAGCTGTCGCCGCGCAGGCCGCCCCGGTGCTGGTTGCGGGCGATCAGCGTCGTCGGCAGATGGATGCAGTCACACCGGGGATGCCGCTGGAAGCCCTTGTTCCAGCCCCACTCGGTGCCCGCCAGGATCACGCACCGTCCGCAGGCGGGCGGCTGCACCACACGCACGTAGCCCTGAATGGTCCGGCGGCCGGCCATGGCCACGCTGGTCGCCCCGCGCCCGGCATCCGCAACCTGTGTGGAGGTGATCCGCAGGGCGCTTGCCAGGGACCCGCGGAACGCATCGTCGGGGGACTGCCCGGCGAGCATCCGCACCTTCCAGTCGATGACCGGCTGGTACAGCAGCGACAGCAGCGGGCGCCCGTCGGAGGCGATCCCCGCGAACGCGGACGGCACGACCCTCCCAGCGGCGGCAGGGTCGGCGTCCTCGGCGGCCAGGACCGCGTCCAGGTACGGATCGGCGAGCCGTGCGGCCTCGGTCTGCGCCTCGGTCACCGCGGCCACCAGCAGCGGCGACAACTGGGCCCACGAACCACTGATGTCCCGCTGGCTGATCTGCCCCCACACCGCCTGAACCCGGTTCACCGCACGCCGTACCAGGAACTGCTGATGCCTGTACTGCTCCAGGGCGACGGCCCGCGTCATCGTGTCGACCACGGGCTACCCCACCGGAACCGGACCGGCAGGCCCAGGCACGGCCGGTATGGCCGGGTCGCCCGGCTTGGGCCCGTACCCGGCGGCGAAGTCGTCGCCCAGCGCGCGGGTGAAGGCGTCGCGGTCCATCTCCGCCATACGGGCGCGCTGCAAGGCCGAGTAGCCCAGATCCTCGCGGGCCTGCGGGATCGGAATGATTTTGGCCTGCACCAGCTTCACCGTGGCGTCGGCCTTCTGCGCGAACGTCGGGGTGGCCGGGTCCCGCCACAGGGTCTCCAGGCGCTGAAGCCTCGGGTCCCAGGACCCGTCGATGATCCGCATGATCAGCCGGTTCATCCGCTCGTAGCCGCCGCCGAACGGCTTCTGCTTGCGCTCGCACCGCTTGATGAGCCGGGTCTCGCGCGAGCGGATCGCGTCCGCCGAGGCGGCGTCGTCGGCGACCAGGCCCATGTAGTTGGGCGGCAGCGCGGCCAGCGCGGACGTGATGCGGGCGAGCAGCTCGATGGTGTCGTGGAAGTTGGACAGGTCGGCGGCGGGGAACTGGATGACGTCGGCGCCGTCCTCTTTCCTCGTCTTGGACGTCGACCAGATCCGCCCGGTCAGACGGGACCACACCGACAGCTGCTTGCCGTTGACGTCCACGAAGTCTTCCTCGTCGAAGCCGAACGCGGCCCTTCGGGGCAGGGCGTGGAACTCGGCGCCGACCATCAGGTCAGTGGCGATCTTGCAGGCAGCGTCCGAGACGGGCAGAACGGCTTTCATCTCCGACTGACCGCCAGGAACCAGCAGACGGCCCCGGTTCGGCATGACCGCTACCAGCGGCTCACCCACCTTGTGGTCGTCCCGGTCGATGACCGTCCACGTGCCCGGGCCACCGGACTTGAAGTGCACGGTGGCGTCGGGCCGGTACAGGGTGGCGTACCGGTCGCGGACGGCTGCGGTGAGCGGGTCGATCTCGTTGTACCGCTTCAGCGCGGCCCGGATCTCTCGCGTCGCCGGGTCGAAGTCGGCGTACATCTGCAGCGCCGATTCGGCCGTGACCAGCGGGGTGGCGGCATCCTTCGGGTTCGACCCGACTACCAGGAACGACCGCTTCATGGCGAGGGCGTCGACGTGGGCCTGCTGGCTCTTCTCGTCCATGCCGTTGGCCTGCCACAACTTCCACAGGTCGTCGTCCGCCGAGTCGGAGTCCGGGTACCGGAACCCCTCAACGTCCAGGCGCTCCTCGACGGCGTCGACGACCAGCTGCGGCCAGTTGATGACGACCTGGCGGATCTGGTCGCCGATCTCCTTCAGCAGCTCCGGGTGCATGTACGACAGGGGCTGGTCGCCCTCGTAGTAGGCGTTCAGCGACTGGAGTTCCTGCAGCTCGAAGTCGTGGCTGCGGGAGAGGTAGGTGGCCCATTCCTCCTCGGTCAGGTTGTTCAGGTCCACAGCCGCCTCCCTCTCACATCACGACCATGGCGGCCTTCTTCTTCGGCTTGTTCTGACCCGCCTTGATAGCGTCGCGGTAGGCCTCCCACGACAGGCAGCCGGCCATCGAGCCGTCCATGGACAGCGGCGACTGGTGGCGTTCCTTCTCGATGACCCACAGCGGCTGTCCCTGCTCGTCGAGCATCTTGAGCATCTTCCGGCGGGCGTTGGCGATGTGCCGGGCGTAGACGGGGTCACCGGAGTGGGTGAGGGCGCCGGACTTCATGGCGCCCTGGTAGGCCTTCAGCGAGTACGCCATGGCCTTGAGCCGGTTGGTCCACCACTCGGTGACCCGCTTGTCACCCCACCGGCCCTTCCAGCGGCTGATCATGCCCTCCCAGTACGGCGGGTCCGCGTACAGGCGGACCACGTCCCACTTGCCGAACGCCTCGACCAGGACGGCGTCGACCTCGTCCTCGGGGCACTCCCAGGCCTCACCACCGTCGTCGTTGGCGCCGGGCGGGCACTCCCAGATGCCCAGCGACCACTGGAAGCCGGTCGCGAGGTGCGTCGCGATCAGGGCGGTGGCGTCACGGAACTGGGCGCCGTCGAACCCGATCACGATCTTCTCGCCCTTGGGCGGAAGCGGCTGGCCGGGCCGGGCCAGTTCGGACCAGCGCTCGACCGAGAACGCCTGACGGCCTGCCTGCACGCGCCGGTTGAGCCACACGCGCTCCCAGTACGCCCGGTCCGTGTCCGGCGCGTTGTACAGCGAGACGATCGCGTCGACCTGGCCCTCGAAGTCCGGCCAGGCCGCGATGGACGGCCCCGACGCTTCCCGGACCGCGGCCCGGATCTGCCGGTCGTCCGAGAGGTCCTCGTCCGGCTTCGGCGTGGCTTCCCGGTGGAAGAAGCACAGCGTCCGGTCCTTCGACTTGCCCGCCGCGATCAGCTCGGCGAACTCGTGCGTGCCCTGCGCGACGCTGTCCTCGCCCGGCGTGTAGGTGGTCGTCGTCTCCAGCGACCACGGGTCGAACATCATGATCTTCGGAATGTTCGCCAGCATGGTCTGGTGGGCGCCCCGGTGGCGGGGCAGCGTGAAGCGGTGCGTCTCGTCGAAGTGCTGGAACGTCGTGCGGGCGCCGTCGCGGGAGTCGGGCGAGGATGCCAGCGGAACGGCCTTGCCGGAGCCGCCCCAGCGCATGATGCGGTCCAGCCCCGGGTCGAACAGGTCACCGTCCGGGCCCTCCGTGACCATCACGTACAGGGCCGCGTAAGCCAGCTCCTCCGTCTGCTCCTCGGTGTACGCCACCATCGGGATGAACGGGTCCGACACCGGGACGCCGACGGGTTCGCCGTCCGCGTCGAACCCGTCGCAGCGCACCGGCCCGTCCGGGTGCAGCTCGGCGAACGCCACCGCGGCGGCCAGCTCGGTCTTCGCCGTCCCCTTCCGGACGGACAGGCCGACGCGCTTGAAGCGACGCTTCCCCGCACGCGGGTGGTCCTGCGGATACACCTCGTACCAGCGGTAGATCAGCCCGCGCTTCTCCGGGTCCAGCACGTACGGCCGACCGCGCAGGGCGCCGGGCCCGTGGACGGCCCGCTCCTCGATGAGGTCGCACACCTGCGGTCCCAGCGTCGGCCACGGTTCGGCGTCCGGCGCGGGGACCATCAGGACGCCCACGGCTCACTCCACCACGTGCAGAGTGGCCCGCGGATCGTCCGGACGTCGGCCAGTGGTCGCCGCCCGTCGACGAGGACGCGCGGAACGCTCCTCGTCGTCCGCCGAAACCTTCCAGCGCAGCCGCAGCATCGCCAGCGGCGACAGGCCGAGCCGGTCCGCCATCTGCCGGGCCTCCCTCGACGCGTCCAGGTCGCCCTGTTCCGCGCGGGCCTTCCAGCGGACGTACTGCGCGACCTCGCGCGTCCAGCTGGCACGCTCCCACTCCACAGCCTGAGGCAGCGCCCACAGCTGCTCCCACAGCTCGGCTTCCACCCGCTCCTGGGCACCGAGCTGGGCGGTGAGGATGGCTGCCGCTTCCCGGGCCGCGTCAGCCTTGCGCTGCACGGTGGTGCGCTGGCGGCCGGTCAGGTTCGGCTCGGCCAGGGACAGTTCCAGTTCATCGGCCGCTCGCTGTGCTGTGTCCCGCTGCGTCGACAGGACGATGTCGGCGAGTAGAGGCCACGGTGGCGTTGCGCCCTCGCGGCCGGCGGCGGGCAGTTCGACCGTGGCCACGGTGGCGTTGCGCCGCCGGGCGTTCGGCTTCGGGGCAGGGCCCATTCCGGCCATGCCGATCACCCCCACAGTGCCGTTGCGGCACCTCGGAAGGGGTCCGGCCGTTGCGGCCGAACCTGGTTACGGTGCGTGGCGCTTGGGCGCTGCCTGCGGGCCTCCCAGACCCGTACAGACAGGGAGCGCCCTCCCCGGCGGTCCCCCAGACGATCTTGATTGGGGGTCACCCCCCGGGGTGATCATGGTCTGGGGTCACTCTTTGTGACGTCGCGCGTCGTCCGGAAGGTCCAGGTCGACGGCCAGCGGTGACACGCGCTCGATGGTCCAGGCTCGGTCGCCGTCGCGAGGGTCGCGCAGTCGCCGGCCGTCCTTCGTCAGACGGTAGGCCGCGTAGCGGATGAGGCGCAGGCCTGCGCTCTCCTCGACGCTGAGCCAGTCGTCGGCGACCAGGTCTGGGTCGATGTCGTTCGCCTTCAGCCACGCGGCGAGCGTCTCGCGGTGCGCAGCCACTGCCTCACGGCCGAAGAGCCTGAGCACCACAGCGTCAGGTACCGGCGCGAGCGGCGCGACCGCTGCCGTGTCGATGTCCGCTTCGAACAGGAGGACGTCGGCCAGGCGGAGGGCGGAGCGGAGGCGGGCGGCGCCCTCGTGCAGTGCGTCGAGTGCGTCCTCGCTCGTCTGTCCGAGGTTGCCGATCAGCAGCGTGTCGCCGGGCTTGAGTACGACGGTGCGTGTGGTGTCGGTCATCGGTGCCAGCCTCCTGGCTGCTCGCGTGCGGTGTGGCTGCTGTGGCACGGGCCGCACAGGCCGCGCCCGTACTCCGGGTCGTTGGGGTCGAGGCCCAAGGCCTGTAGTTCGCGGCGGGAGTGGGGGTGGTGGTCGGCGTGCCGGGATGGCTGGCCGCACGGGCCGCAGTGCCCGTGGCCCTCGGCGGTGCACACGCACTTCGGGTCGCGTGCGATGACGGGCTTACGGAACAGCACCTCGTGGTCTCGGTCGTAGCCGCGCTGTCGTGCGCTGCCTCGCCGCTGCTCGGCCTCGGCCCGGTGTGCGTCGCACTTGCCGTGCTGGGTGAACTCGGGGCACTCAGGTGTGGAGCAGACGCGCCAGCGCTGAGACTTGGGCATGGCCGTCTGCCTCCGTATCGTGCTGCGCCTACAACTGGAGGGGGTTGCTGTGGCTGGAGAGGGACGTTCGGACTGGGCGCTCGGGGTGTTCGCTGTCGGCCTGGTCCTGGTGCTCGCGGCCGTCATCACGCAGTGGTGGCTGCTCTTGCTGCCCGCCGCGTGCCTGATGGTGGGCGCGGTAGCGGGCACGACGAGGGCGCGCCGGTCGGGGCAGGTGCCGGAGGTGACGGTGCGGCCCGGCGGCGATGGCCGGCCGTGGAGGCGGGGCCGCGGGTAGGTCTGCTGACGGGGGCGTAGTGGTCAGGCGGGTGCGGGGCCCATGTTCGCGATGAAGAAGGCGCCGCTGTAGCCGGAGGGGTCGCCGCCGAAGTACAGCTTCTGGCTTGTGCCGTCGGCGCTGTTTCCCCTGTAGGCGAGCACGATCTTCACGTTGCCGGATCCGTCGACTTCGCCGGGTTGCACGATGAATTCACGGATACCGGCGACGCCAGCGAACGCGGCCTGCGGGTACATCGGGGCGTACCCGTCGGTCTCGGGGGTGCTGGTGCCGGAGCTGGTGTACCGAGAGACGCCACTCGCCCCTCGGATACCGGTGTCTACGACGATGCCGTACGTACGCAGGAATGACGGCGAGTACCAGATGCGGTCGCCGACGGCTCCGGGGATGGTGTTGCCGATCTCGACGCCGCCCGTGGTGGTGACGATGGCCCATCCGGCGACGACGGGCGGGGTGATGATCTGGAGGTTGATCCGGCCGTCGCTGCTGCGGATCGCGGCGCCGGCTCCTGCTGGTCCTTGTGGGCCTGTGGCGCCTGCTGGCCCCTGTATGCCCTGCGCTCCGGCGGCTCCGGTCGCGCCAGTCGTGCCGGTGGGTCCGGTCGGGCCGGTGGCTCCTGCTGGTCCGGGTGGGCCCTGGACGAGGAGGTAGTTGCCGTCGTCTGCGGTGACGGGGGTGAGTGCGGCGATCTTGAGGTTGGGGGTGGCCTTGAGGAGCCGCACGGGGAAGGTGACGGTGTCGGCGTCGTAGAACGACAGGGTGAGCTGGTAGGTGCCGCCTGTGGGGTTGATGCCGTCGGCGTCGTTGGCGACCACGGTGATGGACACGTGGCCGTTGGCGTCGAAGTTGGCTCGGGCGGGGCCTTGGACGGTGGTGCCGCTGGCGGTGTGGATGAGGCGGCCGGCGGTGGGTTCGAGGCGGACGTGTCCGACCATCGGGATGCCGTCGGGGTGCGGGTAGTCGCCGGTGAGGGTGACGGTGGCCATGCCGTCGGGCAGAGGCATACGACACCTCCTCCGGGTACGGCAAAGGCCCCGCTGGCGGGCGGGGCCTCGTGTGTTTGTGGTGCCGTCTGAGGGCACAGTTGTACACCGCGATCGTGGCTCATGGATCGTCGCACGTCAAGCGGCTGTGACTCCGCGTTGTCCGGGGCGGCTGGGCTTGGCCGCGAGCATGGCTTCGGTGACGTCGGTGACGCGGTAGTACGGGCGTTTGGGTGAGCCTCCGGCGCGGGTGAGGATGCCGCGGCGTACCCAGTCGCGGATGGTGGCCGGCTTCACCCCGCAGGCACGGGCGGCCATGGAGGCGGTGAGCAGTCCTGGGGGCAGGGAGAGGTACTCCATGCCCCCAGTCTCTCTCAGCTGTTGTGACGTACGGGGAGCGCGGGATCCGGTTCACCGTGGAGAGCACGGAGGGACAGGACGTGTTCCTGCAGCAGCGGCCCAGCGTGGAACCACTCGACTTTGCCGGGGACGCGGAGCTTGCGGAACTGGCGGTGCCGCTGGGCTTCGAGGCGGTAGCTGCCGGGCTCGGTGGCGAGGACCTCGTCGGGGAGGATCTCGGCCATGCGGGCGTGCATGTTGGTCGTGGTACCGATCTTGATGATCGAGCCGGTGCGGGCGTAGTAGACGACTCCGCCCTCCTGGTCGCGCTTGACGCCGTGCGCGGACTCGTCGGCTTCCTGGAGGATGCGGTGCTGGTGCCGTCCGACCTTGACGGCGGTCTCGACCGCGTGCGCGGACAGTTCGACGCCGCTGGCCGCGAAGAGCAGGAGCGTCTGCTCGATCGCCACGTGGGCCGGGTCGTTCTCGTCGAGGAGTGCGGACAGCTCAACTGCTCGGTCGGTGTCCTTGATGCGAGCGATGCCGTCGTCGCTCCAGATGTGGCGTTCGTTGCCCTCGTACATGTCTGGATCCTCCTACTGGGCACTGACAGTTGGCGTTGCTGTGGGGCAGTGGTGTCGGTCTGCGTGGGTCTCAGCGAGGCCGTTTCAGGGCCGATACGCCCCCTCGCGACGCGGGCCCGAAACTCGAAACTGTGCAGGTGGGGTCCGATATCGGGGTCGAAACCGGTTTCGGGGTGGGGTGAAACCACAGCCCCTTGCCGAAACCGGCTCGGCGGCCTCTAGTCGCCGTCCTCGGCGGTCGGGATGTCGGCCCAGCGAAGCCCCTTGGCGCCGCCGCAGCACTCCCGGATGGTGAGCTGCTTCGTGGCGACCTTGAAGGGCTTGAGGGCGACGCTGAGGGCGGTGGATGAGCCTGCGGCGTCCATCTCCGTCCATGGCCGGTACAGGTCGGCCCGGTAGGCGGCGAGGGCTTCGACGAGGCGGTGGGAGTGGACTGCCTCGACGCCATCGGGCCAGACGGCGCGCAGGTGGTCGAGGACCGTCTCGACGTCCTGCTCCTCGACGGCCGCGCCGACGGCCTGTCCGGTGAGAGTGCCGGCGGCGGTACGGAGCGCGAGGGCGCGCTTGCCGATCTCCTCGGCCTCGGTCTGCTTGATGAACGCGGCCCGCACGGTGATGCCTTCGCGGCCCCGGGCGAGGATGCCGGTTCCCTGCTCGTCGACGGAGATGTCGGTGGCGCGCATACCCCGGTCGTAGGCGCCGGTGCCGAGGACGTTGTTGTTCGCCCTCCAGTCCATGACGGCGAGGCACAGGCGGGTGCCGACCGACGAGGAGACCCCGGTGGGCAGCGAGGGCGCGTCGGGGTTCTGGGTGAGGAGGATGAGGATGATGCCGTATGCGCGCCCCTTCTTGATGAGGCGGGTGGCCAGCGCGGCGGCCTCGTCCTTGTAGTCGGCGTGCGTGAACAGCTCTTGGACCTCGTCGACGACGATGACGCGCGGGCCGAGCTGCTGCTCGGGGTACTTCTCGGCGAGGGCGCGGGTGACCTTGCGGCCCTCGGGGACCTCGGACGCGGGCAGGGACTTGATGAACTTGGCGCGGCGCTGGTACTCGGCGATCCCGGAGCGCATGCCGCCGAGGGCGGCCTCCAGGTCTTCGTCCTCGTCGCCGGACACGTAGCGGTGGCAGACGGGCTTGACGGAGTCGAGGTCGCCGGACCCCTTGAGTTCGAAGATCCACAGTTCGGCGGTGGGGTCGAGGGCGACACCGAGGACGATGGCGAGCGCGCAGGACGTCTTGCCGGAGCCGGGGATGCCTCCGACCAGCAGGTTGGAGTACATGAGGGTGATCTCGACGAGGTTGCCGCGCGGGTCGAAGCCGTAGGGCAGCGGCTGGTAGACGTCGGCCTGGCCGTCCTTCATCAGCGGCCACAGCTTGCGGGCGGCCTTGGCAGGGTCGCGCTGGGCGACCCACAAGACGAGGCGGCCGGGGTGGGCGGTGCGATCGCCCTCGGGCCACACGGTGCTGATGGGCCGGCGCATGGCTGCGGCCAGCTCCTCGCGCTTCTCCAGGACGACGGTGGCCTTGATACCGGGCGGGAGGTCGACCTCGGCGCGCCAGCCGGGCCCGTCGCGCATGACCTCGGCCGCGAACTCGACTCCCTTGCGGCCCTTCTTGCCTTCGATGCCGATCGCGGCGAGGGCGTCGAACACCTCGGTGGAGTCGAGGCGGCGCAGGATGTTGGTGGCAACGTAGCGCGTGATCAGGCGCTTGTCGCCTTTCCGGCCGTTCAGGCCTGCGAGGGCAGCGGCCGTGAGGGCGGCGGTCACCGTCCACCCGGGCACGAGGAAGCCACTGACGAGGGTGGTGATGCCGGTGACCGTGGCGACGGCCGCCGACGCGATGCGGCGGGGGCGGACGCGGCGGGACTTCTCGCGGGACAGGGACAGCCAGGCCTCGATGTCTGCGGACGCGGCGGCCTTGGCTTCGACGGGGCGCGCTTCGGTGTCGGCGACCCATTTGCCCCAGCGGACGATGAGTCGGCCGGTGCCGCGCGGGGAGCGCAGCAGGAGGCGTCCCAGGTAGACGGGGACGCGCAGGGTGTGGAAGGCGGTGACGTGTCCGTAGTAGGACGCGGTCCAGCGGACGGTGTGCTTGAAGGCGTCCCAGCGGCGGAAGGCCGGGGGTACGACGGGCGGCGCGTCGGCGAGGTAGGCCTGCTTTTCGGCGAGCCAGGTGCCTTCGATGGCGGTGTCGGGCGGGTCGACGGGACGCGGTTCGGCGTTCTGGACGACGTCGATGATGGTCTGGCGGGCGGCGGCGTCCTGCGCGTCCTCGGCGTCCTGGGGTGCGTCCTTGTGGAGCTGGACCACGTTGTTCGTCATGCTGGCTCTCCGGTCGTTCTGTTGGGCGGTCCGGGGCCCGGGGACGGCGACGGCTTGGTGGCAGGACGCCGTCCCCGGGGCGGTGCTACTTCTTGCGGTTGGCGCGTTCCTCGCGCTTGCGGGCGCGCTCCTTGATCCGCTCGATACCGCGGTCGATGTCGGGCTGGTCCTGGATGTTGGCGATGGCGCGGCGGGCGCCCCGGAGTTCGAGGCGGACGATGCCGAGCTTGTCGGCGAGGGTGAGCTTCGGGTCAGGCACGGTTGCTCCCGTTGGTGATGGTGTGGATGGGGATGCTGCGCTTGAAGCCGTCGGCGCGGCTGACGGTGGCGTAGCCGCCCTGGAGGCCGACGACGGTGCAGTTGTGGCCTTCGTACCGGACGGCGGTGCCCATGAGCTGGGCTTCGGGGTGGTTGTGGTCGACCTCTTTGCGCATCGCTTCCTCCTGGTCGCGGGCCGGGCTGTCCGGCCCCACCGCGCCCCCGCAGTTGTGGTCAGGACGGTCACAACTGACGGAGGACGGTGGGGCCGTCAGCTCTTGCGGCTGCTGCGCCAGACGTCGCGCAGGATGAGCAGGCAGATCACGAGGGCGACGACGACCACGGCAAGGACGGCGGCGAGGATCGCGAACCCGAACACGAGGAACGCGACCAGGACGACGACGACCGTGAGGGCCAGCAGGCCGAGGCATCCGCCCGCGAGGTATGCGCCCCACGGATGGACCTTGATGGGCTGGAGTGGAGCCGTTGCCTGCTGGGCAACGGTTGCCGGGCCGTACTGGACGGGCGCCGCGTACATGGGGTTGCCCGCGAGGTCGTAGCCGATCTGCTGCCGCTGTACGGGCTCGGTCATGCCGTCCACCCCCGCATGCGGCGGGTGATGCGCGGCCAGAGCAGGACGCCGGCGGCGAACGCGAGGACGGCGGGCTGAGCGACGGCCGCGGCGACTGCGGCCAGGACGATGGCGAGCAGGGCGGGGTAAGCGACGAGGAGTCCGAGGACGGCTCCGAACAGGACGCGCATCATGCGGGCACCACCGATCCGGAGATGACGGGCAGCTCGTCCGGGTGGAACAGGTTGCGTCCTCGGGCGTCCTTGCAGTGGACGGTGAGGCGTCCGAGGTGGACCCAGCTGCGGACGGTGGAGGGGTCGATGCCGTAGTGCCGGGCTACGTCGTTGGACGTCATGAGGGGTGGCTCGGGCGGCGGCCCGTCCTCGGCGTCCTGGTCCGTCCCGGGCGGGAGTTCGGGCGTCCCGTCGGCGTCCTGCTGCTCGGCTCGTTCGAGGGTGACGGTGTGCTTCGGGCGGCACTGCACCGGCAGCAGCCGGACGCCCGGCGGGACGACGGGGACGCTCGGGACGGTGCGGGACGCGGTCGCGTCCTCGGCGTCCGGGGGTGCGTCCGGGGTGTCCTGCGCGAGGCGCTCGTGGAGCTGCCGCATGAGGGCGCCGAATGCGACGAGCGCCGCGGACGGCGGTACGGCGGCGACGACGTACTCCATCGGGTCGGCCCCGTATCCGACGCCGAACACGTTCAGGGCGATCGAGCCGAGCGATCCGAACGCGGCGAGGGCGACGGCCCACCAGTCCATGCCGCGGCAGGAGAGTGATGCCCGGAGCATGAGGAGTTCTCCGGCGACGATGAACAGGTCGACGGTGGCGGGCCAGGCCCAGGCGCGGGCGCCGTCGAGGCCGTTGCCTCCGGCGATGTCGTGGAGGTGTTCGTAGGACAGCCAGAATGCGGCGGCGGTGAGCAGGACGGTGACGGTGGCGGCGCCGATGGCGAGGCCGTCGCGGGCGTTGAGGCGGCTCACTGGTCGCCCCCGCGGTATCGCAGGGCCTGGGCGGCGAGTTCGTCGAGTTCGTCGGCGCGGGCTCGGAGTACGGCGGTGAGCCGGTGTACGTCGTTCACGTCGAAGTCGTAGCTGCCGCTGTCGAGTTCGACGGAGACGACCGGGTGCAGCTCGGGGGTGCTCTCCAGATACGGGGCCTGCGAGATCCATGCGGCCAGGAGGCGGACCTTGCCGTTCCTGGTGTCGATGGTGGCTGCGGTTTCGCGGCCGTTGTGGGTGAGGTCGGTGAAGTACTGCGCACCGTCGTGCGGGTCGACGCACCAGTCCGGTTCGGGGATGGGGACGATCCGCGTCTCGATGACGGTCACGTCGACCATGCGGGGCTCGGTGCTCACGGGCGCGCACCTCGCTCGTCGGCGAGGAAGGCGGTCACCTCGGGGAAGTGCCTGGCGACGAAGCGACGGGCGGCCTCTTCCTCGTCGACCGGCTCGGCGTCGAGGGCGCGCAGCAGGAGGCGCAGGGCCTCGCGGAGGGAAAGGATCTGGTCGCTGTCGAGCAGCTGCTGGCCGACGCGGATGGCAACGTCGAGGTCGCTGGGCTCGGGGGCGTGGACGCCGGCCGCGTAGGACGGGAGCAGGTTGGGGACGGCGGCGCGTTCCTGCTGGCCCTTGGCGTAGTCCTGGCGGGCGAGCCGGTGCAGCTCGGCGACGCGGGTGTTCTCGTTCATCGGGCGCCGCCCGTCTGGCGGGCGCGGCGCAGGGCCTCGTCCATGTCAGGGTCGGAGTCGCCGGGGCGGGGCGCGATGGTGGCGGTGCGGAAGCCGGTGGCGGCGGGGGTGTAGTAGCCGGCGCCGGGCTCCATCTCGCGGTTGGCGAACGAGTAGTGGCCGGTGTCGGCGGGCTTCTCGTGGGTGTGCCGCATGACGCGGAAGTGGTGGCTGATGGACTGGCGGGCCATGACGCGGAGGAGGCCGCCGAAGTCGCGGCCGGTGTCGAGGCGGCCGAGGTAGGTGTAGAACGCGAGGAACGTGTTCTGCGCGAGGTCGTCGACGAGGTGCTTCTGGCTGGTGTCGAGACGGCCGCTGATGGTCGCGCGGACCATCGGGAGGTACTGGGTGTAGGCGGCGGTGAAGCGCTCGTTGAGCTGCTCCGCCGGGGTGCCGCGGCGTGCCGCAGGCATGGCAAGATCGGTCATGCCGACTCCTGGTCTAGTCAGGATGTTCGGTAGAGGGTCGGGCGACGCGCGCGCCTCTCGGGCGTTCCAGCGCCTGAGAGAGCTGTCGTCCGGCCCTCGTGGTCTATTCGGTTGTGTACTTCTTGATCGCGTTTGAGATCGCGGTCTCGCTGAGCTCCAGGTGCTTCGCCAGCGCGTAGACGCTGCCGTGTTCCTGGACCCCGTCTTTCAGGGCTTGCGCCCTTCGTCTGCGGGCTTGTTCCGCGCGTTCGTCGAGCTGTTCCAGCAGCTCATCTTCGGCGCGGAGACGGTCCCGCCAAGGAGACGTTTCCACCTCCAGAAGAGTAGCACACCCCCCGTGTGCTATGGAACTGTTCACGCCGCTCCCTTCGGCTGGTAGTGCCGGAGCAGCAACAGGTCTGTCTCGCCCTTGTACTCGCAGCCGCACCACCGGCAGCGCACCGGCCCGTCCGGCAGTCGCGACAGAACCGCGCCGCACACCGTGCCCTGGTCGTCCGTCACCGCGACGCACAGCCCGAGCCGCTGCCGCCGGGGCACCGGATCCCCGACGATGGACCGGAGTTCGGACTCCAGGCCGCGCACCTCGCGCGCCAGGTCCCCGGCCGCCGGGTAGTGGGCGACGATCCACTCCAGCTCCATGCCGAGCCACCTGCAGTCCGCCGCCAGCCCGGCCGGGGGCGGCGCCCCGTGGTCCGGCCAGCGCTCGCGCTGTACGTCGACGCGCCACGAGTGCACGACCTCGCCGACGTGGTTGCTCTGCATCAGGTCGAGGACGTCCTCGTTGATCGGCGAGCGCGGGCCGGCCGTGCGCGCCGTCACCAGCTCGCCGAACCCGGAGCGGGGCGGCACCAGGAAGTCGACCAGCTCGTTGGCCAGGTCGGGCAGCCTTTCGAGGCGCTCGGCCAGCCGTACCGCGTCCCTCGTGCACAGGTATCCGGCCTCGACCTGGTCCTCGCACAGACCGCACGATGCCGTCACCGCTGCACTCCCGCACGCCGCTGGATCCGGTACAGGCGGAGGCTGTAGAGGTACTGGTCGCCCGCGGAGTGCTTGGCGGCGGCCTGGGCGCGTCGCGCGTCACGGCGGGCGTCCCGCGCGTTCCAGAAGACGTGCAGCAGGGTCATGCCCTGCGCGCCGAGGGCGGCGCCCACGAACAGCGCCTGGATCTCGTTGTCGGTCACGTCGACCTCCTAGAAGGGGGGCTCGTCGGAGTACCCGGCGCCCTGCGCGGCGGGCTGCTGCTGGCCACCACCCCAGCCGCCGCCCTGGGTCTGGCCGCCCTGGGCCTGGCCGTTGGCGGGCTGGGCGGTGGACCACGGGTCAGGTGTTCCATTTGAAACACCTGACTGCCGCTGACCTCCGCCCGCCGGGTTCTTCTCGACCTTCGCCGTCGCCCGCGCGAGGGTCGGCCCGACCTCGTCGACGTCCAGCTCGTACACGGTCCGCTTCTCGCCCTGCGTGGTCTCGTACGACCGCTGCTTCAGCCGGCCCTGCACGATGACGCGGGTGCCGCGGGTGAGGGACTCGGCGACGTTCTCGGCGGCCTTGCGCCACACCGAGCAGGTGAGGAACAGGGCGTCGCCGTCCTTCCACTCGTTGGTCTGCTTGCCGAAGACGCGCGGGGTGGACGCGATACGGAACTTGGCGACGGCGACGCCGGACGGGGTGAAGCGCAGCTCGGGGTCGTCGACCAGGTTGCCGACGACGGTGATGACGGTCTCTCCGGACATCAGGGGGTCTCCTTCTGATCGGTGTGGGTCGTCTGGTTGCGGCAGTCGTTGCCCCAGCAGTGGCGCGGGTCGTTCCCGTTGGTCTGCCAGCAGGACACGCAAAGCCCGGCGGCTTCGGCAGCGCGGACCATCTCCTGGCCGAGGCCCGCGCCTTCCTCGATCACGGTCCAGTCGTCTCCGTCGCCCCGGGCGGGATCCGCTGTGGTGCTGATGAGCCGCAGGTGTGCGCTCACTGGCTCTCCTCGGTGTCGGGTGCGGCCGAGCCGGACTCGGCCGCAAGGCGGCGGAGCTTGGCGGCGTGCCGGTGGGCGAGGCCGCGTTGCCGGGCGGCGGCGAGGGCTGCGCGCCGGCGCTTGGCGTTCTCGGCGCGGGCGCGGGCGGCGGCGATCTTCTCGGCCACGACGTCGTCGACGTTCACGGCACGGTGGGGGTGGTGGTGAGAACGGGCATTGGCACGGCTCCTGTTGCGGTTGTGGTGACCTCGTCCTCGTCCCGGGCTGATGAGACAACCCCTCCTGTGTGACCTCGTCCTCGTCCCACCTAAAGAAGTGGGACGAGGGACGAGGTCTCACTCACCGCGTCCGGACGAGGTGGGGACGAGGTGGGGACGAGGTCAAGCGGCAGGCTCTTCAGGGACGGATTCAGAGGGGTTGGGGATGGAGTGGAGGGTGGCGTTCCGGGGGCCGGGCTGAGCGACGATCTGCCCGCTGTCGATCAGCCCCGCGACCGCCCGGCGGATGTCCGCGGCCTTGCCCGTGACGCGGTCCTCGATGCCCTTGCCGGTGAGCGCGGAAGGCGCCTTGCGGACGGCGTCCAGCACCTGGCGCTTGAGGCCGTTGATGCGCTTCTCGTCCTCGTCGGCCTCGCGGTCCGCCTCGTCGCGCTGGATGGGCGCGTACAGGTGGGCCTCGGCGAACTCGGCGGACTCGGACTTGACGACGAGGTCGGCGTACCAGTGCATGCCGCTGGAGTGCGGCAGGCCGTTCTTACGGATCTGTCCGGGGCGGTCCTTGGCGACGCGGATGCGGGACTTGCCGGTGACGCCGACGCCGAAAGGACGGATGTTCTCCAGCATGTACATCACGCCGTTGAGGCCGTTGAGCTTGTGGACGCCGCCGATGCTGTACCGGCCGCGGTTCTCGGCGGACTTGACGACGTGGTCGAGGGTGACGACCGCGGCCCCTGCGTTGGCCAGCGGCCGGAGCAGGGTGCGGCCGAACTTGGCGACGTCGGTGTTGTCCTTGAGCTCCAGGCCGAAGAGGCTCATGCCCTCGGTGACGCCGTCGACGATGGCGAGGGTCGGCCCGTAGTCCACGACGGCGGCCAGGTCGACCAGGTCGACGGGGCCGGGGCTGTTCTCGGGGCGGACGTAGTGGAAGTACTCCAGGATGTCGGCCGGGTTGGCGCCGAGGCACAGGAGCCGGCCGACGACGCCGCCCGCGTCGTCCTCGAAGTCGAGGTAGAGGACGTGGTTCCCGTTGTTGATCTCCTGCAGAGAGGCGACCAGGGCGAGCCAGGTCTTGCCCGCCTCGGACTCGCTGGCGACGCTGTTCATACGGCCCGGATAGAACAGGCCGACTCCGTCGTCCCGCCGTCCCACGCTGGGCTGCGGCGGCTTGTACGAGCCGTCGAGGACGCTCCGCAGATCCTGCGCCGCCCAGGTGCGCGGTGCTGGCTCGCGGGCGGCGTCGGCAGGCGCGTCGCCTTCCGGGTCCTCGGGCGGCTCCTCGCCGTCCGGACCGAAGTAGGCGTCCATCGCCTGGTCGATGTCGGTCGTCACGCCACCCATCCCTTGTCGCTGGGCCGGGTGGCCGCGCTGTCGAAGGAGGCGCGGGCCTCGGAGTCGGTCAGCCCGACCGCCCCCGCGGCGGACAGGAGACCGTCCTCGGCGTCGCGCAGGTCGATGAGCCCCTGCGCTGCGAGCTCGTGGGCACGACACGCCGCGAAGTAGAAGCTGCGGTTGCGGCCTCCCTCGTGGGAGTCCATGACCTGCTGAACGAGATCGTCGACGGTCCACAGCTTCCCGCCGCCGGGACGCTGCGCAGAGTTGGCGACGGACGGGAAGCGATGGCGGGGCGCCGGCCGCTGGGCAGGTACGGGACGCCGTTCCTTGCGCGGCAGGAGCGTGTCCGGCCACGGGGTGGCGGGGGTGCGGAACAGCCCGTCGCCCGCCCACCGGTACCGGCCGCCAGAGGCGTGTACGGACGGGGCGAGCAGGATGTAGCCGTTGTGCTTGAAGTCGATCCCAGGGAAGGGCTCGCCGGGCAGGTCGTACCCGGGGGACAGGTACGGCATGTGGAGGCCGCCGCCACCGGTGAGCTGCATGACCGTGCCGGGCAGCACGCCGACCCGTACTTCCAGGGCACGGAACGACTTGTCGCCGCCGTTGCGCGGGTCGATGTCGATGACGGCCCAGCCGTTCTGCTTGCAAGGTGCGCCGATGTTCGCGTCAGGCTCCTCGGTCCACCACTTTCGGATGAGGCTGGCGTCGGTGGTGGCTGCCCAGAAGCCGTGGCAGGTGGGCACGCCGCAACGGCACTCCTCGGGACGGTGCTTCACGTACAGGCTGCTCTGCTTGTCGCAGCGCGCGCAGTTCGCGTAGGGGGTCTTGTTCCGGCGGACGCGGAAGACCTTGACGCCGAGGGCGGCATAGGCCAGTGCTGCATCGCCGAGTTCGGCGGGGATGATGCTGCCGACGTTCACGAACTGCTCTCTTCTACGAGCTGGATCGGTGGTTCGTGTGGCGGGGCGGGCGCCGGAAGGGGGAAGCCGGCGCCCGCCCCACGGGTCAGGCCGTTCGCTTCTTGGCGCGGGCGACGTCTTCGCCGAGGGAGGTGAGGTCGCTGATCCAGTGCCGCAGGGCCGCGTATACGGCGGTGGCCGTGGGCTGCTCTTCGAGGTGGGCGCGGATCGATCCGAGGACGATCTCGTGCCGTCCTCGTTCGGCGGCCCGCTTCAGGTACTGCTCTGCGTCGTCTCCGGTGCTTGCGACCGCGTCGGGGTCGACGCGCCTGACCGGCCACTGGCCCGGGCGTTCGGTCATCGGGCACCTCCCACGACCTGGGCGACGGACGCGACGATGTCGGTGGTGTGCCGTTCGCAGGCCGGGAAGTCGTATCGCAGGTTGGGCCCCGTGAAGGTGCTGACGACGTTCTTCGCCGTGGCCTTACAGCCGGGGCAGCGGTAGCCGCGCTGGTTGTGCGGCGAGTTCGGCCCGTCGGGGCAGTCGCACCAGGTGCACTGTTCGCCGTTGGCTGCGGTGATCGCGACCGGTACGAGGCTGGGGTCGGTGGCGGCGTCCCGTGCGGCGGCCAGGGTCTGGTCGGAGCGGAACGTGTCCTGCGGGGCCCGGGTCACAGCTGCGCCTCCGACCGGTAGGTGTGGACCGGCTTCCCTCCGTGGGCGATCCAGGCAAGTTCCTGCCCGTCGGTCCGCTCGGGCAGGTCGAGCCAGTTACGGGCCCAGTTCCCGTCGGGCAGCCGGACGGGCGGCGGATACTCCCACCTGCGGGCGAGTTCGGTGACGGGCGTCATGACGGCGTTCCACCGACCCCGGGTGTCGGTGAACACCCACAGATCCCGGGCCTCGGCTGCGTCGATAGCCAACTGCCGGTACATCTCCAGATGGCCGGGGCTCGTCTGGCCGATGCCGGAGAGGGATTCGACGGCGAGGTAGGCGTCGACCCAGTGGCGTCTCTGGACGTCGACGAAGAACGCCTTCACGCGGATGTCGCCGAAGAGGTAGGCGGGTCCGTCGAGACCGAGCCACCGGGTGTCGGTGTCGAGCATGAACTCGGCGCGCTCGGCCTGGTTGAAGGCGAGGATCGCCGCGTCCAGCGGCTCCCTGTAGTTGTTCATGCGCCACCGTCCACGTGCGTGTTGATGAAGCTGGTGAGGTCCTGGAAGGTCTCGGCCGGCTTGCCGGTGCTGAGTCCGTAGAGGGCGCGGAACTTGACCTCGAACTCGGCGGCGTTGCGGGTGGCGGCCGTCGGGGAGGCTCCTCGGGCTGCGAGGTACCGCTCGGCGGCGAACGGGTCCGATTCGGACCAGGGCGCGGGGATGCGGGACTCGATGTCGACCATCAGGTCGAAGGAGGCTTCGGCGATCTCGTCGCCCTCGCCCATGGTCTTGACGGTGGCGAGGAACTCCGCGCGTTCCAGGTAGGACAGGGGCTTGTTCACGCCGCCTCCCTGATCGCTGCGGGCGCATGGAACTGGGCGCGAAGGATCGCTTTCTGCCGGTCGGTGAGGGGCGGGGCGGCAGCAACGTTCGCGATCACCCGCGCCCAGTACGCGTCGTTGAGGGCGTCGTCGTCGAAGCGGCGCGGCCGGTCGGGCCGGGCCGGGCGGCCGGGGACGCCACGAGCGCCCCCGACCGTCACGGTGTTGGTGTCGGCGCTCACGCAGTCGCCCCAGTCGGCTCCGTACGGGAGAACAGGGTCATGACCTGGTCCACGACCCCGCCGGGATCCTGGGAGCGGTCGATCTGGTCGATGAGGAGCGCCCAGATCTTGCGCCCGTTCTCGACCTCGTCGTTGTAGTGGTTCTCCCGGACGCGTTCGAGGATCGGGTCCTCGCTGAAGTGGGCATAGATGCCGAGGAACTGGCGCACCGTGAGCCCACTGATCTGGCGGCGGTCGTAGGTGATGTGGTGGCCGTCGGCGTCGAGCCGGTGGACGAAGAACGTGTCCGGGGCGAGTTCGGCCTGTGTGACGTGGAGCGGCTGCTTGCCGAGCTCATCGGGCAGGGCGGCGAAGTAGTCGCACATGCGGTCGCGGAAGGCGTCGAAGCCGGCCTGGGTGGCGATCGGTGTCATGCCGTCACCTCGGTCTGCTCGTCGGTCGTACGGGCGACCTGGGCGAGGACACGGATCCGGTCGGCGAACACAGTGAGGCTGTCGGCGAACCTGTCGGCCTGGTCGGGGGTGAGCGACCATTCCTCGCCGCCGCCGTCCTCGACCCGGATGTGCGCGGCTCGCGTCTTCGGGTCCGTGGAGTACAGGAACTGGTCGAGGTGGGCGTACGCGAACAACTCGTCGTCGCCCGTCTGGAAGTTGGGCACGTACACGTCGACGTGGGCTCCCGCATGACCGACGTCGACAAGGTGCTTGGTGTCCTCGCCGGTGTGGTTCTCGACGCAGAAGCGGGTCGGGCAGACGGTGGCGACGAGGGTTCCGTCGACGAGGGCGGGCACGACGTGCAGGCCGGCGAGCGGGCTGGTGTCCGGTGCGGCCGTCATACCGGCATCACGCCCTGGTGGTTGAGGAGGGTGTGGAGGGCGGCGAGGCGTACGGCGGGGTCCTGGCCGAGCGGGACGACGAAGAGGCGGGTGCCGTCCTGCTCCAGGTAGTGCGCGAGGAGCTTGTCGCGGAGGGGCTCATCGAGGGTGGAGGTGTCCCACTCCTCGACCTGAAGGCCGTACTCGGCGACGAGGGCGTTGAAGGCCTCGATCGGGTCGGGGTGAAGCGCAGTGGGGGATGCGCTGAGCGTCGGGGCGGCTGGTGCCGCCTGTGTCAAGATGTTCATAGAGCTGTCCTGTTCTTACTTGCTGGTGAGTGCGGATCTGCTCGACTGAGGCGGCCCGGCTGGTACCCGGGCCGCTTCGTCGTTTCCGGCAGGCGCTCCGGCCTGGTACGTCGGAGCGGTGCCGTTCTCCTGCGGGATGAGCCCGAGGAATTTCCATGCGTCGACCGTGCGCACGTAGCGCCTGCGGCCGAGCGGGATCACTTCGAGGGGCAGGTTCCCCTCGGCAGCGACCTGGTAGCCGGTGGACTGGGCCATGCCGCACGCCTTGAAGAACGTGGGCAGGTCCATAAGTGCCGGTTCGTGGCCGAGGATCTCGGCGATGGACAGGGCCGGGGCGGTCACGCGACGGCCCGCGGCAGGAGCGGCTTCAGGTGGCTGGCGAGTTCGTCGAGATCGACGACCACAGCCAGCCGGTATAGCGCCTCGATGGAGAGCTGCTTCTCGCCGCGCTCCACCTTGGACAGGTGGCCGGGGTCGATTCCGGACTGGTGAGCTGCCGCCCGCAGTGACATCCCCTTCGCCTCGCGTGCAGCACGCAGCGACGGAGAGTTCAGCGCGGACGCTGAATTAATCTGCATACCGTTGACCATAGGCCACCGAAGTCACAGGGTCAACGAGATGCAGAGTGAATCTGGCGAGACGTTGACCCCTGGTCTACGGTGGGGGCATGAGTGATGACGAGACCATGCCGTGGGAACGAGACGACCTTCCGGAACATCTGCGCCGTCCTGAGGATCCAGTGCTGTCGATCAATCAGATCGTTTCCTACAACCTCATGCGCGCCAGGCGGACCCATGGCTGGACACAGCAGGACGTCGCCGAGTTGCTGGAGCGCTATACCGGCCGGTCCTGGTCAAACGCCAGCGTCAGCGCCGCCGAACGCGCCTACCACGGAGGCCGCCCACGACGATTCGACGCGAGCGAGATCGTCGCGATGTGCAAGATCTTCGACGAGCCCATCTCCTACTTCTTCATGCCGCCGGAAGACCAGTACCGAAACAAGTCCGTGGGCATGAGGGAGTTCCCTCAGGACGGCCCAGGAGCTACCGCCGACGACCTCATGGCACTGATCCCTACGGCCACGCTGGTCGAAAAGCTAGGCATGCACAAAGCGTCCGCCGAATTCACGGACCGTCTCCGGCGCCTGGCACTCCAGTGGCTGGGGCTGTCGTGGAAGGGGTCGGAGTTCGCCTTCCCCTTCCGCGAGGTCACGCTGGAGGACATGGGTCTGGAAGACCTGAAGCCGCAGGAGGAGACGTCGCGGTCCGGGGTGGATATTGAGGTGGTGGAAGCGAGGGAACTTGCCCAGATCGTGGAGCAACAAGTGACGGATTCACTTCGTGCTCTCCATCCTGAACTGGTGCGCAGCATCGCTCAGGCTCTGATTCAGGCCAATCTCACTGTGGTCAAACCGAAGAATGAGGGGGAAAAGCTGCTGTGAAGGGTTCCACATACCGCCGTTGTTACTGCCGTGACGGAGATGGCAAGGCGCTGAGCAAGGCGTGCCCGCAGTTGTCGTCCCGGCGGCATGGGGTGTGGGCAGTGCGGCAGGAGCTTCCGGCCCGCGGGGACGGCACCCGGCGGTCGTTCTCCCGCTCCGGGTACGAGACCGCCAAGGACGCTCAGGAAGTCCTCGACACGGTGCGGGCCCTGCTCGCCGTCGCGGACAGCGACGACACCGAGGGACAGGTCAGGGTCGGTGATCTGCTGGAGCTGGTGTCGAAGGACAAGAAGGCGCCCCTGCCCGAGCTCGACGACGTGCGTCGGCGGTACGCCACAGGGCAGTCGCTGACCGCGCAGACGACCGTTGGCGCATGGCTCGACGAGTGGCTCGCAGGACGGCGCGGCCGGCGCACAGGGATCAGCCGGGACGAGTCCAACATCCGCGTCCACCTCAAGCCCCGCATCGGGCACCTGCGCCTGGACCGGCTCCGCGTCTCACACCTCGGGGAGATGTTCGACGCGATCGCCGACGACAACGAGACCATCGTCACGGAGAACGCGGACCGCCGTGAGCAGATGGCCCGCTGCAAGTGGGGCAAGCCCGGAGTCCCGCCGGCTACCGAGCGGCCACGCCTCGCAGCGGAGAAGGCGAAGCTGGACGAGATGCCACCCTTCCGGCAGGTGGTGGGGCCGGCCACACGGCAGCGGATCCGCTCGACACTGCGCGCCGCCCTGAACGACGCCATCGCACAGCAGCGGTTCGGCATCACGTTCAACCCGGCCTCGCACGTGGAGATGGATTCCGGCAGGCGGCCCAAGGGCCTGCTGTGGATCGACGAGCACGTGAGGCGCTGGCAGGAGACGGGCGAGAAGCCGTCGGCGGTGATGGTGTGGACGCCCGAGCAGATGGGGTCCTTCTTGCAGCACGCCGTCGATGACCGGCTGTACGCCTTGTTCCACCTGGTCACGTTCCGCGGGCTGCGGCGCGGTGAGGCGTGCGGGCAGCGGTGGACGGACGTCGACCTGGACAAGGGGCTGCTCACCGTTGCGCGGCAGATCGTGCAGGACGGATGGACGGTGTACGAGGACGTGCCGAAGACGAACTCGGGCGCCCGCACCATCGCCCTCGACACGGGCACCATCCAGGTCCTGAGGGAGCACCGGGAGCAGCAGGAGAAGGAACGTGCGAAGCTCGGCGCCGCATGGGTGGACACCGGCCGGATCTTCACCCGGGAGGACGGCAGCTGGCTGCGGCCGTCGCATGTGACGGACCGGTTCGCGGAGCTGTACGGCCAGGCGGAGTTGCCGCCGGTGCGGCTGCACGATCTGCGGCACGGGGCGGCCACGCTGATTCACGCCGGGGGCGGGGATCTCCACGCGATCAAAGAGACGCTCGGGCATGCGGGCATCGCGATCACATCCGACACGTATGCGCACATGCTGCCGCAGGTGGACCGGGCGATCGCCGAGGCGGCGGCCAAGGTGGTTCCGATGCCGCGAAGGGGCCAGCCCGTCAAGATCAACGGCACTGCCGCTCACGCAGCGCTCACGCAACCGGCCCCGGACGGGGAGTCCGAGGCCGGTTCTGACAGGGAAGCCGAGGCTTCTCCTGCTGGTCAGGCATCCTGACCATCCTGGTGGGCGCGGACGGTTTCGAACCGCCGACATCCGCCTTGTAAGGGCGGCGCTCTACCACTGAGCTACGCGCCCAGGACGAGTCGTCAGCCTACATTGCCCAGGGCGGTGCCTCGCAAACCCGTATGCGCCCCGGAGATACCGGGGTCCTGATTCGGGGGTTTTCCCCACCTTGTTCTCGCCCCCGCCGCCC